>CAZNYR010000008.1:3863-40251 GCA_964577275.1 uncultured Cytophagales bacterium | reverse complement strand
GCGTAGGCAAAGAAGGCGTTTTGTCCTATCAAAAACATCTCCAAGTCGGCAAATATCTGGTCGTTTTTCAAGGCAATGAAGATCACGTACATCGCGCCGAAAAACTCCTTAATGATACCGAAACGCTCCAACTTGATAAACATATTTAATATTAAATGCACATACGAAACCTCCCGAAGTTTGAAAACTTGGCAGGCATAAAAAATAACCTTCAAAAAAGCCTTCATCCGAAATAGATAAAGGCTTTTTGGGCGTGTTTTTATTCGTAAATTATTGATTTAGTTAGAGTTAGGTTTTTCCTTAGCCATAGACGGAGTCGCCTTCATTTTGGGCAATGATTCGGATGACAAACTTAAACTTTGCGCTGGTTTTTTGTCTTTCTGACTAAAAAACTTCGCTGCGTCCGTGATAGGATACGAATAAACTGAACTTGAAAAATACATAGGAATGATGGTTTGTTTGATTTATGAACTAAACAGCAGTAAAGGTGATACAAAAAAAATATACATGATTTGAATAAAAAATGACAAGTGTCATAAAATTCGGTTGCACAAAGGTAAGGGCGGATTGTTTTGCGTACAATATTTCGGGAATATTTTTTGACTTTCTTACGTAAGTTCTTTACAAAGCGATTTTATTTCTTAGAAAAATACAATTATTGGTTTTCAAATTAAATATTTGTAAGACAATAATTTATCCCAAAATAAAACGACTTAATATCTTTGTTCAAAATATTGATTTTGGGCAATCAACGTGATTTTTTCGGCTTTGGAAGTCAGCACTAATTCCAAGGCATCCACCGAATGATAAGGTCGAACTCCCGTAACAATGATATGTTTGAACTGTTTTTCGTTTAATTTTTTAAAGAAATAACTGAACCGAACTGGTACGATGAAAATATCGGCATCAGGCAATTTTGAAAGGTCAATGCTTGGCGCATTGACATTCAGTAACAAAATCTTTTTATTAAATTTGACATAAAAAGCAAATTCATTACACATTACATCTTCAAACGTTAAACACTTTATTTCTTTAATGCCTTTATTGCGCCAATGCCCTAAAATTTGACTTTCAAACTGTTTTTTGTCATGAATTGTGAGTGAATCGGCAATAAAAATACCCTGATGTCCGTCAATTAATCCCACATGAGAAGATTTGAGGTTATAAATTGACAAAAGTTTTTGTTCAGAAGACACTTTGTAATGATATAAATTGAAACTCACAAATACGGCGACCCATCCGATTACCAGATAAATTATCCAAAATCGCCGAAGAACAAACACGCACGTTACGCTGATAATAATGCCATAAAGCAGACACATTTCAAAAAATGTGATGGAAATATTTTGGATTAAATGATGAGGTAACTTATTGATAATGAACAAACTATGATTCATTCCATTGAGCAATATATCCAATACTTGTCCCAGAAGTTTTGGCAAAACTGCTGACCACGCCTCAAACACAGCAACGCCCAAAATGCCTAAGCCCAGCCCAATAAAGAGCGAAATAAACGGCACAATCAACACATTTGCCAGCAGGAAATAAACAGGAAACTGATTGAAATACAGCAAACTAAGTGGCGTTACGGTGATTTGGGCGCACATCGAAACCAACATGAGTTCCCAAATCAAACGGCTCACACGGTTGGGCGGAGTCCAGCGATAATGCCATTTGGGATAAAAATAAACAATCCCGATGACCGCCAAATACGAAAGTTGAAAACCAACTTGCGTCAGAAAATACGGGTCGTAACATAACATCACGAATGCCGAAAAAGCAATCGTATTGTAAGTGCTTGATACTCTTTGCGTTGCATTTGCCCACGTAACGCAAGAAAACATTACCACCGCCCTGACGACCGAAGGCGAAAAGCCCGTAATTAAGGCGTAAAAAAACAAAATCAAGGTCATCAGCAAGGCAAAAATCAATTTTCCGCGCCGTGTTCGGTTCAGAAAGCCCAAAAACCACTCGATAATTTTGAAAATAATCCCTACGTGCAAGCCCGAAACTGCCAGAATGTGCATCACGCCTGCCGAAGCATATTGCTCCCGAAGTTCGTTATCAATTCCCGTTTTGATACCCAAAATCAAGGCTTTGATAATGCCTGCGGTGCGTGGATTTTCGAGATAATTAGAAAATATTTCGGCACATTTTCGGCGAATTTGCAAGGCAAAATCCATCAAAAAATAAGGCGGTGCAGTTCCCATTTTTTGGGCAGAATAATCAGGAACGTACATTTGATGATAAATGCCTTGATATTTCAGATGGCGTTGATAATCAAAGGCTTCTGGATTTGTCGGGGCTTCTATTAGACGAGGCGTTCCCTTGATAATCACTTTCGTACCGTACCGAAAATCGGCAAACTTGGCGGACTTTTGGAAATATATCAAAATCTTAGAATCAGTTTCAACCCATTGATTATCAGCAAAATACTGAATAATTTTGGCTTCCGCTTTGTACGATTTTGGCTTTGCGGTCAGGTCGGAAGTCAAGATAACTTTTAGATGCGTGATAGAATCCGAGCAGTTTATCAGGTGCATCGGATTGCGGGCTGGCGTTCGCAGGTCGGTAAGTGTCATTCCGAACAGTAAAACTATCCAAAAAGCCATCATACCCAACATCCCTGAAAAATAATCTTTTTGTGCTGATTTTTGAGATTTTTTCAGGCATAAGGCATAAATCAAAAGCATGAATCCGAAAATTTCTATCCAAAAATCAAATTTTGGCTCAAAAATTAAGTACATACTAATTCCGATAATCAGCCAGACGGTCAATCGAACGAAAACAATAGGTGTCCACATAGCATTGATGAAATCACGAAGTTTGGAGGGCATAAGATACAAAAAAAAGTATTTGCAGGAATTTTTTTGGGCGAAAATCCATTATATTCAAACCATTAAAAAGCACACGGCATCACATAGCAAAAATTGAAATATTATACTCACTTGAAAATCAGTTTTTTATACAAAATTCAAATTCCTAATTACTTTGTCAGGTACTTCAATTCCGCAACAGATTCACATTCATCAAAAAATCGCACTATGAAAACGACAAAATTTGCTTGGACTTTCCTATTAATGCTACTCCATACGGCAATAATTTACGGACAAGGCAGGACGTATCAGGTGTATTCGTATCAAGATATGGGCTTCCAGATTGCCTTCCCCAACCCGCCCACGATTGAACAAAAACAAGGCAAATACATGACGTGGCAATATCGGGCAAAGAACAAAAATACGGCATATTGTGTGGTAGTTACACAATTAGACAAAAGCCTGAATACCAAGCAACAAAAAGACATGGCAGAAACTATTTTTCAGGTATTGGCACAACACGGCGAGGTGCAATCCTCCAGTCCGTATTCATCAGCCAACGGCATGAGTGCTAAGTTTATCAATGCCGAAAAAGTTTATGTCCAGTGCGAAATTCATATTTATCAAAATCGGATTTATCAACTTTTGGTACTTTCGGATAATAGTTTTTTGCAAGACAGACGCATCCAAAATTACTTTGAATCCTTTTCGGTATTATGATTTTTCGGATAATCATTGGAGTCCTTTTCGGTCAAATCAAGTTTAATTCCGACCACCAAAATATCATCAACTTGTTTGCTTTTGCCACGCCATTCGGCTAATTCCAATTCGAGCATCAATGCTTGTTTTTCAAGGGGTTCTTGATGAATTCGATGTAATAAATGCCTGAAATTCACAGACATATATTTTTGTCCGTCTTTGCCACCAAATTGGTCTTGAAAGCCATCCGAATACATATAAATGTGTGTCGGCACATCAATTTTGACCGTATGCGTGTGGTAAACCATTTGCTCAGTTCCCGAATAGCCTCCTACGGGAAACTTACTCCCTCTTAATCTCTTGAGTTCATTATTCTGAATGTAAATTAATGGACTTTTTGCGCCTGCAAATTCGAGTTTTTTAGTTTTCGTGTTAATAATACACAAAGAAACTTCCATGCCATCTCGGTTTTTGTTTTGGCTTTGGCGGAGCGTCCGTCGGACCGCTTTATTGACCTCGTCCAAGATAGATTCTGGCGCAGAAATACCCAATACCTGAATAAATAAATAAAATAACTCATTGCCTATCATGCTCATCATCGCACCGGGAACGCCATGCCCCGTGCAGTCAGCGACCGCAATAACGATGTGGTCTTCTTTTTTGCTGAACCAATAAAAATCGCCCGAAATGACATCACGAGGCTTGTAAAATACAAAATGTTCGGGCATAAATAGCTGGTATTCAGCCGTATCTGGAAGCATTGCCTTCTGAATCCGAGAAGCATAATTGATGCTATCCGAGATGGCTTTATTTTTTTCTTCGAGCAGGATTTGGTTTGCCAAAATGACCTTATTTTTGCGCTCCAACGATTTGCTATCTCGTCTGACTTGTTGTTCCAGTTTTTTGCGTTCGGTAATGACGTTTCGGATGGATAAATACCGATAAATTTTTCCTTCAGTATTCAAAATCGGATTAATGACCGAATACACCCAGTAGAGTTCGCCACTTTTGGAGCGATTGCAGATTTCGCCACGCCACGTATCGCCTCTGCCGATAATTTGCCACATTTCTTTCCAGAATTGTTTGGGGTGATAGCCCGAATTGATGATGCTATGATTTTGTCCTTTCAGTTCTTCGATGGCATATCCCGAAACCTGACAAAAACGTTCGTTCGCCTCCAGGATTTCGCCTTTCAGATTCGTAATTGACACTAACGAACTCTGATTCAGGGCATTCCAAAGTTGTTCCTGTCGAGTCAAGGCTTTGGCAAGCTCGGCTTCCTGTTCCATTAATTTGGAATTTGTCGCCTTGATTTCTTCGGTTTGTTGCTTGAGTTCTTCCTGCGAAGTATTGAGCTTTTCGACCATGTTGGCGAGATATTCCTTTTCCAAAATCCGCTGGGTAATATCCGATTCAATCGCAATAAAATTAGTCAGCGTATTTCGTTTACTAAAAATGGGCGTGATGTCCAAATTAAGCCAATACGGTCGTTGGTCTTTGGTATAATTCAAAATATCAACATTGACTGGCTGGGCATCGGCAATTTTCTGGCGCAACAAAGCCACCGTTTCGGGGTCGGTATCCTTGCCTTGTAAGATTCTGCCCGGTTTTTTTCCAATTACTTCTTCTGGTTTATAGCCTGTTATCTTGGTAAAACCTTCATTAACCCACTCAATCATGCCGTTTTTATCGCTGATAATGACTGCGTTGGTGGTATGTTTGGCGACCCACGAAAGACGTTGCAATTCAACTTGGCGGGTTCGCAAGTCAAATAAAGCCTTGCTCAAAAACTCTTTACTTTGGCTCAAATCTTTCAAAAAACCTTCTTTTTCGGCTTCGATTCGTTTTTGTTCCGAAATATCAGAGGCAATACCCAAATAGGCAATTGTTTCATTTTGTGCATCTTTTATGGCACTAATGGTCAAATTAACGGGGAATTTACGCCCATTTTTGGCGATATACGTCCATTCCCGTTCAAAAATAACCCCAAATTCACGCGAAGGATACGCAAACACCTCAAATCCCGGTTCGATAACCGTCTGATATTTTTCCGATAATTCGGCGGCAACTTCCACAACTTCCTCTAAATCATGGAAAACCGCAGGCGTTTGTTTGCCGACTAATTCTTCGGCTTGATAACCCAATAATTCCTCCGCCAACGGATTAAAACCCGTGATCATTCCTTCGGTATCGGTCGAAATAATCATTACGCCCGCAGATTTCAGGAGTGCCTCTTGGAACTGTATGTTTTCGGAAAGTTCCTGCTGATTTTCTGTTAATTTATCATTAATGGTGCGTAATTCTTCGGTTTGTTGGCGCAATTCCTCTTCGGATGCCAACAAGGATTGTTCTTGTAACTTGAGCGCATTATTTTGCTCGGCTAATTTTCCGAAAGAACGTTTGATAATTCGATTTGCAAAGAAATACATCAGACCAGCTCCCAAAATGACTAAAATCAGAAAAAGTCCTAAGAATAGGATTTCATTTCTGTGGAAGCGATGATTTGAAGATTGTACGATATAAAATCTCGTGATTTCATCAGCAGTTCTCAAAAAATGAACTTCATGTGCCAAAATCTGTTCGATGGCACTTTTTATGGCTTCTGTTTGTACATTTTGAGCTTGATAAGCAGAGATTAAAAATCGACTATTTTTGAACAAGATTTGGTAATATTTCTCTTGTTTGCCAAATAATTTTTGCATCTGCGCCGAATTTTGCTCATGATTTACCAACAAAAGATAATCTTTTGACCAATTCGTGATAATTTTGTCAAATTCGGAAACAATTTTTTGTACTTGCTCATTTGTCATCGTATCCGCACTGAACGGGTGTAATTCGAGTGCATACTTTGTAACTTCTTGAGAATAAGTACGCTGTCGCCCCGAAATATTCAGGATGTTGCGTTCGTGCAATAGTTGATTTAATTCCTGCCCAGATACATACCACTTTCCTAAAGCCAAAAATCCTATGAGTAGTACAAAGGCAAGAAACAAAGGCAATAAATTAGGAACTTTTTGATTCATCTAAAGTAGTTTATTTTATGACATTAAGGTACAGAATATAACACAAATAATACTCCAAAAATAGTTTTTTTTTGTTGAACTTCGTCCTGCTTTTTGTTTAGCCGTGGAGACCCCACAAAAAAAACGCCAGTTTGCATATTTGTTAATTTTAGTTAAAATAATTTTGATACGTTTTGGTGGCTGAAAGATTGACTTCAAAAGGCAAGTGCTTTTCGTAACTTGCGCTATTTGAGAGCAATCCGAGCGAATATTTTTGCAATCAATCCTAATAAATCCACTGAAAAACAAATACGTTTATTAACGATAAAGTAGGCATGAAAGACCAAATCAATCCCGAAAGATTACCCCAGCACATTGCCGTCATTATGGACGGAAACGGACGATGGGCGCAAAAACAAGGCGCAAAACGGATTTTTGGACACAAAAACGCCATCCAAGCCGTGCGTGAAATCGCCGAGGGCTGTGCCGAATTGGGCATTAAATACCTGACACTTTATGCCTTCTCGACCGAAAACTGGAATCGCCCCACAGCCGAAGTCAATGCGCTGATGCAATTATTGGTTACGACCATCCGCAAGGAATTGCCTACGCTCCAGAAAAATAATATCCGCCTCAAAACCATCGGCGATACTGATAGTCTGCCCCAAAACTGCCAGCAAAGTCTGCAACAAACCATCCAAGACACCGAAAAAAATGACGGCATGACGCTGGTTTTGGCGTTAAGTTATAGCGGACGCTGGGAAATCCTGAATGCCGTGCGGTCGGTGGCTTCGGAAGTCAAAGCGGGGCATCTTAAACCCGAACAAATTGACGATGAATTATTTTCTAAATACCTGAATACCAGAATGATGCCAGACCCCGAACTCATCATTCGGACAAGTGGGGAACACCGAATCAGTAATTTTTTACTCTGGCAGTTGGCGTATTCCGAACTGTTTTTTACCGATATTTTGTGGCCTGATTTCCGCAAGAATCACCTCTACGAAGCCCTTTTATCATTCCAGAATCGAGAGCGCAGATTTGGCAAAACGAGCGCGCAAATCACTTAACCCTACATTTTTTTTATGCGTTCATCAAAAATGAATACCTCGTTTGATTTTTACAAAAAAACGAGGTTTTTTACGCCTATTTTTTCGTAATATTGCATTTTTATTAAATTTTATATTTTTTGAACCAAATTCGTTCATATTTTATTCATTTATAAAAATGCTTTTGTACCGCACTCAAGACCGCAAAATCAGCCATAAAATTAGCCGAACGGTCGAACTATGCTTGGTTTATGTCGTCATTCCGCTTCTGTATGGCTTAGACATGATTCCTGTCCATAAATCCATTCCGCTTTTGGGCGTATTTGGGATTTTTATTCATATCTTATTGAAAGACAATGGTTTCGACCGCCAAAAGTTGGGCTGGAAACGCATCAACTGGTTGCCCATGTTCACGGGTTTTCTGGCATATTTGGTGGCTCTGATTTTGGTTGTTATGATTTTTCGTCCTGAAATTTTATTCATTACGCCCCAAAAAGATACCATTTTTTGGATAATGACCCTATTTTTATACCCACTTTGGTCGGTCATTCCACAAGAATTGATTTATCGCACCTATTTTTTTCATCGCTACAAAGATTTATTTGCCGATAAAAAAATCTTTCTCGTGGTGAATGCCTTGCTGTTTTCCTTTGCACACATTATTTTCTGGAACTGGGTGGCATTGCTTATGACCTTCTTTGGTGGGCTTTTATTTGCCCTGACTTATACCGATAATCGTTCCTTAGGCGTTGTTTGTGTTCAACATACACTATATGGTTTAGCCATTTATACCGTTGGCTTGACCGAATATTTTTACTTGCCTTTTTGAGGTTTATCCTGCGGCGTTGTATCCGCAAATTGTAAATTTTCGGAAATGCTCAGTCTGCGTAATCGTGCCTTTTTCTTGGTCTGATGCATCTGCATAATGGTCAAGATATTATCTAAGGTTTCGATGGCTTTGGGGATGAAATCGCCTTTGTTAAGCATCACACATTCAGCACGTTGCGATACGGCGGCATCCGTAATTTCTGCTCGTGAAGGCAGTCCTTTTTTTGCCAAATTTTCCAGCACTTGTGTCGCCCAAATGACGGGAATGTGCGCCGCCTCACAAAACCATAAAATTTCTTCCTGAATTTCAGCCATGCGTACCCATCCGCATTCGACCGCCAAATCGCCACGGGCAATCATCACGCCGACCGATTCACTTCGCATAGCGGTCAGTAATAAATCAGGCAAATTGTTAAAACTGGTCAGTGTTTCGATTTTCAGGACGATACTTTTTTGGGTTGCCTTTCGTTTTCGGAGTTCGCTCTGCAAGTTCAAAACATCCTGGGGCGTATTGACAAAAGACATCGAAATAATATCGGCGTGTTTTGCCATAAAGTCCAAATCTTTCAAATCTTTGGGTGTTAATCCATTGATTGTCAGGTGTGTATCAGGAAAATTAATACCCTTTTCGGCTTTGAGTTTTGTACCATTTTCTTTCGCCATCGTGATGCGGATTTTCATTTGGTCATCGAGTATTTGCTCGATGATTCCTTCGATTTTTCCGTCATCAAATTTAATCGTTTCGCCTGCTTTTGCATCTTCAAAAATTTGTTCAAAAGTACATGAAATTTGTGCGGGCGATTTCAAATTTCCGTCCTTGTCATAAATGGCAGATTTTCCAAAAATTGGTTTTCTGGTCAAAATTAATGGGTCATTGGGTCGTAAAATCAAATAATTTTCCAATGCAGGTAATTTCCCAACCCTTTCGGTATTAATTTCATGCTTATTTTCACGTACTAAGGTTAATTTTGTATCAGACTCCACGAAGGCAGCCGCATGACATTCGCCCCAAAATCCGTGAACTGTTTTTTTGATAATTTTAATTTTTCGGTCTTTCATTCTTCGGTCTTGAAAATGCAAGGTATCTCCCTCCAAAATGGTATTTAAAAAAGATTCGGATAAAGGCAAAAAGGCATCACTTTGAGCGATTTGTTCGGGATAATTTTCGGGGTTTGCTGCCAATAAAATTCGGGCTGGACGGATAATATCGCCAACTTGGTTTTTCTTCGGACTCCAATGCATCATTTCTGCTCCTTTTGCCATTGCTCCCGTTCGGATTTTGGGACCAGCAAGGTCAGCCAAAATGCGGCATTTTTTGCCTGTTTCCATTTCCGCAAGTTGCACATTTTCAATCATTTTTGCCCATATTTCGGGCGAATCATGCGCACAATTAATTCGGACAGCGTTCGTGCCTTTTTCCAATAAATTCTTGACAAATCCATAGTTTTCAGCCGCCATGCTGGGCAAAGTAACCAAGATGCGTACCGTCCGATTTTCGGGACTAATTCCGAGCAAACGGTCGGTATTTCGTTTCAGAATTTTTTTACCTGTTTTGAAGGATAAATCAGTCGGTTGAGGTGTATTAAAATAGGCTGATTTCTTAGCAAAAAAATATAATATTTTTGATAAATTATGCAAACTTTTCATAACCGCTACCTCTGCCCCACCTAAGGAACTGACCCCAAATTCGGATAGATTTTCTTGCAATTCTCGGATGTCATATTTTCGGAGTGCCAAATAATGCGCCAAATTCGTCGCACTTTTGCGATGGCTGGCACGTACTTCTCGGATTTTGGGTTGCAATAACTGTTCTAAATCGGTGGCAGACCGAACAAGCTCTTCAATGTGGCTGCCTAATACTTCGGCAGTAATTCGATTGGTTATCATGGAATTTGTGATTTTTTGGGTGGCTCTATTTTAAGACGATTTTCACAACTTAATCATTTGATAATCAACAAGTTATATTCAAATCAAAGTCAAAAAAAGTCAAATTTAATAGGATGTTTAAACGTCATTATAGCGTAAAATTAACACATAGCTATTTTTGGTGCAATGACCAAAATCAACTTTCTGAAATATTTTAGCCCTCAAATTATTGTACGCATTTTGGTTCATGTTGTGGTATATTTTTGAGGCACATTCTGTATTTTCGGCAATAAGATGCTAACTTTGAATCAATTTAAGCAAGCTATCCAGTTTCGGTACGTTTGAGTTCTCTAAGATTCTAAACCATAAAATTCCATGAGTTTATTAACAGTCGGCTCGGTGGCTTATGATGCCATCGAAACACCCTTCGGAAAGACCGATAAAATCATCGGTGGGGCAGCCACGTATATTGCCCTTTGCTCGACTTATTTTGTCGAAAAATCTAATATTGTTGCCGTAGTAGGTGGCGATTTCTCGAAAGAAAAAATCGAATTTCTGCAGTCTAAGGGCGTGGATACTAAGGGTTTACAAATCAAAGAAGACCAAAAATCGTTTTTTTGGTCAGGCAAATATCACAATGACATGAACGCACGCGATACCCTCGTAACGGAGCTAAATGTCTTGGGTGATTTCGACCCCATGATTCCCGAATCCTACCAAGATTGTCAGTATTTGATGCTCGGAAATTTAGCACCCAGCGTACAAAGTACGGTCATTCAACGTCTGAAAAATCGCCCTAAACTAATTGTGATGGATACGATGAATTTTTGGATGGATGTGGCTTGGGATGATTTGATGCACACGTTGAGTTTGGTAGATGTCGTTTCGGTCAATGACGAAGAAGCCCGACAATTAACCAAAGAATATTCTTTAGTGCGGGCTGCCAGAAAAATCCGACAAATGGGCCCCAAAACCGTCATTATCAAAAAAGGCGAACACGGCGCATTGCTTTTTGGCGAACACGAAATGTTTTATGCACCAGCACTGCCACTGGAGGATGTTTTCGACCCCACAGGCGCAGGCGATACGTTTGCCGGCGGATTTATTTCGTATTTGGCAAAAACCAACGACCCCACCTTTGAAAATATGAAAAAAGCGGTAATTTATGGCTCGGCAATGGCTTCCTTTTGTGTCGAAAGATTTGGCACCGAACGCCTCGAAGATTTGACCCCCGAAGAGATTAATTTGCGTGTGTCGATGTTCCTCAAGTTGGTCAGCGTAAACGGAAATATGAGTTTATAACATCTTAATTGGGTAATACATAAAATTAAATAATTCACATGAAAATAATGTAATTATTTGAAAATCAATAACTTATACCTAAATCAAAATACAAATTTAACCTTACCCACGACTAAAGTCGTGGGCTTTATTTTCTACAAACCTACCACCAAAAACTCACCACTAAAGACCCACCACTAAAGTCGTGGGCTTTATTTTCTACAAACCTACCACCAAAAACCCACCACTAAAGACCCACCACTAAAGACCCACGACTAAAGTCGTGGGTTTTGTTTTTATTATTCCATTACTCGCAGAAATTGCTTCGCTCAATTCATATTAAAAATCAAAATTTTTGGCACAAAATTTACGGCATTCTACAATAAAAAAACCATGTGGTAGAAAATGGTAAAAAGTGGAGCGATGTGGTGGATTTTTAGGAGAATGTTCCTACTTTTGCTTATCTGTAAAATTTTACGAATATGAGCGTAGTTTTTTCTGGTGAATACGAAGCGAAAACCGATACCAAAGGGCGTTTAGTCTTGCCCGTTCGGATGCGTGCCAGCCTGCCAGAGGAATCGCAAACCCTTGTTTTACAGCGTGGTTTCGAGCCGTGTTTGACGGTTTATCCGATTTCGGAATGGGAAATTATTTATAAAAAAGTAGCTTTGCTCAACGAGTTTAATGTCGCACATCGGAAATTTCAACGCAATTTTTTGCGTGGGACGGTCGAAACCGAAACCGATACGCAAGGCAGATTTTTGATTCCAAAACGATTATTGGAATATGCCAAAATTACAAAAGATGTCATCATCGTAGGCGTAGGAAATCGCTTAGAAATTTGGAATCCAGAACTTTACGATGAATTTTTAATTAAAGACCAAAACGAATTTTCTGAATTAGCACAAGAATATTTAGCAAATGCTTCAGAATCAGTATCATACGCCAGTCATGGCGATAGAATGCCTCAACGGGCTGGCAATCAAACCTGACGGGATTTATGTCGATTTGACCTTCGGCGGCGGCGGACATAGCCGTTTGATTTTGGAAAAACTGGATTCGGGGCGATTATTGGCGTTTGACCAAGATGACGATGCGGAAAAAAATGCAGCACAAATTGAAGATGAGAACTTTACATTCATTAAATCGAATTTTCAATATCTTCAACGCTACTTGAAATTATATGGCGTACCGAAAGTCGATGGAATTTTAGCCGATTTGGGTGTTTCATCGCACCAAATTGACGAAGCCGAACGAGGTTTTTCCTTTCGGTTTGAGGCAGATTTGGATATGCGAATGGACAGAAATCAACTAAAAACTGCCAAAATGGTTGTCAAAAATTATTCAGAAAAGGAATTACATCGGATTTTTGGGCTTTATGGCGAAGTCAAAAATGCAAAAACATTAGCCCAAGGAATCGTCAGCGCACGCATTAATCGAACCATCGAAACGACCAAAGACTTGCGAGAAGTTTGCAAAAGATTTGCTCCTAAACATCGGGAATTCAAGTACTTCGCCCAAGTTTTTCAGGCGTTACGTATCGAAGTCAATGACGAAATAAAGGTTTTAGAGCAAATGCTGGAAACCATTCCAGAGGTGCTAAAAACGGGCGGGCGATTCGTGGTCATGTCCTATCATTCGCTCGAAGACCGACCCGTCAAAAACATGATGACAAAAGGCAAATTATTTGGCGAAATTGAAAAAGATATGTTCGGAAATCCACTGATTCCGTTCAGGGTCATGACCCGAAAACCCATATTGGCATCGCCCCAAGAAATCGAAAAAAATACGCGCGCAAGTAGCGCAAAATTACGAATTGCTGAACGAATTTAATTCACATAAAATATTGATTATCAGATAGTTATAACTGAATCATGTGATAAAATTTCAAAACTATGGCAGAGGAAAAACAAGACGAAAAACCCACAGAAAGTGTCTTTTCATTATTTGAGAAAGACCGTGCGGCGGGATTACTTCCGTATTTTATATACATTGCGATTTTGGGCGTGATTTATATTGCCAATAGTCATTTTGGCGAGCGTACCAGTCGGAAAATCAACACATTAAAATCTGAAGTCGAAGAATTACGCATTGATTACACGACTCTGAAAGCCGAATTTACATCCTTTGGCAAACGCACCGAAATCAGTCGCCGAGTGCAGGCTATCGGCTTGATTGATAGCGATGTGCCTGCTTACGAATTACAAATTGAAGAAGACTAAACCGCTTATATTTTGAGCATCAGACGTTCCATACTAATACGTGTTCGGGTGGCATTTTTCCTAATGTTGTTAGGGTCATTGCTCATTTTGCTACGGATTTTGCAAATTCAGACCGTAGAATTTGACCGATGGGCTTCCAAACAACAAAAAAGTTTGCTTTCATTCCGCAAAATTGAGGCAAATCGTGGAAATATTCTGGCTTCGGACGGAAGTTTATTGGCAACTTCTACGCCCTTTTATCAGTTGGCAATCGACCCCACGATGGCAAATGCAAAGGTTTTTGAGCAAGGCGTGGATTCTTTGGCGATGTTGGTTTCCAAATATTTTCGGGAACGTCCCGCCGCACAAATTCGGGATGAGCTGAAAAATGCCCGAAATCGAGGACGTAGGTACGTGATTTTATCACGCAAACAGTTTGATTATCAGGATAAAAAATATTTGATGCGCTGGCCTATCCTTCGGGAGGGACGCAAAAAAGGAGGAGCAATTTTTGAGAAAACAGAAAAACGATTTCGTCCGTTTGGCGCACTGGCTCGCCGAACAATTGGATTTGTACAAATCGAAAATGATACCACCGATTTGGTCAAGGGGCGCGGTTTGGAATATAGTTTTCACAAAAAACTTGCAGGACAAGACGGCGAAGCCTTATTTCGCAAAATTGCAGGCGGACATTGGATGCCCGAAAATGATGGCACACAAATCCAGCCACAGCCCGGATTAGATATTCAGACCACCATAGACATTGATATTCAGGAAGTTGCAACGACCGCTCTCAAAAATGCCCTGATTGAAAATGAGGCTTCGTATGGCTGTGTCATATTTATGGAAGTCGAAACAGGCGAAGTCAAGGCGATTGTTAATTTAGGCAAAAGCAAAGCCGGAACTTACGAGGAAAATAACAACTATGCCGTAGGAAATACAGGGCTTGCCGAGCCGGGTTCGACCTTCAAATTAGCCAGCATGACCGCTCTTTTGGAAGACACGCCAATCAAACTCACCGACACAATTAATACAGGAAACGGACGGTTTTATTTCTTTGAAGATTTGGCAATGACCGATGCCAAAGCTGGCGGCTACGGACGCATTTCGATACAAGATATTTTTGAACAATCATCGAATATCGGAGTATCAAAATTGGTGCATCGCTACTTCAATCCGAATCCCGAACGATTTTTGGAATATTTGGATAAATTTTATTTTACCAAACCCATTGAGTTTCAGATGGTTGGCGAAGCAAAACCGTACATCAAACGCCCTGATGGTGGACATTGGAGCGGTTCTACATTGCCTTGGATGTCAGTGGGTTACGAAATGAAAATTTCTCCCCTACATACCTTAGTTTTCTGTAATGCCTTGGTCAATAACGGCAAAATGATTCAGCCCATTGTCGTCAAAAAAGCCATGTACGCCAATACAATTATTGAAGAATATAAACCCAAAGTTTTGGTCAAGAAAATAGCCTCCGAGAAGACACTCCATACCATGCGCCGCTTGATGGAAGGCGTAGTAGAACGAGGAACAGCCCGAAATATTCATACCAAAGATTACGGCATCGGAGGCAAAACAGGGACTTCCGAAAAATGGGAAAATAATAAATATACCGAAAAACATTACACCTCATTCGTAGGCTATTTCCCTGCCAAAAAACCAAAATATACGGGAATTGTGGTCGTTTCAAATTCGCAAGAAGGACGATACGGAAGCAAAGTAGCCGCCCCCGTATTTCGGGAAATTTCGGATTATATTTTTAAAAAATATTTATTGAAACCTCTTGAAAATCAGGAAAAAACGAAATTAAAAGCTCCAAAAATGCGTTCAGGAAATCAAGAAGATTTTGCCATCATTTCCCAAAAATTTGGATTTTACAAAGAATCTTATACACCCGAAAATTGGGTCTTTGGCAAACCCCAAGGCGATACCTTACGATTAGAAGGCAATCCCATTACCACAGATTTGATGCCTGACGTAAAAGGAATGTCATTAAAAAATGCACTTTACTTGTTGGAAAACAGAGGGTTACAAGTTAAATTTATTGGAATGGGTAAAATAATTCAACAATCAATTCCTGTGGGTCGAAAAATTATAAAAGGACAAGAAATCGTCTTAACTTTAAAATAATGCTGATACGATGGTTTGTATTTTTTTGGGTAATTACACTAAGTATAGAAACGTTGGCAGTCAATCTACCATCGCAAACGCAAATTTTTGAAGGTCAAGTAACCAAACCAAAAAAGAAACAAACCCGAATCTATCGGAAGACCAAACAAAATAATCGAATAAACTATGTATCAACCTTTGGCATTTTTGGCATCTTGTTGGGCGTTGGTGTTGCAGTTTTGGGCTGGATTTATACTATTTTAGCATTAAAAATAATAGGACTTTTAATTATTCCGTTAGGAATGCTGGTTTTCATCGTTGGTGTGGCTTTGGGTAGTCCACTTTATTAAACTAATAAACTTAAAATCCATGAGAAAATTACTCTTATTCGTTTGTCTTTTGATGGCAACTCCCATTTTTGCAGTTAATGTAGAAACTCAAAAAAGTACAATCCAGACCGAAAACTCGGAAACGCAAATTGTAGGTAAAAATTTGCCGCAGGCAACTACGCCAACAGAAAAGCAACTTAATTGGAAAGAGCGTAAAGCATTAAGAATATTCAACAAAAAAATCCAAAAAGCACAGAAAAAAAATAGTGGCGATATTGGTGGCGTATTTTATACCGTAGGGTTAATTATCGTGATTTTGGGCTTGATTGGTTTGGTGCTTAGTTTGTTAGGTATCGGATTTTTGAGCATCGGCTTGAGTGGCATTTTGTTGGGTTTGATTTTGATGTTAATTGGTAAATTTATTTTATAAATTCTTTAAAATCAGGAAGTTATCAAAAAATTAGCGCACATATTACGAAGAGTTCCAGAAACCGAAATTCGAGGAAATACAGCAATTTCGGTTTCTAAAATCGAGTTTGATTCCCGAAAAATTACGGACGGAGATTTGTTCGTAGCCATCAAAGGGGAGCATTCGGATGGGCATCAATTCATCGCAAAAGCGATTGAAAATGGAGCCAAAAGTATTGTTTGTGAGGAGTTTACGGATAATTTATCGCACGAAATTACACAAATCAAAGTCCGCAATTCGGCAGAGGCATTGGGGTATTTGGCATCCGAATTTTACGATAATCCGTCCGAAAAAATTAAACTTATCGGAATTACGGGTACGAATGGAAAAACCACCTCGGTAACGCTTCTTTATCAGTTATTTAGGGATTTGGGGTATTGTGTTGGGCTATTTTCTACGATTCGATATTTGATTCAGGATGAAGAATATACTGCCTCCCACACAACACCAAACCCACTGATTATCAATAAGTTACTGGCTAATTTAGTCAAGCAAGGTGGCACGCACGCCTTTATGGAAGTGAGTTCTCATGCTTTAGTCCAACATCGAGTAACGGGATTACGTTTTTCGGGTGCAATTTTCTCGAATATTACGCATGACCATTTGGATTATCATGGCTCGTTTGATGAGTATATTCGGGCAAAAAAATTGTTCTTTGACCACTTGCCAAAATCGGCTTTTGCCTTAGTGAATCGGGATGATAAAAATGGTTTGAAAATGCTACAAAACTGTAAATCAAGACATTATACTTTTGCTTTACGATTGCCTGCGGACTTCAAGGGCAAGGTTTTGGATAACAGTTTTCAGGGTTTAGAGCTGGAAATCAACGGAAAATCGGCTTGGTTTCGGTTGCCCGGTGAGTTTAATGGATATAATTTGACAGGCGTTTATGCTACGGCAGTGCTTTGTGGCGAAGATTCAGACGAAATTTTGCGCTATTTATCTCATATTCAGTCTGTTGCAGGACGTTTTGAACAAATTATTTCTACCAAAAATATTTGTGCCATTGTCGATTATTCACATACGCCTGATGCGCTGGAAAATGTACTTAAAGCCATTTCTCAAATTCGTACAAATAATGAAAACTTGATTACGGTCGTAGGCTGTGGCGGAAATCGTGATGCAGGCAAGCGTCCTAAGATGGCTGATATTGCTTGTAAATTTAGCAATCAAGTCATTTTAACATCCGATAATCCTCGATTTGAAAATCCAAAAACAATTATCGAACAGATGCAAAAAGGCGTTCAACCTGCTGATTTTAAGAAAGTTAAAGCTATCGAAAATCGCCGAGAAGCGATTTTAAAAGCCGTTGAAATCGCTCAACCCAATGACATTATTTTGATTGCAGGCAAGGGACACGAAAATTACCAAGAGATTGAAGGGGTCAAATATCCTTTCGATGATAAAGAAGAGGTTAAAAAAAATTTTAATAAATTCAGTAAATAAGTTTCGTGAGAACCAATGTATCAAAAAAATTATATAACAAATTGATTTACAACAAAATATAGTTTCAATGCCCGATACGGAATACTTGACGCTATATTACAACTTAACTTACAAGTGCTTTATTATATTTTCAATTATTTACATGAACAATTTGATGTAACGGGGGCAGGATTGTTTCAATACATTTCCTTTCGGGCGATGGCATCGGCTGTGGTTTCCTTGTTAGTGGCTTTGGTTTTTGGAAAAAAGTTAATTCGCAAACTTCAAAAATTACAAATTGGTGAGGAAATCCGTGATTTAGGACTTGAAGGGCAAATGCAAAAAAAAGGAACACCTACGATGGGCGGAATTTTGATAATTGCTTCCATTTTGATTCCTGTTTTGTTATTCGCAAAATTGCAAAATGTATATATTATCTTATTGATTATCACGGTATTATGGATGGGCTTAATTGGTTTTGCGGATGATTATATCAAAGTTTTCAGAAAAAATAAGAAAGGATTAAAAGGTCGATTTAAGGTCATTGGTCAAGTGGGTTTAGGACTAATCGTTGGTATGACACTTTATTTCAATGAAACGGTTGTCGTTCGTGAATTTAGCACATCAAATCAGCTATCCGAAGCCACCCAAAAGATGCAATATGTTGATGTCAAATCTACGAAAACTACAATTCCGTTCTTCAAAGGAAACGAATTTGATTACAATGAATTGTTACCATTTTTGCCTGATGATTGGACATGGTTAATTTACATTCCTATTGTGATTTTCATCATTACAGCGGTGTCGAATGGCGCAAATATTACGGATGGATTAGACGGGCTGGCAGGTGGCACTTCGGCAATTATCGGGCTGACGCTGGCGATTTTTGCTTACATTTCGGGGAATTTCATTTTCTCTGATTATCTGAATCTTATGTACATTCCGAATACGGGCGAAGTCGTGATTTTTTGTACGGCATTCGTGGGAGCTTGCATCGGATTTTTGTGGTATAATTCGTATCCCGCACAGGTTTTTATGGGCGATACGGGGAGTCTTTCTCTGGGCGCAATCATTGCGGTTATTGCCTTGATTTTGCGGAAAGAATTGTTAATTCCTGTATTGTGCGGAATATTTTTGGTCGAAAATTTATCCGTAATAATTCAGGTAATTTATTTTAAATATACAAAAAAGAAATACGGCGAAGGACGGCGTATTTTTCGGATGTCGCCTTTGCATCACCACTACCAAAAGGGAAATATTCCCGAACCAAAAATCGTAACTCGGTTTTGGATTGTGGGCATTTTATTGGCGATTATTTGTGTGGCAACCCTGAAAGTCAGATAATTATGGCACAAAGATTACAAGGTAAAATATTGTGGTTGTCCATTTTGGTTAGAGCTGTCGTTTTTGTAATTGTCGCTTTTGTAGGCATTACTTACATATCGCCAAAGGATAATTTAGGATTAATTACATTATTTTTACTATCGCTCTTGATGTCAAGAGCTGGCGGATATTTTTTCGTCAAATTTTATGACAAAAAAAAGAAAGATTCTTAAATAAACTAAATCAAAAATCCGATGAGCATCATCAAATCGGAAAGCAAATTTTTCAAAGGCGATGCGGTGTTGTGGGCAGTCATTTTTTCGCTCGTAACATTCAGTATATTAGTGGTTTATAGTGCTACGGGAACGCTCGCCTTCCGCACCATGGGCGGTGATACCGAATATTATTTGTTGAAGCATACTTTTTTGGTCGGATTGGCACTTCTGGTGCTTTGGATTTGCCACCAAATTGACTATAAATATTATTCCAGATTGTCCCGTTATGCGCTATTATTGTCCATGCCATTATTGCTGTTTACGTGGCAGGGCGGAACGGAATTTCATCAGGCAAGTCGTTGGATTACAATACCTTTCATCAATCAAACCTTCCAGCCATCGGACTTGGCAAAGTTGGCTTTGATTGCGAATGTAGCAAGTATGTTGTCCAAACGTCAGCAAAGTATTCGGGATTCCTGGGGCAGCGTTTTTCCCGTCCTGATTTGGAGTGGAATTATTTGCGGATTAATCGGATTAAGCGATTTATCAAGTGCCGTCGTTTTGTTCGCAACGTGTATGCTTTTGATGTTCATTGGGCGAGTCAGAATTCGGTATTTAATTGCACTTATTTTAGTTGGGGCAATGGCTGGATTATTCGCTTTGACGGTCGGACAACGACTAAACACAGCAAAAAGCCGAATCGAGGCATTTCTGGATAAAGAAAATGTTGCTTTTCAAGCCGAACAATCTTACATCGCCATTGCCACAGGAGGAACTGCGGGCAAAGGACCCGGCAACAGCCAACAACGGAATTTTTTACCCCAACCCTATTCCGATTTTATCTTTGCGATTATTGTCGAGGAATACGGTTTGATTGGTGCATTTTTGGTTATTGGGCTGTATCTCACGCTGTTATATCGTGGAATGCTCATGGTTGCCCAAAGCGAAAATGCCTTTGGCGGCTTACTTTCGGCGGGTTTGAGTTTTAGTTTGGTCATTCAGGCGATGATAAATATGGGCGTGGCGGTCGGGATGTTCCCGATTACAGGACTACAATTACCCTTGTTAAGTATGGGTGGAACATCACTTTTATTTACGGGAATTGCTCTCGGAATTATGATTAGTGTGAGTCGAGGAAGTTCCGAAGAGCCAACCTCGATGAGTGCGCGCAAAGCTCGAAAAAGTACAAGACGGTAAGTTATTGATAATCAGTATATTATTTTGAACACAACGAAATCATATAAAATCATTATTTCGGGTGGTGGCACAGGCGGACATATTTATCCTGCCATTGCCATTGCCGATGCTTTGAAAGCTCAAAACCCTGATAATCAGATACTTTTCGTGGGGGCTGAAGGCAAAATGGAAACCGAAAAAGTTCCCCAAGCAGGCTACGAAATTATTGCGTTGCCGATTCGGGGATTGCAACGAAAATTGACCGCAAAAAATATCCTTGTGCCGATTAAATTGTTACAAAGTTTATGGAAAGCTCAAAAAATTCTTGCTGATTTTCAGCCTGATGTCGTGGTTGGAGTCGGTGGATATGCCAGTGCGGCGGTATTGCGGATGGCGACTTTTCGGAAAATTCCGATTGTGATTCAGGAACAAAATTCGTATGCTGGATTAACGAATAAATGGTTATCCAAATTTGCTTCCAAAATTTGCGTAGCTTATCCCAATATGGAAAAATATTTTCCTGCGGATAAAATTACATTTACAGGAAATCCCGTGCGAAGTGATATTATTGAAGTCGAAAAATACAAAAAAGAGGCTTTAAAGTTCTTTAATTTGGACGAAAACAAGAAAACTGTTTTTGTTTTTGGCGGAAGTTTGGGCGCAAGAACCTTAAATAATTGCCTCAAAAATGGCGTTGAGAAATTATTAAACGAAGGCTATCAAGTGATTTGGCAAACGGGGAAAATTTATTATCCAGAAATGAAACTTTTTGCCGAAAAATTAAATCATAATCACTTGATAATCAAAGAATTTATCTATGAAATGAATTTAGCATATTCGGTGGCGGATGTCGTCATTTCGAGAGCTGGGGCATTATCGGTTTCAGAACTTTGTTTGGCGGAAAAAGCCACAATTTTAGTGCCTTCGCCCAACGTTGCCGAAGACCATCAAACCAAAAATGCTATGGCACTGGTCGAAACGCAAGCCGCTTTGTTTGTGAAGGATACCGATGCGGAAAAAGAATTAATAAAAATGACATTAAATTTGTTAAAAAATAATGAATTACAGAAAAAATTACAGGAAAATATTAAATTGTTAGCCAAGCCGAATGCTGGAAAGGAAATTGCGGAGGAAATATTAAAATTTTGTTAATCAGGACTTTGGATTGAACGCAAAATTTTATACTTTTGAAGTTTTTAGTAAAACGTCATTTGATTTTGAGCCACCTCATGATATTTGCTTTTGGAAATGTCATTTTTGGAAATTAGAAATACGGCGAACGAACCATGAGTTATTTTTATTGTGGTACTAAAAATAAAAAATTAAACTTTATTTAAACTATTTTTTGGATTACTTAAAAAATTATAGGATTTTAGTCATCTGATAATTCAAAATACAAGGCAATTCATGCTTTTTTTTATAAGTTGTAGTTAAAGTAATTGTTTAGTCAGATTGTTTTAACTTACTATAAATCAGTATTTTAAGTAAGTTTTTAAAAATTGAAACTTGAGCCTTATTTGAAGTAGCCTTATTTGAAGTAAAAAACACGTTGAACGGTAGCAATTTAAAAAAGTTCAGATTTTGAAGAAAACATAAAATCCATGAAGTTAAAATCAAAAATCAAGACGGGGATTTTGGCGGGACTTTTCGTAAGTACGATGGTTTTTGTGTATGTCCGCACGGCAAATAAATTTTATGGACAAGTGGTCGTTCAATTAGAAAACCAAGATTATAGTTTCATTGATAAATCAGATGTAATTGCGATGATTTCGGAACGGGCGGGTGTCAATCTGAATACGATTCGGCTTCACGAGATGTCTTTGCGGAGCATCGAAAAGAAAGTAAAATCCTATAATTTTGTTTCGGATTGTGAGGTAGCTCGTGATTTGAAAGGCAATTTAATTGTGGAAATTAAGCAAAATCATCCTATTGCACGGATTCTGAATCAGCACTCGGCTCGTGCTGGCGGTTATCTTTCGGAAGGCGGTCAACTCTTGCCACTTTCTAAAAGTTTTACGGCACGCGTCTTATTGGTTTCGGGCAGTGGCACGGAGCAGATTTTGAATGGTCATTTTTTGGAAAGCAAGGCAGGAAAGACATTTATTAATTTTTTGAATTATATTGATAAAAATGCTTTTTGGAAAGCACAAATCACTCAAATTGAGATAGATAAAAAAGGTCGCCTGAAATTACTCACGCAAGTAGGTTCGCAAATTGTGTTGTTTGGTGAGGCAGAAAATTTTGAGGCAAAACTCAAGAAATTGGATATATTTTATGAAAAAATCATTCCGAACAAAGGCTGGAATCGGTACAAAACCGTGAATTTGGAATTTGAAAATCAGATTGTTTGCAGTTGATTTTGGTCGCCCATAAGGAGGCTCATAAAAGCGTTCCAGTTATTGGAAAAGTACAATTTATGAGATATCGAAATCTTATCATTTCGCAGGAAATATTACAGAGATAGCTATGCAAATAGCTTTGAGCTTGAACTTTCGTAACTATTAAAATATATGCAACACGAAGACATTGTAGTCGGACTTGACATCGGTACAACCAAGATTTGTGCAATGGTTGGTCGCCTGGATAACTTCGGGAAATTGGAGATTTTGGGGGTTGGCAAAGCACATTCCGAAGGTGTAAAAGAGGGCATCGTAACCAATATTCACAAAACGATGATTGGCATTGAGCAGGCTATCGAAGAAGCCGAAAAAGCATCAGGCGTAGATATTAATGCGGTTAATGTTGGGATTGCGGGCAAACATATCAACAGTTCTTTACATCACGGAAGTATTACTCGAAAGTCGGATGATGACGAAATTACGGTCGAAGATGTGGAACGATTAACCAACGATATGTATCGCATCGTTACTGACCCCGGACATGAGATTATTCATGTCATGCCTCAACATTATACGGTGGATTATGAGCAAAATATCAAAGACCCCGTGGGGATGTCTGGCATTAAGTTAGAGGCTGATTTTCACGTAATTACGGCTCAAACGAACGCCATCCGCAATATCAAAAAATGTGTGGAACGTTCAGGTTTGGAAATCGAAAATTTGATTTTAGAACCTTTGGCTTCGGGCTTGTCGGTCTTGACCGAAGAGGAGCGCGAGGCAGGTGTCGTTTTGGTTGATATTGGCGGTGGCACAACAGACGTGGCGATTTTTCATGATGGCATCATTCGGCATACGGCGGTGATTCCGTTTGGCGGAAATATCGTTACATCGGACATCAAACAAGGCTGTGCCGTGATGCAAAATCAAGCCGAATTATTGAAAGTCAAATTTGGACGAACATTTTCGGTGGAAGCCTCTGATAATGAGGTAGTTTCAATTCCCGGATTACGAAATCGCCCGCCCAAAGAAATTTCCATCAAAAATCTGGCACGCATCATTGAAGCGCGCATGGATGAAATTATTGAGTTGGTGCATTCCGAAATCGAGCGTTCAGGCTTCCGAAATCGGCTGGCTGGTGGCATTGTCATTACGGGGGGTGGCGCACAATTACGAAGTTTACAAAAATTATACGAACTGAAAACAGGTCTGGATACTCGAATTGGTTATCCGAATGAATATTTAGGGAAAAGCAAAGAAGATTCGGTCAAAAGTCCACTTTATGCTACCAGCATCGGATTGGTATTGGCGGGCTTCCGAAGTCTGGATGACCGAGATTATAGCTATGCCGAAGGATTTACCGTCAAACAAAATCCAGAATCCAAAGAGAAAAAAGATTTTTTCTCCAATATCATTCGCCGAACTCGTGAATTATTGATTGACGACATCGACCAAAACGGAAGTTATTAAGTATCAGTTTGTTGCATATTATTTTCACGAAATATCGTTTATTATTCAGAAAAATAGTCAGCCTTACAACTTCGCCTTTTTTTGTCGGGTGTTTAGTCGCTAAGCCAAAAAAAAGGAAACCCAGAAAAAGGAAACGTAGATGAGTAATATCTATTCAAAAAAGTTTTGAAACTACTGCTCGCTACTCCATACTAATAAAGAATTTTGCCCATAAACATTAGAGAATCGAAATGAAAAACGCATCAACTTACGAATTCGAATACGCTTCAAATGACGGACCCATCATCAAGGTAATTGGCGTAGGTGGCGGAGGAAGCAATGCCGTCAATCATATGTACGAGCAGGGCATTCAGGGCGTGGATTTTTATATCTGCAATACGGATGTTCAGGCACTTACGATTAGTCCAGTCCCGAACAAAATCCAAATCGGGGGCAATCTGACCAAAGGACTTGGCGCAGGCGCAAAACCCGAAGTAGGCAAAAATGCCGCCTTAGAAAGCAAAGAATATCTGCGCGAATTATTAAGCGATAATACGCAAATGGCATTCGTTACCGCAGGCATGGGAGGCGGTACAGGAACTGGAGCCGCACCCGTGATTGCCGAAATTGCAAAGGATTTGGGTGTTTTGACTGTCGGAATCGTTACGATGCCGTTCACTTTCGAGGGGCTACCCAAAAAAAAACGTGCCGAAATAGGAATTGATGAATTACGCAAAAATTGTGATACCGTTTTGATTATCTTAAATAATCGCCTCAAGGACGTGTACGGCAATTTGAGCATGAAAGATGCCTTCCGTCATGCCGATAATGTCCTGGCGAAAGCAGCACGCTCTATTGCCGAAATCATCACGGTTTCTGGAACAATAAACGTTGATTTTGAGGATGTTAGAACTGTCATGACCAATTCTGGCGTTGCCGTCATGGGGTCTGCGGTTGCCGATGGCGATAATCGCGCACTCAAAGCCGCCGAAGGTGCTTTAACCTCTCCTCTGCTGGATGATACTAATATTTTTGGTGCAAAATATATCCTATTAAGTATCATGGTGGGCGATGAAGATAATTTCCAATTCGAGGAATTAGAAGAAATTACCAACTTTGTCCAAGAGCGAGCTGGTGAAGAAACCGAAATTATTTTCGGACAGGCAGTCGATGATTCCTTAGGACAAAGCATCGGCGTTACGATTATTGCCACAGGATTTGAGCATGAAAAAAAAAGTAATCTGGAACAGAAGCCTCGCCAAAAACCCGAAACTACCAAAACAGAGGCTAAAATCAATGCAAAGCCACAAAAAGAGGACGCTACCCTACGAAATACGACCCTCGAACTGGATTATGACGATACCTTGGATTTCTTTGATGCCTCCGAAAAAATCGAAGCCAAACCCAAAGTCATTCCAAAAAAACCCGAAAAAGTCGTGTTTCGATTGGATGAAGACGAATATGATACCTTTGAAAGCGATGAACAACGCCGACAACGAGAACTCGAAGACGAATATCGGTATCGACAAGAACAATTAAATAGCTTAAAGTCAATGGGCGAACTAAGCAACGAAGAGTTACAAGAGCGCAAGGAAGTTCCTGCATATCTTCGCAAAAAGGTTGATTTACAGGATGTTCCGCACTCTTCGGACAAGACAATTTCCCGCCTTCAGGTCAATAGAAACAAAGAAATTTTGGGCGGAAATCGCTTCCTGCATGATAATGTAGATTAAGCAATTCGATAAAATATCACATCTTAGCATCGTCAAACAAATTGGCGATGCTTTTTTTAGCCATAAATCACTCCGCCAGAATGGTCTGTTTTACAGCCAGTTACACTTTTTAGGCAATTATGTTCCTTGCGCCAACGCAACACACCCAAGAAAGCAAAAATTAACGCTTCTTTATAACTAATAAGCTGATTATCAGGGATTATCACTTTTGTTATGGGCGAAACTTCTCCCCGAATCATTTGCATCAAAAAATGATTCAATGCGCCTCCTCCCGTAACGAACATTCTCGAATCGTTCAAGGCATATTTTTTGATAATTTGACCAATTTGGAATGCTATATGCCGACAAAATGTATGTAATTTATTTTCTATTTTTGAAGAATTATTATCCAAAATAGGAAGAATCGAATCTATAAACCATTCTTTGCCTAAGGATTTTGGCGGCAATTTTTCATAAAATTTATCCGCATTCAGTTGCTCAAATAAACGGGGTTCAAATATTCCTTGACTCGCTAAATTTCCATTTTTATCATACTCCAATCCTAATTTTTGTGCCAAATAATTCAATCCCATATTCACGGCACAAATATCAAACGCAATCCTATCACCCTGATAATCAAAGGAAATATTGGCAATTCCGCCCAGATTTAAACAAAAATCATACGCCGAAAATAATAGCGCATCACCAATCGGAACGAGCGGCGCACCCTGTCCGCCAAGCGCAATATCCAAACCTCGAAAATCGCAAATTACGGGCAAATGCGTTTGAGCAGAAATTTCAGCACCATACCCAATTTGAGCATAAATACGCTTTTCGGGCTGATGAAAAATCGTATGTCCATGTGATGCAATAAAATCAACACAAAGGCTATTTTTAACAATAAATTCACGTACTTTTTTGCCAAAAAAATTTCCCAGCGCAATATCGGTCTGAACATATTTTTGTGCCGAAGCATTTTCTAACTTTGCCAGTGTATCCGTCATTTGGGCGGAGTACGGTACGGTTTGTGCTTGTAAAATTTGGGTATCCCACTGATTATCAGCTTTTTGTATTCGGCAAAATGCCATATCCAAACCATCCAGCGAAGTGCCAGACATTAACCCAATGACATGATAAACTTCCATAAGTTCTGATAATTTTTGTATCTTTTTAGTCCAATGACAAGTCAAATTACGCTGTTTCAAGGCTTAATTTTAGCCATTTTTTTTTGTTTTTTTTCAGAAATATCCCACGCCCAGACTCCTTCCGACTATCGTTCGTGGCGATGCAAAATTATACCTTTTTCCGAACAAGGTACGCCCCTTGATTCGATTTCCGCATTGCCCCAAAGCCTCGAAATTCGGAGCGTTTTTCCGAGCATTTCTCCGAAACCTTTTTTTTATTACGACCTGAAAACCAATCAGATACAATTTAAACGTGCCAATTTTTTACGTGTTGATTCGGTCGAAATTTGTTATCAAGTATTGCCCTTTCTGATTTCGGATACTTTGCGACTTCGTCAAAAATCAGACGTAGTGGACTCGGTCAATTATTCCCCTGAACTTTTACAAACCCAAATTTTTTCCGAACGTGAAGCCATTTTTTCCGATTCTTCCGTACAAACAGCGGGAAATATTACACAAGGCATATCTATCGGAAATGCACAAAATGCACAAGTAAATTCCAGTATTAACCTACAAATCAAAGGCAAAATTACCGAAAAAATGGAATTAAATGTAACACTAACTGACCAGAATGTACCCTTTCAGCCCGAAGGAAATACACAAAATATTCAGGACTTTGACCGCATTTTGGTGCAAGCCAAACATCCTAATTTTACGGCTACGGGAGGCGATATTATACTTCAAAATCCAGATACCTATTTCTTGAAATATTACAAAAATGTGCAAGGAGCTTCACTAAAAACAGACTATCATTTTCTCGATGATTCTATCCGTATTTTTACTCGAAAATATCCCTTAAAAATGCACACACAATTCAGTGTTTCTGAATCAAAAGGGCAGTTTCATTCCCAAATTGTGCAGGCACAAGAAGGCGTACAAGGTGCCTACCGATTACGAGGTAAAAATAATGAACGTTTTATCATTATTTTGGCAGGTTCTGAGAAGGTTTATCTTGATGGTCAGTTACTTACAAGAGGTTTTGAAAACGACTATCTCATAGATTATAACACTGCCGAAATCACATTTACTAATCAAATAGTGATTACAAAATATACTCGAATCCGAGTAGATTTTGAGTACGCCAACCAGAATTTTAGCCGAGCAATTACCGCTTTTGAACACCAACAACGCATCGGAAAACTGACTTGGTCTGCCAATTTTTATCAAGAAAAAGACGACCCGAATAGCGAATCCGCAAGACTTACGGACAACGACATTAAAATCCTAAAAAGCATCGGCGATGACCTTCAGAATGCGTTTGGAAATACCGAAAGAATCAGCGAAATGTATTCTCCAAACTTAATTTTATACAAAAAAATAGATACCATTTATTTTAACCAAAAATATGAAAATATTTATATACGAACCACAAATCCTACTGATGAAATTTATACCGTTAGCTTTGCTCAAGTAGGACAAAATCAAGGAAACTATATCTTGGATAATTCCATCATTGCCAATGGAAATATTTTTAAATGGGTTGCTCCTATACAAAATATTCCGCAAGGAAATTATGAGCCTATCCGTAATTTACCCGCCCCAAATCTAAAAAATATAGCAGAATTAGGAATAACTTACGGGCTGGCAAAACATGAAAAATTATTTTTTAATCTTGCATTTTCAAAGCACGATAAAAATTTATTTTCGGCATTACAAAATAATGATAATCAAGGATATGCAATTAAAATTGGGTATGAATCTACGAAAAAAAAAGTAAATTTTTTGAAGTCATATCAATTATCTAATTTACTAACTTTGGAATTTAATCAACGTAATTTTCAACCGATAGACCGCTTTCGCTCCCCTGATTTTGACCGAGATTGGTCGGTACAAAACATAGATTCTTTAGCGCAGGATTTTATCCTGCAAACAGGAATCCGACTACACAAAAATCAAGCAAATGATATGGATTATTTGCTCACATATCGGCATCGGACGGCACAAGCTCAAGGCTTTCAGCATCAATTTAAACTCATTAAAAAATTGTATTTTTTTGATAATCAAACCCATCTATTTTGGATGAACTCAACTTCAAAAAATACAATTTCGAGCTGGCAACGAATTTCCACAGATATAAATTATCAAACCCAATGGTTTAGACAAGGTTATCGGTTTTCGATGGATAAAAATATTCTGACACATACGGAAAATGATTCGATTATCGGGACGGCAATGTTTTTTGATGAGCATCTATTTTATCTCCAAAATTCGGATAGTGCTAAGCGCAAATTTCGGATTGATTATTTGTTTCGAGAAGACCAAATTCCTGTTGAAGGCAAAATGGCAAAAAACACCCAAATTCAGGCGGTTAATTTTTCGACCGAACAGAATTATACGCAACATTCTTTGAAGTGGCGTATCACGTATCGAAGCCTGACAAATTTACAAAATTTTGATGCACCAAAAGAAGTTACATTATTAAATAATTTGAATTATAACTTTAAATTATACAAAAATGTTATTCATTCAGAAATTGGTTTGATTAATGCTACTGGGCGAGAACTTTTGAGAGCATTTCGATATTTGCAAGTGGCAAATGGACAAGGCACGCATACGTGGCGAGATGATAATTTGGATGGCTTACAGGATTTGAATGAATTTTATGAAGCCATTAATCCTGATGAAAAAAATTATGTTAAAATATTTACACCAACTGATAATTATACACCGGCTTATACGGCGAGTTTTGCGTACCGTTTGACAATAAAGCCTCCCAAAAAATGGGCAAAAAATACAGGCTTTAAGAAACGTTTTGCCAATTTTGAACTGAATTCGGCATGGACGGTCGAACGGAAAATCACGGAGTCTGATTTTTTTGTTCGATTTATTCCATTACTCAATAATTTACCATTTGAAAAATTGCTTTCTAAACGAGAAATTTTACGAGGTGTCATTTTTTATAAGCGTACTTCTCGAAAATATGGAGGCGAATTTTCGTTCCTAAATTCCGAAGCCAGAACCCTACTCTCGCAAGGTTTTGAGGCAACTCAAAAACAAGAATTTCGCTGGCTGGGGCGGTATCTTTTTGCCAAAAAACAAAATATGAGATTGTTATTTTTGCACGAAAAAAAAGGCAATTTTTCGGATTTTTTGAGCAACCGAAATTATCAAATTCGGAGTTGGCAGGTTTCGCCTTCATGGGTTTGGCAGCCCCGAAATCATTTTCGTTTGGAAGGACATTACTTCCTGAAAATCAAAGAGAACGAGTTTCAGAATCAACAAAATGAGTTGGCAAAAATACATGAATTTCAATTCGGTTCGAGGCTTACAAAATCAACCAAACGAAACGTACAAGGTACTTTCCGATTGATTATCATTGATTATGATGGCATCACAAATTCGCCCGCAGGATACGAAATGTTAGAAGCCTTGCAGACGGGAACAAATTATAATCTATCCATCAACTGGCAGGAACGTCTTGGCAATGGTTTGCAACTTACCTTCCAATATAATGGACGAAAATCCGAAGGACAAAAACGGATACATTGGGGCAATGTACGAGCATCTTTTTTATTTTAGTATTCTTGGAAAAGTACAATATTTAGCGCATTGCTATTTCAAAAATATACGATATGAGCCACAAACTATGGCTTCGGTTGTGGAGTTCATTTTTTTGCGCTACGGGCATTTTTTTTATCTTTGAAAAAATCTATTTAAACAATCGAAATGCAAAAACACGAACAATTTAGCAATCGTTGGGGAATTATTTTGGCTTCTTTGGGCATGGCTATTGGCGCAGGAAACCTTTGGCGATTTCCTCGTTTGGCGGGACAATATGGCGGTACTTTCCTGATTCTGTGGGTTTTATTTTTATTGGTGTGGTCAATTCCTTTGCTATTGGCGGAGTTTGGGTTGGGCAAAAAATACAAACGGAGCGTCATCGGTTCGTATGCCTTGGCGACTGGCGAAAAGTTCACGTGGGCAGGATTTTTTATTGCCATGTGTACGCTCGGCATTACGTTTTATTATTCGGTCGTAACGGCTTGGGGCTTGCGTTATTTGGGGTTTGCGCTCTCAAATATGACGGATAAAATTCCATTGGCTCAACGTCTTGATGCCTCGCCTGATTATTTGCAAAATTTGTGGATTCGCATTTCGAGCGAAAATTTTGGTACGCTGGGATTGCACTTTGTCGCCTTAGCGATTGGGGTTTTTATTCTCATAAAAGGCGTACAAAAAGGACTTGAAAAAGCCAATAAAGTCCTGATTCCCAGTTTGTTTGGGCTGATGTTACTGATTATTACGATAGCCCTCTCGATGGAAGGCGGCATGAAAGGCTTGGAATATATGTTTATGGTGCGTCCCGAACTTTTTTCCGAACCCAAAGTTTGGATTGAAGCGGTATCGCAGTCGGCTTGGTCAACGGGCGCAGGCTGGGGTTTGATGATGACGCTTTCGGCTTATTCCCGTGATAATGAGGATGTTACACTCAATACATTCATCAGCGGATTCGGAAATAATACGGCTTCACTCTTGGCAGGCATGGCGATTTTGCCTGCTGTTTTTGCGCTTGCGCCTTCGGAATCCGAAGCGATAAATTTGTTAAATTCTGGCAATCAAGCCCTTATTTTTACGGTAATTCCAGCCCTATTTGCACGTATTCCTGCGGGCGAATTATTGGCAGTTATTTTCTTTCTGGCGTTCTCGATGGCTGCCTTGAGTTCGTTGTTGGCGATGATGGAAATGTTCATTAAATTACTCATAGACTGGGGATTTGAGCGAGATGGTGCGACCTTACGAACAGGCATTTTTTGCTTATTTTTTGGGCTTCCTTCGGCATGGTCTTTGGATTTTTTCTCTAATCAGGATTGGGTTTGGGGCGTGGGATTGATTATTTCGGGAATTTTGGTGGCTTTTGCCGTCCTGAAAGTGGGTTTGACCAAATTTAAAACCGAATACATTGACCAAGATTCTGACTTTCGACTACCGAATTGGTATTTTTCTGCTGTCATTGTCCTGAATGTTTTCTTGGGAATTGGCTTGTTATATTGGTGGATGTCGCAAGATTTTAGCGCATCATGGTTCGATAAAAACGGAAATTGGGATTTGTGGGGAACATACAGCAACGCCTCCACCCTGACGCAATGGGCATTTATTTTTGTATTGGGCATTGTCCTGAACCGATTTTTGTATCGAAAATTTGGACATGCCTAATCTTTATGCGTAATTCAAATTAGTTTTTCTACGATTTACACGAACTTTGTTTAGTCCCTACGATTAAAATCGTGCGATTCTTTTAATTAAAGTCTTGATTATCAATAATTTAATATTTTTCAAATTTTGAAAACTTGGCGAGTTTAAATACACAATCTATGAAAACATTTATTTTAATGCTCCTGTTTTGGGCTTGCCTGACATATGATGTTTGGGCGCAAAACAACTTGGAGGGGCAAGATGCACAAATGAACCTCAACGAAATCGGACAAATTGCTCCCGTAGCGACTGCCGCCAGAGGATTTGACAACCGATATCAAGGTATCAAAGGCACGCCTTTTTTGCATGAAAATTGGCAAAAAGGTACGATTGAACTTACCACAAATCAGCCTGCGATAAAGGATATAGCCATTCGTTTCGATGCTCATTTTCATCAGTTTCAGATAAAAATGTCTTCGGGTATCAAACTATTTCTCAAACCTGCATTTATCGACCAAGTAACGATTGAAAATGAAGGGACATACTTGCCAGTCAAAGCCCATAAATTAGGCAAAGATGGCGAAGTACGTTATACGTACAGCCTATTTCAAAATGCTGATATTCAGCTACTTAAAATGCCTTATAAACGATTTATCAAAGCTGATTATCAACAGGCATACAGCGTGGACAGACGTTATGATGAATTTGCGGACGTGAGTTACGAGTATTTTTTGCGCTTCAAGAACGATTACCAAAAGTTTAAGCCCAAGAAAAAATCATTTCTCAAAGTATTGCCCGCCGAAATGCGCACAAAAATAGAACGCTACGCCAAATCCAAAAAATTAAGTATGGATTCCGAATCCGAAATCCTCGAAGTCCTGCAAAACGGATTGTAACCGCCTGACTTTTGTTTGGCTCACTTTTTTATTTTTGCGACACAAAAAAAGCCTTTTATCATGTGATAAAAGGCTTTTTTTTAGTGTTTGGCTACCGTAATTGAGTTACTGAACTTCGGAACATTAATCCATTTCAATATGTTGATTGCTTCGGTTAGTAAAATGATATTCCGTAATGGCAAGAGAAGAATCTTGAACCAATTTTACCCATTTAAAATGTTTTAAAAACCAGCGCATTCGCTTTGAAGGGAATCCTTGCTTAAAATACGCATAAATGTACGGATGAATAACCAGCGTAATTCCTGATTCATTTTGCTTGCTTAAGATAAAATCAAGCTGACTTTCGATTTGGTCAGCGACCGAAATCGCCGCCCCAATATTGCCTGTACCGTTGCACGTAGGGCATTTTTCACGCGTAATGATATTCATTTCGGGGCGCACGCGCTGCCTTGTAATTTGCATGAGCCCGAATTTGGTCAGCGGAAGTACCGTAAATCTGGAACGATCTCCTTGCATGACTACTTTCATGTGTTCAAAGATTTTTCGCTTATTTTCGGGGTGTTTCATGTCAATAAAATCGACAATAATAATTCCGCCCATATCTCGAAGGCGTAATTGCCGTGCAATTTCGGTTGCCGCTGCCATATTAACATGGAGTGCTGTGGCTTCCTGGTCATTTTCGTCATTGGATTTATTGCCACTATTAACATCAATGACGTGCAGTGCTTCCGTATGTTCAATAATAATATAGCCACCGTTGGGCAGGCTTACGGATTGTCCGAAGAGTAACTTAATTTGTCTTTCGATACCAAACGCCTCAAAAATTTTGGTTCGGTTTTTATAGCTCTTGACGATATGCTCTTTTTCAGGCGCAATCGTATGGATAAAGCTCCGAATTTCGTCATAGATAAGTGCATCATCAACGATAATTCCGTCAAAACTTTCGTTGAGCATATCTCTGAGCATAGAAGATGCGCGATTCATCTCGCCGATAATTTTGTCCGTAGGATTGGCTTTTTTAAGATTTTCCATGCCCACATACCATTTATCGACCAATTCGCTAAGGTCTCTGTCTAATTCTTCTACGCCTTTTCCTTCGGCAACCGTGCGGATAATTACGCCGAAATTTTCGGGTTTGATAGAAGAAATTAGGCGACTAAGTCGTTTTCGTTCGGTATTATCCGTGATTTTTTTGGATACATTAACCGAATTTGAGAACGGAACTAATACCAAATATCGTCCCGCAATAGACAACTCGCACGCCAAACGAGGACCTTTCGTGGAGATGGGTTCTTTGGCAACTTGCACCAAAACCTGTTGATGGGCTTTGAGGACATCATCTATTTTGCCTAATTTATTGATTTTGGATTCCAACTTAAATTCTGAAACCTTCAATAAATTGCCTTTTTTTCGGTTATTTTGGATGATGCGAGAATATTTATTCAACGAATAAATATTAGCACCCAAATCTAAATAATGCAAAAACGCATCTTTTTCATAACCAATATCAATGAATGCCGCATTTAAGCCCGGCACCACACGCCTTACGATACCCAAAAAAATATCTCCTACGATAAAGTTATCCGAATTGCTTTCCTGATGAAATTCTACTAATCGTCTATCTTCTAAGAGGGCTATTCGACCACCATTTTGAGTTACGTTGATTACCAGTTCTTTACTCAATTTTTTTAGTACTATTTTGGTAAAACAAACTACTTATTTATTATGTCAAAGAACATTTCAGACGAATCGTCTAAAATATTCTCCAGACCTAACACACCGCAGTTCGGAGGGCTAAATCTGAAGAATCTATCTATTTTTTTTTTATGACTCTCGTTTCATAAAATGCTTTGAGAGTGATTTAAGTACAAATTCCGTGCGCTTTCCAAATAAATGGCTCGTAAAGATAAAAAAACCTTATCCCCTATCCTAAATCTGACGACATAATTTATCAAATCGGGATATTTTTTTGGAAATAACCTCAATCATGATTTAGAGAATTCCTCAATTAACATATTGGTCAGACGTTGTTTTAGCACCTTGCCCGTGCTGGTTTTGGGGAGATTATCCCGAAAAATGACGTTACGGGGACACATATAATCCGCCAGTTTTTTACGGCAATAAATAATAATATCCTCCTTACTTAACGAACGCCCTTCTCGTGGCACAATCACCGCCGTGATTTCTTCGCCCCAAATATCATCGGGCAATCCGATAACTGCCGCCGACAAAATATCATCGTGCCGTAAAAGTTCTTTTTCAATTTCGGTGGGATAAATCGTTTCCTCGCCCCGACTGATAATATATTTGATGCGTCCCGAAATATAGAGATAGCCATCCTCATCAAAATAGCCCAAATCTCCAGTATATAACTCGTTATTAATCAGTTTCTTATCGGTTTCTTCCGGATTTTTGTAGTATGATTTCATGAGGTTTTTGCCTGCCACCACAATTCGACCAATTTTGTTTGTCGGCAAATTTTCGCCCGTTTTGGTATCCACAATTCGGACGCGATGTCCTTTGAGTGGCACGCCCACCGAGCCGATTTTTCGTTCGCCTTTTGTGGGGTTTAGTGTGCTGATAGAAGTGCCTTCGGTCAAGCCATATCCTTCCAAAATTTTGGCGTTATATTTCCGTTCAAAATCTCGAAAAACACCCACCGACATCGGCGCAAAACTACAAATGCAAGTCTTTAAATGTGTCAAATTATATTGTTCAATATTGGGCTGACGATTCAGAATCGCAAACGTATAAGGCGCACCCCGAAAGGTCGTGATTTTGTATTTATCCAAGATTTGTAAAAATTCATCTGGAGGCACAGAATCAGACAGCACCACCTGACCCCCCGCCAGCCGCGCCAGCCGGAGGCGATAGGTGTACC
>CAZNYR010000008.1:0-3853 GCA_964577275.1 uncultured Cytophagales bacterium | reverse complement strand
CACCTGACCACCCGCCTGTAACATATTCAAAATCCCGACCACTTGCCCGTTGATATGATGCAAGGGCAGCGTACTCAAAAATCGGTCTTCGGCGGTCATTTCTAAGGCTTCCGAAAGGGTTTGGGAGGCAAAAAGATAATTTTCGTGTGTCAGAATGACCCCTTTCTTGGGATATGCCGTTGTCCCCGAAGTGAACAATAAACCCGCCTCATCTTTGGGCAAAATTTCGGGCAAATTATTCGGCTCTTCCGATTGATACAAACCCTCAAAATGAATTGCGCCTTCGATTTTGCCACGCCCACGCGTACAAAAAATAACCTCTAAAAATTCGGAGGCTTCCTCGTATTTTTGTCCATAACGAGGGCAAACCAAAAACTTGGCTTCCGAATTTTGGAGAATGAACTCAACCTCATCTTTGGGCGCATTCGGATTAATTGGCGCGACTACCCCACCGGCCTTCAGCGTAGCAAAAAACGCAAAAGCATACTCCACTCGATTAGGCAGATATAAGGCTACTTTCTCGCCTTTTTGCAAACCCATTCGCACAAAATTAGAGGCAATATGATTCGTAACTTCTTCAGTTTCAGCGTAAGAATACGCACTGTGTTTGTCATTCAAAAAAATAGACGAACCATAGCAAGCTGCCTGTTGGGTCAGTAATTTACCGAGATTTTGGAGATTACTCATGTCTTTTTGGGAATTAAAACCTGTGTGCCTAAATGAAGGGCAAATTAACGCAAAATTTGCAAGTTTTAAACAAATTAAGTGTGAAATTTACCGTATCCAATGTAAAGAATTATGTTTTGATTCAACATCATTATAATTTAAAATTAGTTGTTTGATAAACTATATTTGTCAATAAAATCGGTCATGGCACGCATGACCTCCAATTTGTTTACTTCATTATGCAATTCGTGGCGCAAACCTTTCCATGCTATCCACTCAAGCTGTTCATTGTCAGCATTTTGAGCATATTCTTGGGTCGCCTCATAGGATGTAACTTGGTCATCCGTGCCATGCATCAGCAAGGTCGGCAACTTAAAAACCGAAGCATTCCGAATGGCATTTTCGCCTCCCTGCGTCATGTGGTGAAACAAACCCGCGCTCATTTGATGATGTACTAAATCATCATTTTCGTATTTTTTTCCAATATCAGGGTCGGTTGATAGCTTGTTAGGGTCTAATGTACTTTTTTCGGTATAATAAGGATAAATTTTGACCATGATATTCGCCAACATGATTTTCCATTTGGGCGGTGCTTCCGTGAGTCGAAACCAAGGACTTGTCAGGATAGCTCCCGCCAAATCATCAGGCTGATGAATTTGTAAGAAATTCGCCACCAAATTTCCACCCATACTATGTCCGTAAATAAAAAGTGGCACATCAGGGAATTTTGCTTTGACCAAAGCTACCGCCGAATAAATCTGGTCGGTAAATTCCTGAATATCAGAAATATATCCTCGCTTTCCTGCACTTTTTCCATGTCCCAACAAATCAAATCCGATGAAACCGATTTGATGTTCGACCAAGAATCGGGCAAGATGTTCATAACGCTGACAATGCTCGCCGTATCCATGCACACCCACGCAAAGGGCTTTAAAAGGCAGATTTTCAGGCACACGACCGATGCCATAGACGTTCTTTTTTTGGCTGGTTTCAAACTCAAAATCAAAGGAATTTAGCATCTGTTTCTAAACTTTTTTTTTGAAAAATAAATCATTATCGCAATATTACACGATAAACTATTTTTTTTACGGAGTGCTTGAGGTGAACCAAAATTATTTCGGATATTTGGACACAAAACAGGAATTTTTTAATTTTTCCATCCTTTACAAAATGATAAAACCAATCTCAATTACGCCCAAAGCTCTCCAAGAAATTAAATATATTTTACAACACAAAAATATCCCGCAAGGCTATGGCTTGCGGGTTTTGGTGCAAGGCGGTGCGGGCTGTGGCGGAGCGCAATTCCGATTAGGCTTCGATACCCAAAAAGATGGCGATGCTCATTTTATGGTGCAAGACGTAACGGTTTATTACGAAAAACGACAACTCATGTTTTTGGTCGGCAAACAAATTGACTTTGAGGAACGCACTGACGAACGAGGATTTATTTTTCGAGATGAAACCAGTCTGTCGTAAACTAAAACGTCAATTTATGCCAATTCGGCAATCCGCTCGACCTTCATCTGATTCAGAGGCTTAGAAATAAAAGCCTTCACATTGGCGTATGTATCCGCTTTTTCGATGTCTTGGTTATCAATCGAGGAGGTTAAAATCACGACATCTACCTCAATATCAAGCTCTTGGCATCGGTCTAAAAAATCCCAGCCCGTAATGCCCGGCATATTCAAATCCAAGAGTACCAAATCTGGCATTTCAAGTGTATCTTTCAGATAATCCAACGCCTCCGAAGCCCACTCAAAAACCTTCATTTCTAAGTCTTCAATCACACTGGCAAATCGCTTTTCGGTAATGATATTATTGATAGGGTCATCATCTACTACAACGATGTACTTTTTAAAGCTCATCTGTCATTTTTTGTTTTTGTTGTAACTTTATTTGTAATGTGTCATTAATGTTATACATCTCTTGGTCAAGTTCTTTGGCAGAGTCAATCAGTCCTTTCATTAATTTTTCTTGGAAGGCTTCATCAAGATTGGGCATATCCAATAAATCAATCAGCCCCAGAATGTTTGCCAAAGGCTTACGCAGCTTATGCGAAGTGATAAAAGCAAATTGTGCCAGCATCTGATTTTTTTCTACCAGCTTGTTAATCAGAATGTTACGCTCATTTTCGGCTTTCTTTCGCCTCGTAATTACAGACCGAACAGATAAATATCGAAAAAGTTTTCCATTTTCGTCATAAATAGGATTAATAGCGGTGTCCACCCAATAAAATTCGCCGTCTTTGGCTTTATTTCGGATTTCGCCTCGCCAATATTGTCCCTTGCTGATGGTGCGCCACATCATACGCCAAAAGTCTTTGGTATGATAATTTGAATTAACTATTCTATGATTCTGACCAATTAATTCCGCACGGGAATATTTAGCTACCTGACAGAAACTATCATTGACTTCAATAATTTGTCCTGCTAAATCCGTAATAGCAATTAATGTGCTGGTATTGAGTGCATTACGAAAATTAATGCTATCCTGCAAACTGCGTTGTAGCGTCTTTTCCGCGATTTTTTGGTCAGTAATATCAGAATTTACGCCCGTCATGCGTATCGGTTTATTTTGTTCATCAAATACCACCATCGCAAACACCCTGATATATCGGGTTTGTTGGGTTTGTTGATGGTATATCCTAAAAACCGTATCCAAACCTTGCTGATTATCAATGGCTTGCTGTATTTCTGCCTCAATAATGGGCAAATCTTCGGGCAAAATATATTCTCTCCAGTGTTGATAGGTTTCTTCAAAATCCGTTTTTTCAATCCCATACAATTCATACATTTGCTCGTCCCAAATCAGTTCGTTGGTCTGAATTTTCCAATCCCAAATGCCCAAATTAGCAGATTGCGTTGCCAGTTTGAGGCGTTGCGTTATCTCAAAAATTTGCTTTTCGCGCTCGTGGCGTTCGGTAATATCACGGGACGAAGTTTGTTGTAAAACGACTTCCTGATTTTCGTCCTCGATGATTTGTTTGAGCGTTTCGAGCCAAATATAATTTCCGTCTTTTTTACGAAATCGGTATTTCAGTACCTGATGCGGTGTATTTTTGATAGTTTCGGGGTTTCCTTTCTGTTTTGCTTTGGCTAAATCTTCGGGATGGATAAATTCGTAAGGTTTGCGCCCTATCAAATCGGCTTGCGTAAATCCCAACATCGACTCCACCGAAGGCGATACA
>CAZNYR010000007.1:40523-69056 GCA_964577275.1 uncultured Cytophagales bacterium | reverse complement strand
TTATTTTATTTATTTTGTTTGATGTGTATCGGGCTTGGCAAAATGCCGCCGATGATAATGTGGCGCATTATGCTCATTTGGGCGGGGCATTGGTGGGTTTTATCCTCATAAAAATCTGGCGTATGCGCCGATTAGTCCCTTAAAATTGTACAATTTTTGTACGTACTTATCCAAAAACCTATAAAAAAGTAAGTCAATGAATCCCTTTGTTGAAGATTTCAAAAGAGCGTGGCACAAACCCAATAGCGTGATTATTCGCTTGATAATCATAAATGTAGCTGTATTTTTGGTTTTTATGATTGCCAAAGTCATTGGGATGGCATCCTCTTCGCCAACGATTTATGTTTTCCTACGAACCGCCATGTATATTCCTGCGCCTATCGCCGAATTTATGATGCGCCCCTGGACTTTGCTGACCTACTTTTTTACGCACGAGGATTTATTTCATATCGCCTTCAATATGTTTGCCTTTTATTGGTTCGGGCGAATTGCCGAAGAGTATTTGGGACACATCAAAACACTCGTCATTTATATTTATGGCGGTATCATGGGGGGATTATTATACTTAATTATGTATAATACGTTGCCGTTTTTTATCAGTATTCAACCTGCCATTGGGATGATTGGTGCTTCGGCAAGTGTGTACGCTATCATCACGGCAACCGCCACGCTCCTGCCCAATTATGGTTTACATTTGCTATTTTTTGGGCGTGTAGAACTCAAATATATTGCTGCTTTCGTTATTTTGTTGTCATTTATTGGTTCGGTTGGCTCGAATGCAGGCGGCAACATTGCTCATTTGGGCGGTGCTTTGATGGGATTTATCATTATTCAGATGCACCGAAAAGGCTATGATTTGGGGTATCCACTGACGCGATTGCTGACTTTTTTCGATGAATTATTCCGAAAAATAACCCAAAAAAACGATAGAAGACGCAAAAAATCCACCTCTAAAGTCAAAAGTAAGGTCAAAAATAAAGCTGGAAAAGCCCAAGCTGATGCCACTTCGGAAGCTCCAAATCAGGATGAGATTGATGCCATTTTGGATAAAATTTCTCAAAAAGGCTACGAAAGCCTTACCCGAAAAGAAAAAGAAATTTTGTTCAAGGCGAGCCAAAAATAAAGCCTTTCTAATTTTTTGGATGGATTTGTGCGATGAAGATAATTATAATATAATTATCTGAAAATCAATGAGTTATATATAAACTAAATTGATTTGATTTTCTGTCAAAAAATTCGTATTTTCAAGAAAAACATCGTGAAAAGATGACAGATACCCGCCCTTTGAAACGCCAGCAACGCACCGTAGGAGCGATTGTTAAAATTCCCTTAGAAAATGGATTTCATACCTATGCCCGAATTTTGGAAGTTCGGTGTGCTTTTTATGATGCCAGAACCCAAGAAGATTTGGAAATTGACGAAATTATCGAAAAACCAATTTTGTTTTTTGCCGCTGTACATAATTCAGCCATCACAAAGGGATATTGGCAAAAAATTGGCAAAAAATTGCCTTTAGAAGAAATTGTTTTGGATGAACCTCCTGTTTATTTACAAAATGTTTTGAACCCAAGTAAATTTGAAATCCATGATAGAAACGGTAGTCGTTCGGCGACCAAAGAGGAGTGTGTGGGGTTAGAATCGGCAGTTTCATGGACTTATGATAGCATGGAGCAACGACTAAATGATTATTATTCAAATAGATACAATCGTTTTGTTGATTTTATGCTGAATGCAAGTATTGCCGATTTTTTACGAGAAAAGCCCAAACCGCAACCACAATGCTAACATTAATTCGTTTATATGTTACCTATATCAAAACGCATCCTGAAACAGATGAAAAATACGTAGGAATGGCAAGTGGTTTGGTCAAGGATGACTCTTTGGAGTCAGCTCAAAAGGTTTTGGATAGAAGAGAACAAGCTCCACATCATCGGAACAAAGATGGATTTTTGCCCGCTGTGTTAGATAAACACTCCAAAAATAGAAATGCCATTCGAGGACGAGAACAAATGTTGAAAGCCCATTTTGATACATTGGGCATTAGCGCAGACCAAAATAATCCGATTAGCCCAAGAAATAAACGCCGTACCGAATGCCTCAAAACCGCTTTGGTTGTCTTCGGAGATGTAGCGATGGGAATAATGATTTATACGCAGTTTTAGCCATGTAATTTTTAATCAGAATATTCAAAATTATATTAAAAAATGACAAATATCCACCCTTTGAAACGCCAGCAACGCACCGTAGGAGCGATTGTTAAAGTTCCCTTAGAAAATGGATTTCATACCTATGCCCGAATTTTGGAAGTTCGGGGTGCTTTTTATGATGCCAGAACCCAAGAAGATTTGGAAATTGACGAAATTATCGAAAAACCAATTTTGTTTTTTGCCGCTGTACATAATTCAGCCATCACAAAGGGATATTGGCAAAAAATTGGCAAAAAATTGCCTTTAGAAGAAAAGGTGGTCGTGGTAAATAATGTATGATAGGTTAAAAAAAACTACTTTTGTGTTATGTGTGAAATATCAACAAAAGTAATTTGTCCTTATTGTCAAGGGACGAATATATAGTAAAAAAATGGACATAAAAATTAAGCCCATCAAATTTTCAGGTTTGAAGTTGATTTTTATCCAGAAGTTTAAACCAGTTCAACACCAACCCTTTGGATTTTGAGAACATAAATTAACATTTTTAACTCACAAAAAAAGCAGGCTGTGTTTCCGAGCCTGCTTTTTTTATAACTTATTGAAAATCAATGAATTAATATCCTTGATTTTGGTTTAAGTTCGGGTTAGCGGCAACTTGTGCTGGCGGAATCGGGAATACCAATCGGTGCGCTCCGTCTGAGGGTTTGCCTGCACTTGGTGTGTATCTTCCTGTTGTTGAGTCAAATACGTTTCCGTCATTTTCCATTTGCTTGTTTTGCCAAGCCTCCAAGAATTTGCCAAATCGAACCAAATCTTGTCGGCGTGTGCCTTCCCAAAGTAGTTCCCAGCCACGTTCCATGAGGATAAAATCCAATTCGTTTTGGACTTTGCCCACGTTTTTCAACTGATTGTAATGCGTTGTCGCATTTGCTACAGAAGCACCAGCTTCAAAGCGATTTCCTTCGGTTCGGAGTTTGTTAATATAGCTCATTGCGCCCGAAGTATCACCTTTTCGTGCTAAGGCTTCGGCGTGCATCAACAAGACATCCGCATACCGAATCAATGGAAAGTCATTTCCTGACCAACCACCCCACGAAACACCTACCGAACTTGGGTCTGGGTCCCATTTCATGATTCGTAAACCTTGGTCTTTGTTGGCATCAAAGATAGGCACATCGTTGGTGTGCAGTATGATTGTTCCATCCGCCATTTCATACGAATTATAAATGACACTTTGTCGAGTATCCGAAGCATCAAACGAATCAAATCGGTGTGGCTCAAGACAAGGACCATTCCATTTGGAAGGAACGAACCATTCCATGCCATTGACTTTGTAGGTATTGTAATGTACGCCCCAACTATTTCCGTGATTTCCCATGCCATCGACTGCCGTGTAAGGAATATAGAAAATATAATCAGGATTATTGATTTCGTTTGCCAAAAGGAAAGTTTCGGGATATTTTGAGTTTAAGGCATAGCCCATTCCTTCGACTTTGGTGGTGTAAGCGATGACTTTGTCAAGTGCTGTTGCGCTGGGGTCGCTGACCGTATAAGAAGTTTGGTTATAAACGCCTTCGTTCAAATACAATCGAGCCAAATACGAATATGCCACGCCCTGCCCCACTCGTCCGTATTCTGGATTTGTCGGCAGTTGGTCTTTGATAGATTCGATTTCGTTAATGACAAAATCATACACTTCGGCACGTGTGCTGGCTGGCGTATCGCCGTTGTGGGATTGAGTCAAAACCAATGGCACGCCTCCAAATAAATCCATCAGAATGGAATAATAAAATGCCCGTAAAAATTTGATTTCGGCAACCAGAGCAGGGTCAGTGCCTTCGCCCAAATTTTCTAATACGCCATTTGCCCGTGCAATTCCTGTATAAGGTGTTTCCCACATTCTGGGCAAGTGCGGAAAGCTGGCATCCCACGTATGGGCATTGAGGCTCAACCACTTTCCGCCATCGTACCAGTCGCCGCCTCGTGCGGGAATAATCATTTCATCGGAAGAAACTTGGCTCGAACCCCAGAAATCTTCGTGATGATACAAGTTCCGCATCATGGCATACACCGGCGCAACGGCAGCGGTTTGATTTTTGGCATCGGCATAAAACTGCTCTGCCGTTACCGAACTGTACAAATCCTCTTCGAGGTCAGTACACGCAGGAGTAGAAACTAATAATCCTGCGGCGAAAGCGAATTTATATAAATTATTGAATTTCATTTTTTAGACTAAATTTTGAAGTTTTTTTGATAAAAAAGATACCAACTAAAAATTGATTAGAACGTTACACTCAAACCAATTTGGTAGCTTCTTGCTCGTGGATAATTGTTGTAATCCACGCCCATCGAAGGCACTTGCATTCCACTTCCCGCAGGCACGCTCACTTCGGGGTCATACCCTGAATAATTAGTAAATATAGCTAAGTTTTGACCTGTGGCATACACTCGTAAACTTTCGATAAAACTGACATCTGTCATGTCAAATTTATAGCCTAACGAAATATTTGCCAATCGGACAAAAGAAGCATCCTCGACAAATCGGCTCGAAAATGCCGCTGAATTAGAACCTTCGTCCAGCGCATTTGCCATGACATTATAGGTTGAGCCTGCGCCATATAAATCCGATAATTGCGAAAATTCGAGTGCCGTATTATTAAAGACTTGCGCCCCGTGCGAGCCTTGCAAAAAGACTGAAAAATCAAATTTCTGATACGAGAAAATATTATTCATGCCCCACGTAAAATCGGGCTGTGCATTGCCGATAATTTGGCGTGTTTCGGAAAATTGTTCATTGCCAGACTCATCAATTCCCAGATATTGAAATCCATAAAACGAACCATAAGGCTGTCCTTTTTTCACAATCTGCGAGAATTGTCCTGTTTGTCCTCGTCCTGCGACGGGTCCAGCATTAATCTCCTCAAAATCACCGATACTGACGACTTCATTTTTGTTTGTTGCGCCATTAAAAGTGGTTTCCCACTTGAATCCGTTTTCATCAAAATTGACCGAACCGATTAAAAATTCAAGCCCTGAATTTTTGACCTCCCCAATATTTGCCAAATAAGTCGTTACGGGTGCGGGTTGTGCTGCCGATAATTCTAATAATAAATTAGAAGTATTTTTGATATAATAATCCAATGTACCATAAATTCGACCTCGCATCAATTCAAAATCCAAACCGATATTCGCTTGTGCGGTTTCTTCCCATTTCAAATCAGGATTGGCGTAGTTTGTCAAACCAATTCCCGTGATGATATTGTCCGAGGCATCAATGACTGATTTGCCGGGGTCGCCACTAACGATGGGCAATGAACGATAATTTCCGATTTCTTGCGAACCCGTTACGCCCCAGCCAGCACGCAATTTCAAATCTGTAAAGAGTTCACTATCAGGCATAAAGCTCTCTTCCGAAATACGCCAAGCCACCGAAGCCGAAGGGAAAATCCCCCATTTGTTGTTTGCTCCGAATCGAGAAGAACCATCCGCCCGAACAGTTGCCGTGATGACGTAGCGGTCTTTAAAACTATAATTGGCACGCCCTAACCATGAAGCCAGTTCACTTTTTTCCTTGTAAGAAGTTGCCCGAATTGTAGAGGCTTGTTGGATGTTATGCTCTGCCACATCATCAAGCGCAAACCCAGAGGCAGTCGCCCCAAATTCTTCTTTCATGAACTTTTGGTAGGTATAGCCCGCCACCATATTGATTCGGTGTGCCTCAAATTCTTTGGTATAAGCCAACGTTGCTTCGGTCAAAACATTAGAAAGATTGGTGGTGCGGAGTTCGGTTTGTCCGTTTCCAGTCCCAACCCACAACAATCGGTCAGGCAAATGCGAAGTTCGTTTGGCAGCAGTCAAATCGCCCCCGACATTAAATTTGGCGGTCAGTCCGTCTATAATTTGGGCTTCAATGAAAGCACTTGCCCGCATTCGGTTGGTTTTGGTGTTATCTCGGACGTGTTTTGCCATCAAATACGGATTTTTGTTCAGTTGGTCATTGATTTCCCAATCCAAAGGCAATAAAGGCGAAATCCGAAGCATATTATTAATTACGCCTCCGTTGGTTGCGCCACCCGTTCCGTAAGGCAAATTATTATCCAATACGTGCGAACCTTGCATGGTAAAACCCATGCTCACTTTGTCCGTGATTTTCTGATTCAGGTTCATATTTACGGTAAATCGTTCTACGCCCGAATTAATAATAATGCCGTCTTGTTTGAAATATCCACCCGAAACTCGGTATTGTGCCTTTTCTGTACCGCCCGTAACGCTCAAATTATGCGATTGCATCATGCCGTTTTGTGTCATGGCATCTTGCCAATCGGTCGATGCGCCTTCGTCCAGAGGATTTGAGCCGTTTGCATTCGTAGCACTTCGATAAGCCGAAGCGGACAAAACATCTAATTTTTTGGCAATCGAACTCGACCCCACCAGTCCATTATACGAAACATTGGCTTTGCCTTCTTTTCCTTTTTTGGTCGTGATGATAATGACTCCGTTTGCGCCTCGCGCACCATAAATAGCTGTGGCTGAGGCATCTTTCAGGATGTCAATGGAGGCAATATCGGCAGGATTGAGCGTAGATAATGGATTTTTTCGGGCAGAAGCCGCAAAAGAAGAGCCAGAACCAGGGTCGGAAGCCGTATTATCAATCGGAAAACCATCAATGACGTAGAGCGGTTCGTTAGAGGCAGTCAAAGAAGTACCGCCACGAATTCGGATATTTACGCCGCCACCCGGCTCGCCCGAAGAAGGCGTAATCACGACACCTGCCGCTCGTCCTTGCATCAGTTGGTCGGGCGATGTCATCGCACCTTGATTAAAATCCTCTTCACGCATCGAACTCATCGAACCCGTTACGTCTTTCTTTTCCATCTGACCATAGCCCACGACCACCAACTCATCTAACATTTTTATGTCTGTGGCAAGTTTGACGTTAATCGTGGTTTGGTTGCCGATTTCGATGTCCAGCGTTTTATAGCCTACGAAGCTAAAAGTCAGCACAGTAGCACCCGAAGGAACTTCAACTTGATAATTTCCGTCAATGTCCGTTACGGTGCCAGAGGCAGTGCCTTTGACCAAGATGTTTGCGCCGATGATAGGCTCACTCGTTACCCCATCGGTTACTTTTCCCGATATGGTGGTCTGTGCGTAAGCAAATTGGTAGCTCGCCAAAAGGCACAGCAACAACAACATCACCGATTTGAGTCGGGAATAGTAATTGTTTTTCATTTTCATATTTGTTTGGTAAATAAAATTGTAAAAAAAATTAATTAAAAATATATACAGGTTTCACGTATATTCAGGATTTCAAAATTTTATCTGCTCACTTTTGGCAAATTTTTCAGGTATTATAAATTTTGCAAAAACAAGTGATTTTTTCAAACAATTCTACGATACATTCCGTTTTTGATTGTTTTACGTAAATTTGGTGTATTGCAAATCTATTTATTTTTTTGTTTCCTACAAAATAAGATTTCACGCATTTCAGTAGATTTTCACACGCTTTGCCTTTCATTTTAAAGAACCAATATCAGTAATTCAAGAATCGAAACTATTATAACAAACTGTTTTACAGAATCTTATAAAAATTATAATCACATATTAAAAATATAATTAAAATATTAAATAGTTTGTATGCGTATCAATAAAAATAAGTCCCATCTTATAATTTGGAGGTTATTTGTAACTCTAAAATCATTTTGAATATTTTTTAGAACGAAAACGATTTGAGATGAGGCTGCAACTTCATTTGATTTTTTTGCATCTGATTTCTGAACTCCATCAGAAAACCGTACTTTTGCGATATGAAACACACGATTTTAGTACTTTTAATGGTAGCATTTTTTTCGGGGGGATGCAGCAAATTTTCCAGAGTCATGAAGAATCCCGATTGGCGCACCCGTTACGCAGCGGCATTGAAATATTATGAAGCCCAAGATTATTATCGGGCGGGTATTTTGCTTGAAGACCTCGTACCGATTATGCGTGGACAAAAAGAAGCCGAAACCGCCAATTATTATTATGCAAATTGTTATTTTGAGCAAGGGCAATACATCTTGAGCGCACATTATTTTAAGAACTTTCACGATACCTATCGGCGCAGTCCCTTGGCGGTCAAAGCCCTGTACCATCATGCCATGTCTATGTATTTGGATTCGCCTGTTTCCAATCTTGACCAAAGCAATACCAATCAGGCAATCAATGCGTTACAGGATTTTATCAATCGTTATCCCGAGAGCGAATATATCGCCGAAGCTACCGCATTAATTACCGAAATGCAACGCAAATTGGAAAAAAAAGCCTACGATATCGCCCAACTTTATTATAATTTATCCATGTACAAGGCGGCAATTATTGCCTTTGATAATTTTCAGAAAGATTATCCCGATTCCCATCAACAAGAGGATGCGGCATTTATGAAAATTAAAGCCAGTTATGATTTAGCCGAAAAAAGTTATTATATTTTCCAAAAGGCTCGTTATCAGGAAGTTATAACACATTATGAGGTCATGCTCGAAAAATTCCCAAATAGTACTTTGCTCAAAGACGCACAAATTTATTTCGATAACACCCACAAAGGACTCCGAAAATTAGAAAAACTGATGGTTGAAATCGAAAAAGAACAAGCCGAACAACAAGCCAAAAAAGATAAAACAGAATAAAATATTGATTATCAGCCTTTATAGGGATTTGAAATTACTATAAAGGCTTGATTTTGAAACCTTTAAAAGCTCCATTTCACACGTCCAAAAAGTACATTTCCTGCCATCGAACTAAACATCGAATTTTCATTTCCGCTACCAAAAATCTGAGCTACAAAATATAATCCTGTGTTATTACCCAACGAAATTCCGACCGAAGGCGATAAAAAATAAGACGCATCTTCGGGATTCCAGATGCCGCCCAAACTCGCATGGGTCAGAGGCGTAATTTGATAATTTATAGTCAAAAAAGCAGAAAAAGGTACATAACTCAAGGTTCTTGCCGTCAAGGGCACAAAAAAATTGGTTTCTGGAGTCAAAAGTACAGGGTTGCTGTTATACAACATTTCGTACTGAATCATCAAATTTTTATAAGTGTAATCCAGCCCTAAAGTCCCCATAAATTGCCCTTCGCCTTCGCCGTTCATGGGATAAAAATAACTGGCTTCACCCTTAAAACCCATGCCTTTAATCGCTCCCGTCCAACCAAAACCTAAGGTATAATCCGTGCTAAATTTCCCTGTAATAACCTGAAAATCATAGCCTTTGATATTTAATAAAAGTTTGGCGGCGAAGGTAGATTCTTCCCAAGTCGTTTGTGGAGCAAATGCCATTTCAGCCGAAGAGATAACGCCCAAATATTTCCGAATTAAGACCGCATCCGTACCCGGACGTTCTTCGTAATCAAAGTCAAAAAACGAATAGGCATTAAAAATATCATTCGGATTCCAGATAAAAGTTTGCCCCCAGTTGATGCGTTGTCGCCCAATTCTGACTTCCCAATTTCCCAAAACCACATCCCAATACAGGCGGTCAATCGTGCTATTCATAAAGACCGATTGTCCTTCAAATACCGTAAAATTTATATTTACTAACCCATAATCTTTCGCCACGATTTGTGCATAATTCGGGAAAGATTTAACCGTTTCACCATAAAAAATCCGATTCCGTATCTCACTCGTAAAGGTGAGTGAGGGATTAATATACCACCTGAAATTCAGGCGGTTATGAATCAAATTATCCATCGTCCATGCTTGGGAAATATCCTGAAAAGAAACCGTTTGCATAAATTTTAAATAGCCATTGAGCGTATAATTTTTCGATGCCTCTTCGGTGGCTATTTCTTGGTTTTGTGCAAAAATAGGTATTCGACACAGCAAACTTAAAAATAATACGAATACAAAAAAAAACTTACATACTTTTTCTTGACAAAAATGATTTACTTTCATTTTATTATTCGATAAGATAAATTGATACAAAAGATAAACAAAAAGCGACCATATGGTCGCAGTTTTATTTTTTTGAACGCAAATCGGGACGTTAGGTTGTTATTTTCGATTCGTAACCAGTAGCCAAATTCTTGTTTATGTATCGAATTTTTGGGACATTCCAATGTCTGTCAGGTTTTAAAAACCCAAAATATTGATTATCAAAAATTTCAAGCCACAGATTGGTTAGACTTAACAGATAATTTAATTTACTTTTTGGAGCGAAAGTCCTACAAAATGAAAGGAAAATCGAAAAACTTGACATGATTTTTTGTATCTTTGTTTATCATAAACTTCTGAAAATCAACAACTTTTAAAAGTTATGGAAGAACAAGAATTTTGGGATTGTATTTCACTTTTGGATTGGGAACAGGAAGGTCATCATAAAAACGTTACTGCTCCCTTAATCAAACATTTGAGCCAATTATCCGATGAAAAAATAATAGGTTTTGAGGAAATTTTGGCGAAAAAATTACACGCTTTAGATGGTTTAGCATACGCTCAGGAAATTGGCGAAGCCTCGTACCATAAACACAATTATTTTTCGGTAGATATATTTTTGTATATCCGTTGCTGTGTGGTGGCAAACGGGAAACAGTTTTATGAAAATGTCTTACAAAATCCCAAATTAATGCCCAAAGAAATTGATTTTGAGCCTCTTTTGAATGTTGCTTCCAAAGCCTATCAATTAAAAAATCAAGCAGAAATTCCTATTTTGACCCGTGTGAGTTATGAAACATTTAGCAATCAAAATGCTTGGGAATAATGAAAATACACGGAAACTCAAAAAACAATGACGCAATTCATCATTTGTACGAAATTTTAGATGGACTTGAGGATGATATTTACAAATATGGAATTAGTGCCGAAGAATTAAATGAAGATGGAAGTTCTCCAAGAGCAAATAGACAAATAAAGGAATTTAATCGAGTTGTAAACGCTGAACGATTTTCTGCCAAAGTCTTATTGAAGAAAATTCGAGGCAGGATTTTAGCCGAAAAAATGGAAACTGCACACGTCAAAAGATACAAAGACAAAAATGGAACAAATCCCAGAGGCAATCTTAGATGAATGATAGTGATTTTTTGTATCTTTTTTTTTATCACAAACTTCTGAAAATCAGATAATTAAACTTGAAACACCCCTTTGAATCATCCTGCCTTGATAGCCTGATGTTTAACCAAAAAATAATCTCTAAAACCGCATAAAATACGCAACCCAAAGCGATACCGCATTTTTGATATGGATGGCAAAATTTTAGCACTAAAATTTGTATATTTTAGCTTTTATTCTTACATTGGAGTACTCAAAGACACCTATTTATATTTATTACCTCTCAAACCAAAAAAACAAATGGATTCTTATACGGTATATGATGACCTCAATATTCGGTGGAATAACTACCAAACGGGTCAAATACATCACGCTAACCCACTGTATTACATTGAAGTAGCTCCATACGAAATTGATGATGTGTTGGGAAGTTCGCAAAGTCCGCACATTTATAAAATTACGGATGCCGACAAAAAACCCTGTCAGATTCGGGTAGGGAATTTCTTTGTTGAAGGGACAGAACTTCGAGAAGAATCAAACGGATTGCATCGGATACTCAAATATTACATCGCCGATGCGAATGGCGATAAAGAAGAACGAAGTTTTACGTTCATCGGGGCGCACGATGGCGGTTTGGTACACAAATTACCTGCTATCATCAACGAACTCAGGGACTTACAGAAATACGGCAGTTGGAAACAAAAGACAGAATTGCACCTGCTCAAACTCGAAAATCGAAAACTAAAAGAACAGCTCATCGAGGCAGAATCTGCACGCCAAGAGGCTTTATTTGAGAATACCGAACTCAAAAAACAACTCAAAACTCAAAGCCTGTCCGTATAAATCTATAATCTCGATATATTCAATTCTTTGACTATCTAATTTCCTGATAGTCAAAGAATTACGTTCTTATTTTATCCAAAATTGTATTCAGGATTTTTGCCTCCTCTTCTGTAATCGGAAACTGCATATTTCCCGCTTTTTCGAGTGCTTGAGATGCCTTTTCGACCAATTTCAATCCCTCTTCCGTGATAAAAATATCGACCCTTCGGCGGTCAAATTCGCACTCCGAACGCTCAACCCAACCTTGTTTTCGGAGTCGTTCCACCATGCGAGAAGCATTGGAATTTTTATCCACCATACGGCGCGTAATGAGCTTAATCGTGGCGGGTTCGGGGTACATCCCTCGCAAAATACGCAACAGATTAAATTGCTGTACGGAAATATCGAAAGGCTTGAGAATCTGGGTGTTCTGATGAATAATCCGAGAGGCAGTCAGCATAATATTTAATCCCGCCTTGATATGTTCGTTCTGGAATCGCTTTTGCTGGAGTTCCTCTTCGATTTTCATAATTCTAATTTTTTTAAAAGAATTTGACTAAAAAAAATTCTCGAAACACCATGATTTGAAGCGAAAATACCAAACCACGAAGCCTATCCAAATCACAAAAAAATATTAGCGTTATTTGTAACCCTCTCAAAATGACTTGCGTATCTCATATTAAGCGGACAAACAAATGATAAAACAAACAAGACGCTAATTTAGAAATTTTTAACATCTTATTTCAAATAAGAGGCAAAAAAAAATCGTAGTTTTGTCATAAGTTCATTGTAGAGTTTACTTTAAAAATATTCAAAAAATGAAGTTGGGCTATTTCGGATAAAGTAAAACACACTTCTTTTTTTCAAATCAATAGGGTTAAGTTGTAAGATTGAAAAAATTCGATGATTTTCATCGAATTTTTTTTGTTTGGGATAGCTCTTCATAAAATAATAACTTATTGGTTATTACTATTTTACAAAAAAAAATTAGGATTTTTTGCGCTTCAGAATTGGCACACTACTACACGCCTCGCCATACATCAACGAATTGACCACAGGCGAAAGCAACCGAGTAATTTCTACATAAGCACTTGCTGGAATTGGGATTTGTCCACAACCTTTGATAATTACTTTTTCGCCTTCAAAATCCGCTGGATTAATTTGATTTATGGATAATTTCCATAATAAACTTTCAGCTTCCGCACGTGTTCCAAATGTAATTTGTTTGGCATAACCCTCTAATTCTGAGGCTAATAGCATATAAGCCCATACAGGAACAATCGCCTCACTTGAGCAATGCAACGCCACCACTTTGCCTCGATACTGACTCCAATCGTGTGCCTTGACGAATGCCCGAAACTCTTTTTCTTTCAATAATAATTCTTGATATAAATTATTTTTTATATCATATTCAACGACCTCTGATTGAGGTAGATAATCCTCCAAATTAAGGGTTATCAGGGAACTCTGCGCCACGCGATTGATGATTTCTTCCATAATTTTAACTTTTAATTGATGCAACTTCAAACACTTTCTTGCAAAGTTATGTTTTTGAAATCAACAAGAAAAACCAATCAGAATTGAATTTTTGTCCTAAAAACCCATGAAAATTATCTGAATTTTAAATCGTTGTCATTCTCCTAAAACAAAGAAAGAAAAAGCGAATTATTTCATTTTAGAGCATATAAAATATTGATTATCAAAAATTTATATATAAAATATTCAAATTATTTTTGCAAAAAAAACATAAAATGGATAATCGTGATGCGTTAGAATACTAAGTCAGTTCTAAAATTAATACCCATTAAATTTGATGTCTTGATATTTGAAATCGTTACAAGAAATTCCATTTTGTGATTTTATCCCAAAAATAGTACATGCTTAATAGGCGAAAAATCTAAAATTAACGGCTAATTTTATACCACAAACGAAAGCCTATCAGTTATATGACGAAACCTATCTTTCAATATAAACTCACCTCAATCATGGCTTTTCCTCTTGCTAAAATCTTCCGAAAATTCGTCAAGATTACATTGATGAGCGGATTGGTCATGGGGTTATTTGTTTTTGGTAGTAATTATATGGTTGAAAAGCACGCCAACGGCAAGATTTATTCTGATATTGAGCAACTTCCACAAAAAAAAATTGCCTTATTGCTTGGCACAAGCAAAAAAATATCCAGCGGACACACCAATTTATTCTTCAAATATCGGGTCGAAGCCGCTGCCCAACTTTATCACACAGGCAAGGTAAAACATATTTTGGTTAGTGGAGATAACGGTTCGCAATATTACAATGAACCAATGGATATGTTAAAAGCATTAATCGGATTAAATGTTCCACGTGAAGCTATCACATTGGATTATGCGGGCTTTCGGACGCTCGATTCGGTGGTGCGTTGCAAGGAAATTTTTTCGCAAAGCGATGTCATTATCGTATCTCAAAAGTTTCATAATCAGCGTGCTGTATTTATTGGTGGTTCGTATGGCATGACCGCCATCGGCTTTAATGCCCGAAGTGTGCCACAGGGCTATGGCTTAAAAACCGAAATCCGTGAATATTTTGCCAGAGTTGCCGCTGTTCTGGATGTGTATTTGCTCAAAACCCAACCCAAATTTTTGGGCGAAAAAGTGGAAATTCCCGTCTGAAATATGTTGTTTCAATCTTGTAATAGCGCAGCTTCAACTTGGTAAGTTTTAAAAACTTGATAAACATTAAGATATTGAGTATCAATTTATTAATCAATATTTTTATGAAATATTCCCTTGATTTGCGATTAATTTTCTGAAAAATCTGTATCTTGGATAAAAAAATAAGAACCAAGATTGGAATTTAATTGTACAACTCCGAACCAATTACCCGAAATCGTCCACAAAATCCATGCGTTTGCCCAAGAACATTCACTTCGGATTTGGGTGCTGGATGGCGAAATGGGAGCAGGCAAAACGACCTTTGTGAAGGCGTTAGGCGAATTATTGGGCTGGATAGATTGTGTATCGAGTCCGACTTTTTCGATTGTCAATGAGTATGCCGATGCAAAAGACGAGTTGTTTTATCATTTTGATTTTTATCGTCTGCAATCGCAGGAAGAAGCTCTGGATATGGGATGCCAAGAATATTTTGATTCGGGCAATTATTGCTTTCTGGAATGGGCGGAGCGCATCCCCGATTTGTTGCCGACTCCTTATTTGTTGATTTCGATTTGGGTCAAAGAAAACGAAATACGCACCTTAAATCTGTCCATAAAATGAGTACGCTAAAGTCTGATATTCAGGTACTAACCGAAACTCAAGAGTATTATCATCCACAAGAAAAACTACTCAAAATTCCTGATAGAAATTGTCAGCTTTTCATCGGATTACCTCAGGAAATCGCCATGCAAGAGAATCGGATTGCCTTGCGTCCTAAGGCAGTGGAACAATTAATCAGGCAGGGACATCAAGTTTGTGTAGAAACAGAAGCAGGATTGCGCGCAGGGTTTTCTGACCATCAATACAGCGAAGCTGGCGCAAAAATTATGTATTCCGCAGCCGAACTCTACAAAGAATCCAAAATTATTCTCAAAATTGCGCCGCCTACCAGCTCGGAAATTGACAAAATGCCGCCCCGAACGACCGTCATTTCTGCTTTGGCATTCAGCACATTAGAAGCCGAAAATATTGTTGCCCTTAATCGCAAACGCATGACCGCCATTACTTACGAACTGCTTGAGGACAAAGTCGGTGGCTTGCCCTTTGTACGAGCCATGAGTGAAATTGCAGGCAGCGTAGCGATGACGATTGCAGGCGAATATTTAAGCAGTCTAACGGGCGGAAAAGGCATGATTTTAGGCTCAATCACAGGCGTTACTCCCACCAAAGTCGTCATTATCGGGGCGGGTGCCGTAGCCGAATATTGCGCCAGAACCGCCATCGGTATGGGGGCAAGTGTGCGTGTTTTTGATAATCACCTTTACAAATTAAGGCGGCTCAAACAGATTTTGGGGAATTTCCAGCTTTATACCGCTCCGATTGATAGTGCCACACTTAGTTATACTCTACGCACCGCCGATGTTGCTATCGGTGCGCTTCGGGCGGATGGCGGAAATGCGCCTCGTGTCGTTACTGCCGAAATGGTGCGAAATATGCAGGCGGGGTCGGTCATTATTGATGTCAGCATTGACCAAGGCGGGTGCTTTGAAACCTCTCAAGTAACCACACACCAAAACCCTACATTTCGCAAATACGATGTCATTCATTATTGCGTACCGAATATTCCTTCCAGAGTTGCTCAAACAGCTTCGACCGCATTCAGCAATATGTTTACGCCAATTTTAGTCCGAATTGCCGAACGAGGCGGAATTGATGAAATGATTTTTCAGAGTGCTGGCTTTTTTAGCGGCGTATATTGTTATAATGGCGAACTTACTAACGAAGCCATTGCCAATAAATTTGGGATGCGTTATCGTGATTTAGGCTTGGTCATTGCTGCCAATCAAAGTAGAAGAATCTAACGTTGTCATTTCTTCATCAATCAAATTGATATAAATTAAAGCTGTTTTTTTCTAAAACAACAACCTTAGGTCAAAATTGGTATTCTGAAAACCCAAAATGGCGCATACAAAAAAAACCGATTCCTTTGACGGAAATCGGATTTTTTGCTCGGACTTTATTTTCTTAGAGTTTAGTATCTGTCCCCACCGTAGCCGCCTCCGCCGCCACCTCCATAGTTTTTTCGTCCACCTCGACGCTGTTCACCGCCACCAGAAGGACGACGTTCTTCACGAGGTAATGCTTCTTTGACAATGATTTGCCTGCCATCCAATTCGGACTCGTTTAATGCTTGGATAGCAGCATTTGCTTGATCACTATCGGGCATTTCAACAAATCCAAAACCTTTCGACCTTCCTGTTTCGTGGTCAATGACTACTTTGGCGGAATCAACCATGCCAAATTCTTCGAAGGCTTGTTGCAAGTCTTCGGAGGTCAAGTTATAGCTTAACCTTGCGACAAAAATATTCATGATAAAAATAAAAAAAATAAAAAAAAAGGAATTTGGTAAAGTCTTTCTCAAAAAAACTGAAGATTCCGCTTAATAAAAATTGGAATTAGCTAAAGCCTTATCTACGAAAAACTATAAGACGAAGATAAGAATATTTCCAAGAAAACAAATGATTTTCCAAAAAATTGTTTATTATTTTTTCGCACCAAAAAAAGCAAGGTTTTTGACCTTGCTTCTGGAAAAAAGTAAAACTAATTTTCTTTAAAATTTGATGCGTAAATGCCCTCCATAGCCCACGTTAAGCGGTTTTGCCGATATATATTCGGATTGATACATCGAATTAATACTTTTCTTTCGGGTCAAATCAACCCCCAATTCAACAAATTTTCCGATGCGATAAACCGCTCCTCCGCCCAAAACATAGCTAACACTCGTGCCAGCTTCCCCCAAATGGTAGGCTAATTCTTGGCTTGGATTTGTCCATTCGCTTTGCAATACAAAATCCGTTTCGATGCCCGCCCCAATTCGGAATCCCAAATCAGAACGTCCACCCGAAGTATAAACCACCTGAATCGGCAAACTCATCAGTTGCATCCGATTTTGTAACGTATTTTCAATCCATATTTTTTCAACATCTCCAACGGCTTGTTTGACCGTTTCTCGAACAAAACTACTCCGAACCGCAAACTCGGTCTGCGTCAGATATGCCCCAGAAACAATGCTCAATGAGCCTTTTTTGAATATATTTTCGATTTCAAGCCCAAAATCCAAGCCATATCTAACGGATTGAACATTCAAAATACTATCCTGTAAGGCAAAATGTACATCATCATCATAACTATTTATACCCTTCGTAAATGGATGACTTCCCGTTTGAATTGCCTGCGAAATCGCCGTTTCTTTACCCTTAAAATTGGGTGTAAAACGTTGCAAACTTGCCGAAACTCCAATAAAAGGAGTTAGTTTTCGGGTAGATTTTTGGTCGTCCCAACTTGATAAATTCGGAATCTCAAACAAAACTACCACAGGCTCACCCCGCTCGGTTTCTGCCAGCATCAAGCCTGCCTCCAACATTTTGATGGGCGTAAGCCATTCCACTTTTTGAACTGACTTATCAGTTGCCGAAATATTTTCGGGCGTATCAAAATGTATGGTTTTTGCCTGTTTTTCAGTTTTCTGAAATCCTGAAGTTGCCAGAATTTTATTTTTTGGTACATTTTCAAGTACATTCGCATCCAAAAAATTCGTCTTTTGCTCTTCTGGATTTAAAGCTAAATTGTCCGTATTTTTCTGAATAATACGATGCTGTTCCGAAAATGATTTGCTTTCTGAATCAGGGTTCAGGTCGTAATTTTCAGTAAATTTTTTCTCAAATAATGCTGTATTTTGTTCTCCTAAATGACCTTGTTTTTCGTGCTTCCCGAAGGGGTTTTGGTGTTTATTTTTGGATATAACTCCTTGATTAGGAGCATGATACCACCAAATACCACTCGCCAATAACAGCGATGCAGCCACTCCACCGATACGCCATAGCACCCTTTTGGGAAACCGCTTTTGATGAAGTTGCTTTTCGATATTTGCCCACACACCAGGCGAGGGTTTTAGCGTTGCATCCTGAAAAATTGCGCCAAATTGATGCGCCAAACTTCCGTGAAGTTCGGGGCTTTGAGCAATTTGATTCCATACATCATCAGAGGGTTTCGCTTGGGCTTCCGAAAAAATATTTTTGATGCTTCCCTCGAAAGAATTACTTTCCAAATGCGAGGAGGTGGCAATATTTTCCCAGAGGCTTGACGACGGCTCAAGCTCCGCATCCCGAAAAGCCTCCTGAAGGCTTCGCTCAAAATCATCCGCATTGATATTTTCCATGATTCGGGATTCGGTTAAATTTTAATTAATCGTTGTCTGTTAAGTGTTCATTTAAATAAAGTTGATAGCAAAAAGAATATGATAACTCATTGATTATGACCAGATTATCAAACTATTTTGTTTCTTTATTCTAACACGGCTTTCGCTTCCTCAACCAACATTTTCTGTAATTGTGTCTTGGCACGAGAATACTGCGATTTCGATGTTCCTTCGGTAATGCCTAACATTTCGGCAATTTCCCGATGTTTATAGCCTTCAATCGCATAGAGATTAAAAATCATCTGATAACGAGGAGCTAAATTCTGAATCATCTTGAGCAATTCCTTAAAATTAAAGTTAGAAATCGTAACTTCTTCCGAGGGTTCATTCACCATTTCGGTTACGTCCTCCATCGGAGCTTTGTCGAGTTTTCGCCGGTTCATTTTCAAAGCTGTATTAATGACAATACGTTTAATCCAAAATTCGAGCGGACAATCTCGCTTAAAAGTTTCCAAATGATTAAAAACTTTAATAAAAGATTCTTGCAGAATATCATCCGCTTCAAAGGTCGTTTTGGAATACCGCAACGCCACAACATACATTTTTTGGTTGTATGTATCGTAAAGTTGTTTTTGGGCTTTTCGATTCCCTTGACAGCATGCCGAAATCAGCTTTTCTTCATCTTGTCTGTTATGAGGCATTGAATGAAGAATTAAAGTTCTGTTACTAAATTGACCCCGTCCTTTGCCGTTTCGTTGCAAGGCGAGATTCTAAAATGTTGTTAAAAAAACACCTCATAAGTCCTAAAAAAACAAGATTTAATCCAATTCTTACGAGGGTATATCCTAAATTGCCAGTGAAAGTAAACACAATAAATTAGGCAAATTTACACAAAATAAGCCAGTTTATAGACCAAAAACACGGAATAATACCACAAAATATCCCTTTATCAAATACGTGATTTTGGACTAAACCGTACATCAAATGTGCCAATTTGTACCATGCCAATTTCTATCAAAATAGCGCATTTAATTTTTTGATTTCCATAGATTCCGCCCTTTTTATTTTAGAACAAAAAATACATTCAATTTCCAGAATATTTTTCTATTTTCACGATATTTTACCAAAAATTCAAAAAGCTTGTGAAAAATTTATGGATAGTAAGCTACGGCTTGGGGTGTTGTTTGGGCTTGCTGGCTTGTCAATCGACAGAAAGTAAACAGACTGAAAATCAGAAAATTACTATTGAAAAGTCGTTTGTTTTTGATATTCAGGGACATCGAGGCTGTCGTGGACTTTTGCCCGAAAATTCGATTCCTGCCTTCATCCGAGCCGTTGAATTAGGCGTTACGACATTGGAAATGGATATTGTAATTAGCAAAGATAATCAAATCATTGTATCGCACGAACCATTTTTGTCTTCGATGATTTGTTTGGATTCGGCGAGAAAAACAATTTCCGAAACCACCGAAAAAAACTATAATTTATATCAAATGACTGCCCAAACTATCCAAAAATGTGATTGCGGTAGCACGCCTCATCCTCGTTTTCCTGAGCAACAAAAATTAGACGTTCGGAAGCCACTGTTGAGTGCCGTGATTGATACGGTAGAAAGACACATCCAAAAACATAATTTATATCCAATTCGATATAATATTGAAATCAAATCAATGCCCGAAGGTGATTCGATTTACCATCCCGAACCACAGGAATTTAGCAAGTTGGTCTATGATATTTTGGTCGAAAAACAAATCGAAAATCGGACTTCAATCCAATCGTTTGATGTGCGTCCGTTGCAATTTATGCGCCAACAATTTCCCGAAATTGCGTTGGTTTTATTGGTTGAAGGCGAAACCTCAAATCACTTACAAGCCCTTGAAAATCTGGGTTTTATGCCCGAAGTTTATAGTCCATATTATCCAGCAGTAAACCAAGAACTTATCGAATATGCCCAAAAAAATAATTTTCTGGTTATCCCCTGGACAGTGAACGAGGTCGAAGACATGAAACGCCTAAAAACATTAGGCGTACATGGCATCATTACCGATTATCCCGACCGAGCCATCAAGGCTTTGCCGTAATTTATTTTTCATATTTTTATATCATTTTATATATCAAACAGAATACCCATGCAGAAAACAGTATTTTTAAGTCTATTTTGTTTCTTTTTTGTTCAATTTATTTTTGCACAAAAAAAAGAAATTACCGTAACGAATACGGAAGATTTTTTGAATGCGATTGGCTCAAATCGTATCATCAATATCAAGGAAGGTGCCTTTGAAATCACCGCCTTTGAAGGACTGGATTTGAAACCCAATACCAAGTATATGTTTGTGGATGCGTATGATGGTTTTGAGTTAGTCATCAAGGACGTTGAAGACCTGATTATCAGGGGAATAGGCAATCGTGCTTCGGAATTAATTGCTCGTCCGCAGTATGGTGTCGTCTTGGCTTTTCAGGGCTGTAATCGCATTACGTTGGAGAATATTGAGGCGGGACACGGACCCGAAAAAGGTTATTGTACGGGAGGTGTCATTCGGATTTCGGGTGGCGGAGATTATAATTTCAAAAATTGTATTTTATATGGAAGTGGTACAGAAGGAATTACGGCGGATAACATCACCAATTTGGTGTGCGAAAACACGACAATTCACGGCTGTACGTATGGCATGATGTCCTTCCGTGCGTGCCAAAATCTAACGTTCAAAAACTGTGATTTTCGTGATAATGAGGAATTTGAGATGGTCATGTTGGAGGGTACAGAAAAAGTACTTTTTGATAACTGTCATTTCAAAAGAAATCAGGCGAAAAGCGATTTTATGGGTTTATTTTTCAAGGTAACCGCACCGAAAGATAAAATTAAGCTACAAAACTGTAAATTTCAGCACAATAACGCCAAATATTTTGCCGAACGTCAAAGCGACTTCGAGTTCATAAACACCAATTTGGACGATAATACGTTTCGGACGGGGACTTTTCAGGGCAATTAAACGGATAGTAAATCTAAAAAAATCAAAAGCCATAACGGATACGTTTCGTAATGGCTTTTTTTTAGACTCTGGAACTTCTGAAATAACTTGCAAGCGCAAAAGCCACGCTCATCAAAATTTCCCAACCTATCATAATATCCAAAAAGTACAAAATTGAGTAATCCAAAAAACCAGAAATTAATGCCAAAAATAACGGCAATAATGCACGAAAAACTTCTCTGGAAATATGCCAAGTAGAAGAGTCTAATTCGCCTGAATTTTTACCAAAAATATCCACTAAAATAAATGCCGAATACACCCAAAAAGCTGTGAAAATATGGGTGTTTTCGGCAACCTGAAATACCAATCCCAGACGCATCAGAAAGTACAAAACGGCAGAGGTAAGCAATGCCATTTTTGTCCATGAAATCGAGTGCCAAAACCATGAATGCGGTATCAAAAATAAACTCATGCCTAAAGGCAAAAGTAAAATCAAAGCCATGATTAAAAAGTCTGATTCCCAGCTTGTTAAGAATAATTTTGGGTCTTTTTCCAGATGCAAAGTAAAGTCAGGAAACGCATTCGGATTCTTGAGCCGAAAGACAATCATTTGCCTGCTGTTTGGCGCAATTTCTATCGGAATAATATTCGATAACTGATGCTGTGTGGCGTAGGATAATGCCGTTCCAATTTTATAAATCTGTACATTTTGATTTTCATCAAAAATATAACACGAAATACGGGCATTTTTTCCGAATTTCAAAAAACGCTTTTCGACAAAATTAGAGGTATTTTTGATTTCCAGTTTTCCCCAATAATCTGCATCTTTGTGCAATTGCTTCATATCGGAATAGTACAAAAATTTACTATCATATCGTTCGGAAATTATTTCCTGAACAGATAAAACTTGGGAGCGGTCTTCAAAAATTTTGGGATAAAACTCGATACGTTCAGCGGGCATATCGGCATAAAGTCTGCTGCTCAAGACACTCAGAAAGAGGCATAAAAAAATAACTTTTTGTCGCATTGGTGTTGTATTTTAAGGTAACACCAATGCAGATAAAAAAATCATACCAAAAATAGTCCGATACTCAAAAAAATTTGATTTTGAAGATACTCGAATCAAATGCAAAATTAGTGCGCCACGGTTTTTATCTATTTATCTGATAATCAGTATGCTTTATCGTTGTTTTTTTTTAGAAATCGCCTCGCAAAGATAGCACGACATTTCGCCCCATCGCACTCAAACCCGAAGCAAATACCCGATAATGCCTATCCAATATATTTTCTACCGAAGCCTGCGCCGTCAGATTTTTGAAACGATACGTGAGTCGATAATTCCACGTTGCCCAAGCGGGCATTCCTTCTGGAGTCGCCAAATACAATCTGTCAGTACTGGATGGGCTGTATGTTTCGAGTGATTTTTTGCCGTTATATTGCACGAAAAGTTCACTATTCCACTTTCGATAATTCCAAACTAAGGCACTTTTGCCATAAAGTGGCGGGATGTGTGCCAAAGGTTCATTTCGGGAGGTAATCGAGCCAAAAGTTTGCGCCATTTGGTGTCTTAGCTCCAAAAATTGCCCTATCGGATGCGATATATCCACCTGCCAGCCCTGAATGACGGCACGGTCAGCATTCACATTCGCCAAAACCAGACTCAAAACCCCATCATATTGTATCGAATCTTGTCCATTAAATAGAAATTGACTTCGGACAATCGCACGGGTCAAAAGGGTATAAAATCCAGAAATATTAAATTGTACTTTTTTAAGAATTTTACCTCGAATGCCTGCCTCAAAATTGTAGGTATGTTCGGGTTTTAGATTCGGATTTGGGACAATGACTGTTCCCGGTTCTGAATCAAATACTTTCCCCATATCATCGACATTCGGTGTGCGAAAACCTGTGGAAATATTCATCGTAATGCCCAGATTATCAGCAAATTTCAATACACCGCCCAGACTTCCGCTCAAAGCATTATTATTCAAAACTGCCTCGTCAAAAGGCAAGGGAAAAAATGTTTTATCCTCAAAACGAGAAGCCAAAGAAATATAATTATAACGCAAACCCTGCGAAAATATAAATTGTATTTTTTCGGGATATTGTCCTATTTTTTGGCGATGATTCAGGTACAACGAAAAACTTTGCATTTCGCTGCCGCCATCGGGATAACGAGTGGATAACTGCCCTCGCTCGCCCCCAAAAATAGTTTCGGTATAAGCCGTTGAAATTACTTTATTATAATAACTTTCTAAACCGTAACTAAAATGGTGTTTGTTCTTTATCTTTTTGGTCAAATCAATGTTCATGGAATATACGCCCACCTTTTCGGTGCGCACATTTCGTGTCGTTTCGCCAAATCGCCTCGTTATTCGTCCCTCTTCGAGGTGTTGAACGCCCAAAATGACGGAAGCACGGTCATAAAAATGGCTCAAATCCTTAAAATCGGCTCGTGCCGAAATTAAAAGGCGTTTTTGGGGTGTATAATGCCATTCGGCGTGTCGTAAATTATTGCCAGAATATTCGGTAAGTCGCTCATAACGAGGGACATTCGAGGAGGTCGAATACTGAAAATTGAGGCTGTACCGATTGTTATCGTGCGGCTCATAAACTACTTTTTGCATCAAATCCCATTGACGATATGCCGTGCCGATTTGTCGGAAAGGATTGGGATTCAAATGAGTTGTATCTTTCTGATTTTCAAAGGATTGGTAATGTTTTCGTTGCCAGATTTCGAGATGTTTTGGATTGCCATTTTTGCCTGTTTTGATGTCGCCAAAATTACTGGCAGTAAAATGTGTCAAGCCCGCCCATTTTCCTTTGCTGTATTCCAAATCTGCGCCGATGGTTTGCTCCTGATTTGCGGAAGCATAACGCACAAATCCGCCGCCATGCAGGTCAAAATTGGGCTGTAAGATTTCGGGAGTTCGTGTATAAAAGTGCATCACGCCACCGAGTGCATCGCTTCCATAAATCACTGAACTTGAGCCAAATACGACTTCCAATCGTTCAATAATATTGGGGTCTATGGTGATGACATTTTGTAGGTGTCCGCTCCGATAAATGGCATTATTCATCCGAATACCGTCAATGACCAACAAGACACGATTCGCCTCGAACCCACGCAAAATAGGACTGCCACCGCCTGCCTGACTTTTCTGGACAAAAACCGCCCCACTTTGGGATAATAAATCGGCAGAAGTTTGTGGATTTCCTAAGCGAATTTGTTGGGCAGTTAAAGTTTCTAACCGAATTGGTAAATCAGATTTTTTGACTTCAGATTTATCTGCCGAAAAAACAATTTCATCCAAATACGTAAGTTTTTCGGTCAAATATAGGTTGTAATTTTGTGTGGCTAAGGTATTTTTCGTCATGCGCTGTGCGGCATAAATGACGTGCGAAAAATAGAGCATTTCGAGCGCATCAAATTGGGAAATATCCGCCTTGCCATTTACATCAGTAATCATACTTTTGGAGGTATCTTGATTATGAATCAATACATTTTCAAGGGGTCTTCGGTCAGATTGTGCCAAAATTTGGATATGTTGGGCTAAAATTGCACCCATATTGATGATGAAACATAAAAGTAGCGTACAAATTTTTTTCATGGTAATTTTGAATTATTCACAATTTTTCGAGGAATGTGGTCGCAAATTTAGGGAATTTGAGCGGAGAATGAAACGAAAATTTTGGCAAGTGCAAGATTGCCTCATTTTAGTCAAAAAAAAAGAAACTTGCTGAACTTAGTCCAACAAGTTTACCCAAAAATATAAAAGCTATGAAAAAATATATTTGAAATTTTAGAATCGTTATCGAGTTGCCATCGCTTTTTGGAAGGCATCGGAAGAGGTATCATCCGTATCGCAGGTGCCGGGTTCTTTGCCACACGCACATTTGATTCCTGCATTTTTGAGGTAAGGATTTTGTGTGGCGCAAGTTCCTTTAAATTCACCATTTTTGATAAAAATCAGACGCACCGCCATCAAGACGAAAAAAGTCCCCACCACTGCCATCGTTAGAATTACTGTTGCCATGATTTTTAAAAGATTAATTTTGCCAAAAATAACGGGTTTTTCGCAAAAAAGCACATTTTTGGTGTATTTTTCCGAAAATATTTTTATTTCGTAGCAAGGTATTACGGGTAGTCTTTATTTTGATTCAAACAATTTATTAAATTAATAACATAATCATGGCAAAATCAAACAAATTGCGTAAGTTTTTCATCATTTTTATTCTTGTTATTTTGGTCTTGGGATTGGGTTCTGGAGCAATTTTGTGGAACGCCTCGTACAGCGATGGCAGCCGAACAGGACGAATTATCAAATTGAGTAACAAGGGAATCCTATTCAAAACATGGGAAGGCGAACTGAATATGGAATCGTTGGGACACTCCAAATCCACGCAGGGACAAGGACTTTCGACCGTATGGGAGTTTTCGGTGGATGCGTCCGAAGAAGACGTATTACGCCAATTGGATTCGGCAATGGTCAATAATTTGAAGGTGCAAGTATTGTATAGCGAAAAATTTATGCTCATCAAATTACGAGGCGAAACCAAATATTTCATTACGGAAGTAAAATTTACGGATGCGCCTTCGGATGCCCAAAAATCAGCGTTGGAAAAACAACTCAATCCCGAAACACAAACTGATTCCTTAGCCGAAATGAACTCGGATACTGCCCTGATTTCGACTGTTGAGGAAGCACAAACCGACCCCGAAAGTACGACAAAGGCAGAAATGGCGGTCAATTTTGAGATGGAAAATAACGGCTGTTATGCGCCTTGCGAAATTCAGTTTCAGAACCTTTCCAAAAATGCAGTGGCGTATTTCTGGGATTTTGGCGATGGCGATAAATCGGACGAATCAAATCCTTCGCATACTTTCCTGACGGCAGGCAATTACGAAGTCAGGCTCAAAGCCATCCGAAAAGACGGCTCAAAAACCCAAAAATCAAAATGGGTCGTGGTACGCTAAATCATAGGTTCTTACTTTCACGTTTTTTTCTGCTCGGATATACGTGGGCAATTTTTATCAGACGAACTCCTTGATTATCAAATATATAAGTTATATGAAATTAATTGACCGCTATATTTTATTCAAATTTCTTCGGACGGTTTTGTTTGTGGTTTTGATTCTGAATGCCATTATTTGTGTAATTGATTATGGCGAAAAAAGTGATGATTTTATCCAGCATCCAGACCTAAGTACGTATTCGATTTTGGTGGATTATTATTTTAACTTCTTTCTGAATATCACGAATTTATTAAGTCCGGTAACGGTTTTTATTGCGACCGTTTTTATGACCGCTCAACTGGCATCTCGGACGGAAATCGTGGCGATATTATCAAACGGCACGAGCTTTCGGCGTATTATGATGCCATACATGATGGGGGCGATTTTATTAGCCATACTCACTTTTGGGATGACAGGCTGGATAATTCCCAAAGCCAACAAGACGCGCGTGGCGTTTGAGGTGGAATATCTGAAAAAACAATATTATTTTGACCAACGCAACGTCCATATTAAGGTCGCTCCGAATACATTTGTATATCTACAAAACTATAATAATATTACGAATACGGGGTATTTGTTTACGATTGAAAAAATTATTGACGGCAATTTGGTCGAAAAACTTTCTGCGCCTCGCATCGAATGGGACAGTGCCAAAACCAAATGGCATATCGAAAGCTACAAACGGCATATCTTTCGGGGCGAAATCGAGCGGCTCGAATCTGGGCGCAATATGGATACCACACTTCATATGCGCCCCAAAGATTTTGAGAGCAAACACTTGCTGCACGAAACACTTACGCTTCCCGAACTGGACGACTACATCACCTTGCAGTTGGCGCGCGGAAATACCAAAATTGGGATTTTTGAGGTCGAAAAATATGAACGTTATACCTATCCATTTACGATAATTATCCTGACGGCAATGGGCGTAATTTTATCAGCGCGCAAGTCCCGTCAAGGTATCGGAATGCAAATTGCCTTTGGTTTTTTGCTGGCATTTATGTTCATTACGTTTGTGCGAATGACCCGCAGCATGGGACAAGCTGGCACGCTCGACCCCCAAATTGCAGCGTGGTTGCCTCGTATCGTTTTTACGTTTATTACAGGAATTTTGTACAAAACCGTACCGCGCTAAAGGGTCAAAAATCATAGGATTTGAATGCCTGATTTTTCCAAAACTGCCATAAAATTCGTAGATTTGGATTCTTTTTTGGACATAAAATCAGGACTTCTCGTTTGTTTTTGTTAAGTACTGACTACCAATAATATACATCAACAATAAATGTGATAAACCATGAAATTCGTTGTTTCGTCTTCTACATTACTTAAACAAATTTCGGCATTGGATGGTGCCATCCCAAACAATCCTGTCGTTCCGATTTTGGAGAATTTTCTGTTTGAGGTTCAGGATGGTAAATTATCCGTTACGGCTTCAGATTTGCAAGTAACCATTGTTTCGGAGCTTTCTGTGGATGTGGAGCGCGAAGGAAGCGTGGCAATTCCCGCCAAAATGCTTTCGGATACGCTTCGGAATCTGCCCGAACAACCCGTTACGATTTCCTTGGATGAAGAGGATTTTGTGGTGCAGATTTTTTCGGCAAACGGCAAATATCGTCTGGCAGGCGAAAACGCCATCGATTTTCCCAGAATCCCCGAATTGGAAAATACACAAGTTGCCGAATTGATTTCGGAAGTCATTTCCAGTGCTGTGGCTTATACGCTTTT
>CAZNYR010000007.1:36643-40513 GCA_964577275.1 uncultured Cytophagales bacterium | reverse complement strand
ACTTCGACCGATGAGATGAAACCCGCCATGAACGGGGTTTATGTCAATATTTCGCCCAGTCAATCAGCTTTTGTTGCCACAGACGGACATCGCCTGATGCGCTACAAACGACTTGATACTACTTCGGATGCCGAGCAAAAAGAATTTATTATCCCTCGCAAGGCACTCAATATCTTGAAAAAAAGTTTGCCTTCGGATGATACGCCTTTGCATCTGATTTTTAATGACCAACACGCCTCCTTTAATTTTAATAATATCAAAATGACGTGTCGGCTAATTGATGAAAAATTCCCTGATTATGAGAATGTTATCCCTTTGGATAATGATAAAACCTTACGCATCGGACGGCGCGAATTTGTGGATTGTCTGAAACGAATTTCGATTTATGCCAATAAATCCACCAACCAAATTCGACTCAAAATTGAGGCAAACGATTTGTTGGTATCTGCCGAAGACACCGATTTCTCGAACGAAGCCTCCGAAAAACTTTTCTGCGAATACGAAACCCAAGCCGATGAAGCTCTCGAAATTGGGTTCAATGCCAAATTCTTGATTGAAGGTTTGAGCAATTTAAATTCTGATAAAATCGTGATGCACTTCTCCGAACCCAATCGGGCGGCATTGCTTCAGCCTCACGAAACCGAAGGCGATGAAGATATTTTGATGCTCATTATGCCTGTCATGTTGGGCAATTATTATTAATCGTTTCCTATAAAATAGGATTGCAACCGCCAATTTTTTTCAAAGTTGGCGGTTTTTTTTGCTTCAGAAGGTGTGGCATCCGAAAAGTTTGTACTTTCGTTCCGAACGAATCCTTACCAAACTTCCTAATTCTATCATGATAACTTCCTTAATTTTTGATATGGATGGCGTATTGGTCGATAGCGAACCCACGCACAAACGCATCGAACAGCAACTCTATCAGCAAGTTGGACTTCACATTTCTTACCAAGAACACATGAGCATGGTCGGGATGTCCTCCCAAAATACATGGGCGATGCTCAAAAAAAAATATGGTTTTATGCCATCGGTATCCGAAATGGTAAAGCGCAAAAAGGATACTTACCGAAATATTTTAGCCAACACAAACGAAATTCCTTTGGTCGAAGGTGTAAAACCTGTTTTGCAAAAATTAGCCCAAAAATATACTTTATCGGTTGCTTCTTCATCCTCTCTGGAAAATATTACGATAGTTTTAGAAAAATATGCCCTCAAAAAATACTTTTCCAAACAAACCAGCGGGCAGGAAGTTCCGTATTCCAAACCCAAGCCCGATATTTTTTTGTTAGCATCCGAGCGTATTTCAACGCCGCCCAAAAATTGTTTGGTCATCGAAGATGCGGCAAATGGCGTAAAAGCCGCCAAATCTGCTGGAATGTGGTGCATTGGTTTTCAGAATCCCAATTCTGGAACACAGGATTTGAGCCTTGCCGATAAAATCGTGCATCATTATCAGGAATTAGAACAGGCGATTTATGAACTGACCGAAAAATCAAACGCTTAAATTTTCGATAAATGACCTTGTTACCACACACAAAATTCAGGGCTTGATACAATTTTAAAAACATTTTTATCCTGATTTAACTTAGATTTGTTCAAAATAACGACAAATCCAAAGAACAATGCCAAACAGAAAAGAATGGTTTGATGAGTGGTTCAATTCCCCATTTTACCATATTTTATATCAAAATCGGGATGATTCTGAGGCGCAATCTTTTATGCAAAATCTCAGTCAATACCTTGATTTTCAGGAGGATGATAAAATTTTAGATTTAGCCTGCGGAAAAGGACGACATTCCATTTATCTCAATAAATTAGGTTTTGATACGGTCGGCGTGGACTTATCGGAAGAGAGTATCAATTTTGCCAAACAGTTTGAAAATGACCGTCTTGAGTTTGCTCGACATGATATGCGGAACGTTTTTCGGGCAGATTCATTTGATTATGTGCTGAATATGTTTACCAGTTTCGGGTATTTTGCGACCGAAAAAGAAAATCTAAGCGCAATTTCGGCAACGGCACAAAGCCTAAAAAAAGGCGGTCGGTTGGTTTTGGATTTTTTCAATACCGAAAAAGTCATTCGAGAATTAATCCCTTACGAAGTCAAAAAAATTGATGGAATTGATTTTGAGATTCGTAAAAAAGTAGAACATGAGCAGATTATCAAAACGATTAATTTTGAATACCAAAGCAAACATTATCATTTTGCGGAGCGTGTCATGGCTATCAAACGTGAGCAATTTGTACATTATTTCGAGCAGTCGGGTCTAAAACCATTGGATTCTTGTCAAAAATGTGCAATTTTTGGCGATTATGCCCTCCAAAAATTTGATGCCCAAACCTCTGACCGCATGATTTTTATTGTCCAGAAATAGCATAAGCCAAAAAAAAGATAGCCTTTTTTGGAGCTATCTTTTTTTTATAAAGTTTATGTCAAACTTATTTTTTCAATACTTTGAACATTACACGTCTGTTCAACGCCATGTTGTTTGCATTGTCGTTTGGCACCATTGGCGATTTCTCACCGAAAGCCTCTACCTCGATTCGAGATTCGGCAATGCCTTTATCGACTAAGTATTTTTTGACGGCAGCGGCTCGTCTTTCCGAAAGACCTTGGTTCATATTATCGCTACCCCGACTATCGGTATGTGCTTCGATTTTGATACGAGCAGGCGGATAATCATTCAAGAACGCCACGACCGTATTACAAGTTTCGATTGACTTTGCAATCTGCGAAATAGACACATCCAACTCTGCGCCGTTCAGGGAACGAGGTCGAGCGGTATTAAAGTTTACGTTATCGAACTGAACATCAGGAATGTTGCTCATTCGGATAATCACATTTACTTCTTCACCTTCTTTGGCATTTGTCAGGTCAATTTCTTCGGAAGTTTCTTCGTATTTTGTTTCTTCGTCAATTTCCAACTCGCTGGCCGTAGCTTTGTATTTGGCTCGTGGCTCAAGAATTGCTAAGTGCTTGCCTTCGCCTTTCTTGATTACATCGTCTTGTTTTTTGCCACTTTCGTCTGTTACGGTCAAAGGTGCATCAACATAAACGCTTTCGTCCATCAAATCCACAATTTTGATATTGACAAGTACGCCTTTTTTCTGCATTTTGATAACACGCTCACAGGCTGTCCATTCGTCCATCGTGGTCAAATCTGCCGTAAATGTGTAAGGCTTATAGCCATCCGCTTCCACTGTGAATTTATAGACGTTGGTTTCGGTCAAGATAGAATAAAACGCACCGCCTTCGTATTCTCGGTAAGGCTGTCCTATTTCATTTTTGTACTCTCGGCTTAACCAAGTTCGTGTAACATTTTCTTGCTTGATAATGGCTTCCAAAGGCTTGTTATCCGCCGAATCAATGACTACGCCTCGGAACGTACAGATTTCTTTAGGACCAAATTCCTTGTTCAAAGGAATATTGAAAATTTCGTGCGAAGCCCCCATATAAGCACTAAAATACGCTAAAACGTGTGGCTTGTCGTGTGGCGCAATCGAAATTAACATATCAGGTTGATACGAATAAAGTGTCGATTTTACTAAGGGAGAAATATCAACGGGTTTGGGTTCAGTCCATTCGTTACCGGGCTGTAATTCAGCATAATACAAATCGAAATCATCCGCATCTTTGGGGCTTCCACCGCCACGAGTCGAAGAGAAAAATACCGATTGATTATCAGGCATGACTCGTATATATTTATCGCAACTACCGTTGATAGGGTCTGGCAATTCTTCGCCTTTGCCCCAGCTTCCATCAAGACCTCGATTCGAGACCATTAATTTATAGCATTTGGTACCTTTCTGATAGGTTTTGGCAGTATCACTTTCCGCATTATACGAGGTATAATACATCTTAGCACCATC
>CAZNYR010000007.1:0-36633 GCA_964577275.1 uncultured Cytophagales bacterium | reverse complement strand
AACCGAAGGGAACATTTCGGCATCATCCGAATTGACCGCACCAGAAACCTTTGCGGGAGATTCCCAATCGCCCCAGTTTCCTTTTTCGTCTTTCTTGCGGGTGGCAGCATAAATATCGCTGTTCCCATCTTCCATGATGACGTGGAAAAATAACGTTGCTCCATCATACGAGATATTTGCTCCGCCGATTTCTTGTCCTTCGTCAAATTCGCTGTTTACCGCTTCGATTTCTTTAGGTTCTGTCCAGAAACCTCGTTCGTTTCGTTTAGATTCCCACAATCGAAATTTTTTCCAGCTTTTACCAGATTCATTTGATTGATAAACCAACGTGTTCCCATCAGGGCTAATCGCAGGCGAATATTCGTCATACAACAATTTGTTAATGACATTAGGCATCCGCTCTCGTTTGGGCTGTACATCACCTTTATAAAGACGATATACCGTTTCAGATTGCTTCTCCTTGGCTGTATCTGCCTCTGCTGCGGTGTCATCCTGAGCTATCAGGGATGTCGAACCCAACAAAAAGACAAACAGAAACGCCAAGCCGAAAAAGTTTACGCTTCGTTTCATAGGTTTAAGTATTCTAAAATTTATTCGTAATTAAGTTTAAAATATTAAAAATCAATGTATTATGTTCGTATAATTCCCACCAAAAAAGCTCCTCGAAAGTCGTTGAAATTTTCTTTGGGATTTTGCACCTCACTACTATTTTCGTTCGTTTAGGCATGAACCCAAACCACGAAAGCCGTAAATATCGCAAATATATCCGATAGTTACGGAAAAACGCACTTCTTCCAAAATTTTATACCACAGATTGACCATCTTTTTAGCCGTTAGTCAATACGAATACCATGTAATAATTCATCGTTTAGATTCATTTAAACAAGCAATAGCAGTGCCTGATTTATATCTTGCCTCGTTTTCAGGACGTAAGACACCCCCCAAAGGGTTGAAATATTTGTCCAAAATCCTTTGGGGCTAAATTTCACAAAATTTTTTTTCCTGTCAAAATTTTTTTTTTTTGCAAACTTACATTAAACCTCATGACGATAAATTTCTATGGCTAAAAAAATATGGTTGGTTGTATTCTCAAACAGCCCAAAAAAATACCGAAATAGATTATCGTGATGACCTTCATACTTTAATTAATTGATGGTGATTGTTCCCGACCCATGATACGAGTGATAACTGCCGTCATACATCGCATCCGCACTCACGGGACCTTGTTCAAATTTGCCTTTCGACACCGCACGCACAGTATAATAAAACGACCGCATTTGTGGCAAAACAGTTGTAAAGATATTTACACGGTCATCCCGAAAATCAAAATGTTCGGGGGCTGAAGCATTTTTAATCCAATTTTGACCCGCCACAGCTCCGATTCTCGGATTCTCAATTTCTAAGCCCGCAGCAAGCATATCCGTAATGACGACATTCGGTACTTCGCCACCCGAATAAACCGACTGAATATTGATTTTCACGATGATAAGGTCGTTTTGTGCAAATGTATTATCCGTAATTCGCTTGCCGTTTCGGTCATAAAATTCGCGCCGAACCTTGATAAAATTATCCTCTTCGGTGTGCTTTCCGCTCATGCTCAATCCCTCCAATTCCTTGAAAAAGTACAATTTTCCTTCTTTGACTTTAATTTCAATATTTTTTCCCAAAATGGATTTTTCCAAAATTAAATCTTCGTTCACAAAGTCGGCTATTTTTTTTCCGTCCGCAAAAATTTCGGCTTTCGTTGGCGTTTCCTGTGCTTTTTTTGCCAATTTGCCCAACGCCAAAAGCCCAAAAGCCCGTTCTTGGGTATTCAAATATTTTTGCAATTTCATTTGTTGCGATAATTGCCGTGCCAAAACTGGAATTTGAGCATTTTTTGAATCCGTATCAATTAACGCATTTAAGGAAATCGCCACATCACGAATATACGAATGAAAACTTCCATTCATTGCCGTTACCGATTTTTCGCCCTCAAAATTGGCGGGCAAAAGTTCACGAAAACTAATTTTATCGCCCGTCATCAAATAGGTCATTGCCAACAAATAACGAGAATCTTTTGCTAATAATTTTTGATTGGCTTTGTAATAATTCATGGTCGCCAAATCCTGCTCGCCGCCCAACGCCAAAACATACAACGAATAAAAAATTTCTTTCGAGGCTATTTTTCGATTTACTCGCTGATTTGTTGCATTTATCAAATCATACGAAACCGTTTCTTTGCGCCGTGTCTGGCTTGATAAATAATTCATCAAATTTTTCAGAAATGGGTTATCCACATCAAAACCAGCTCGCCGTGCCTCAAGCAAAAAATGTGTCGCATACGCCGAACCCCACCAACTCACATCGCCACTGCCTTGCCAATAGCTCAAACCGCCATTCCATTGCTGCATCGTACTCAATTTTTGGATGGCAGCCTGCACATTTTGGTTCGGGTCAAGTCCGATATTTTTGTCTGTTTCCGAAATGATTTTTTTGGTCAATGCCCAAAAATAAAGTTGCGGAAATGCCGTAGAAACCGTCTGCTCCACGCAACCATGCGGATATTGTACCAAATATTTCAGATGTTCGGACAATTCGACAGCAGGCGATTTGCTCAAAATCAATTTTCCGTCTAACGAACTTGGCACAAAATTACCTCCAAAATCTAATTTTTTCGAGGCATCTGCCGCAATCATTCCCGCATCGCTTTGTTTCAATAATGAGGTTGAAGGACGAACCGTCATTTCGATTTCTTCCGTAAATTTTTCGCCTAATGCCGTGATTTCAGTCCTTACACTCGCCAAACCTATCGAATTTTTGGCTTTCAGGCTAAAAAATACTTGCTTTTCGGATTGGGCGGGAATCGACACGTTCAGTGTTTGCTTGCCTGTTAGTTTCACTTCTCCATTTGCTGATATTTTTACCGTGCCTTCTGCCATCTTGTCAGTCGTATTGCTCAACATCACAGGAACGATTCCTTCATCATTCGGACTCAAAAACAATGGTAATGAGGTACTTATGATAATGGGGTCAGCTACTTTCATATTTGCCGTTGCCGAACCAAAGGATTTATTTTTGGTTGCTACTACCATAATTCTTACATCACCCGAAAACTGCGGTAAATTGACAGAATAACTTGCCTTGCCGTTGGCATCCGTCTGCATTGTGCCACTCCAAAACGAAACAGGTTTGATGCGTTTATTTGCCAACGGATTTACTCGTTTATTCAAATTATAACCATCCGAACCGAAGTTTTTTTGCAATTTTATTTCAGGAAAAACACGCGGATAAATATCAAATGAATGGACTTCCAAAGCGCGCTTCATGAAGAAAAACCCATAAGGGTCAGGCGTTTGATAACTTTTTTGTTGCAAAATTCCCTCATCAACGACCGCCACCGTTACTTCGGCGTTGGGTTGATTGGTCTGAATAATAAATTCTTGGGTTCGATTAGAACGAGATTTTTCGGGCGCAGTAATACGAACTTGCATTTCATGTGCTTTATCTTCGACCATAATCGGCTGAAAACCATGCGCTACCGTGATAGGAATTGCCGAATAATCCGCAGGTTTAATCAAAGTGGCACTCACATAAATATTGGGCAAATAATCCGATTTAATTGGCAATTTTAGTGAAGCTGATTTCTTTTCTGTCTGAATAACAAAGTAATCATAAACCTTATTTTGTTCGATTGTTACCAAAATCTTACCTTCAAAAGGCGTGGTAAATAAAATTTCGGCTTCCTCGCCTACTTGATATTTATTTTTGGCGGGCATGATGCCAATTTGTCCTTCTTTATCAATTTCAAACGAAGAATTTGCCGTACTGCCGTACCGATACGCATAAAATCCCCGTTTGACGTAACTTTGCATTTCGTCTGGCAAACTGACCCGAATTTCATACTCGCCCGAAACCTTCGGCAATACCGGAAAAGTTGTACTTTTTCCAGATAGCGTAATCACTTGATTCGAGATAATTTTTTCTTTTTTCCGAGAAACATACCGATAGCCATCATAGTATTTTTCCAAGACATTATGCCACTCAAAACGCACCAACTGAACTCGTGCCTGAACACTTTTTGCAATTTCGCCTTTTGCATTGACCGCAACCAACGGAACGTTCAATGTTTTTTGTGTGCCGACATAATAATCAAATTCGTAGATGCCATAAAAAATGTCTTGTGTCAGCACGTCCACTTTGGACAAAGCCGAAACCGTGCGTCCCGATTCATCGAAAACCGTAGTATAAATTTTGCCTTGTAGAATCCCGATATTTTTATATTTTTCTGGAATCTGAAACTCCTCCGAAATCTTTCCTTCCGAATCGGTTTTGCGTTTATCCCGAAAGATATTTTCAAACGTAAGGTCATCTCGACCCATCAAATTAAAATTGTACTTTTCTAAGCCTTTCGGATTAAAATTCTTACGACTTAATGTCATTTCAACTTCATAATTTCGATTCGAGGCGGGAGGTCCAAACAAGTTTAGAGCCTGTCCCGAAAGCCTCATTTTTTCACCCGCCCGAACTTCATTTTTACTCAATTCCGAACTGACTTTAATGCGGTCAGGAACGAACTCTTCGACACTAATATATTTGGAATTTAGTAAAATATCATTCGAGGAATAAATCGCCACTTCATACGAACCCGTAACCCCCGAAGTAGGCAACTGAACCGAAGTTTCAAACGTTCCTTGCTCCGAAAGTATTCCTTTTTTGGTTACCAAAGCCTTTCCATTCGGAAGGCGGATTTGTAATTTTATCGGAATTTTGCCGACTAAGCCCCATTTTTCATCCCGAATAATCGTTTTTAAATTCATTTTTTCGCCGGGACGGTATAAATTTCGCTCTTCATAAATGAAGGCTTTTAAACCCGATTCGTTGCTACGGTCGCCACCTACTTCGTAGCGAGCCGTGTGCACTTGATTCTGCGAAAATTTGATAAAATTAAAATCCGTTCCTTTTTCCCCGACAATAATATCGGGCTGAAAATCGGGAAAACGCTCCCGAAAATGCTCAAATTTTGCCACACCATTTTCATCGGTTTGTGCCTGCTCGATTTCTTGATTATTCGAGCTGATTAATCGTACTTTTACATCCGCCAAAGGTGCTGCCGTCAGTATCGAATTAGCAAAAACCAAAATATCATTTTTCGTAGATTTGGCAATAAATCCAATATCCGACATCGAAACAATCCGAATATCTTTTATCCATTGTTCTTTATTGGAATTGACCTTCACCATATAAAATCCTTTGAAAGGTTGTTTATCAGAAAAATCCAAATTTATAACACGAGATTCACCATTTTTTTGCAGATTATTTGTCCGATAAATTTTCTCATAAATCAAATTTCCATAGTCCACAGGGTCGGACATATACTCGGTATCGTACTCCAAATAATAGGAATTTTGACGCATAAAATGTACGATATTATTTTCATAAATCTTAAAAATCGAAACCGTAACCTCGTCCACATTTTTGATTTGTAAACCAATATTTTGCGCCCCTTTTGAGGTCAAATACATGGATTTTTTAGCATCAAATTTGATAGTAGGTTCTGCCTTTCCGAATACGACATATTGGCTTTTATCCTCGCCCAGATTTTCGCCAAAAATGCCCGTTAAATTTTTGGATATTTTTAAGTTATATTGTTTACCTTCTCTAAAATTTCCCTTCAAAATAAACCCTGAATTTGTTGGTTCAACCTCAAAATCAACACGAGGCGAAATCTGTATGAATTGCTTCAATTCTGCCATCGAGGTTTTAATTTCTTGTGTGGTCGCCACTACGATATAAGTCTGGTTTTCAGAGGTTTCTGCATAAGATTCGGTAATATCAAAATCTAATTTGCTGGGGATTTCGGCTTCAAACTGAATTTGTTGGGCTGGCTCATTTCCTCCAATCGGAAGGATACCTTTATCTATCTGAATATCAAGTAGTTCCGTTTCGATTGGCATACTATTATTTTCATTGACCACCAAGCGTACCCATTTTTTATTTTCAAAACTTTCAATTTTATAATCAAGGACTTTATCCTTGAGTTTTACTTTGATTTTTTGCGCCAGTTGGTCGGCTTGAACTGGGTAGTTAAATACCAGATTTACAGCTACTTGTGGGTTTCCTTGTGGGTCGGTTGTCCAGGTAATTTGTTGGTCTTCGAGTGCCATGTAAGGTGTATGAAATTGAAACGATTTGGCATCGCCAAGCGCACTTTGGGCAGTAAATCGGGTGATTTGCGAAGTCAGTTCGGCGGTATAGTTCGTGGCGGGCTGAAAACCCTCTAAAGGCGAGAAAGTCAGTTCGTTGCGTGCCGTCCACTGAAATTTTCCCTTGATTTCTGGCGTAATTTTCAAATATTTTTGGTCTGTCCATTTGCCCACAACGGAATCGGGTGCCATATTTTTATTGAAGGTCATCACCAAATTTTGGCGCATTTCGATTTGGTCAGTAAAGTTCTTATTTACGACCTCAATCGTATCTTTATGCACCGAACAGGCATAAAAAAATCCGATGCCTATTACCAACAAAAGAAAATGATTTATATTTTTCATAATCAATTTGAGATTTTTTATATAAATAATTTGATTATTTCAAGAACACAAATTCAAGAAACTCAATAAGTTAGCTTCTATGTAAGCTACTATTTTTTTGGCAGGTTGTCAAATAAAATTTTGAGATATATCAGAAAACGACATACGTTTACCAAGTTATCCACATTTTACACACAAACATAAAACACACTCCAAATATACTCCCGAACCTACAAAGTCAATCTTATTTTTTCGTATCTTTGAAAGGATTTAAAACCGTAAAAACGATGCAAGACTATAATCCTGAAGAATATTTTGAAATTCCGAACCCCATTTACGATGTGGTTTTTAAATATTTGATGGATGATGAGGAAACGGCAAAGGAAGTTTTAGAAATCTTGACAGGCTATAAGATTGTGCAATTCCATGTGGATAATCGTTCGCACGCCTACGCCTTACATCCTGATTCTGAGGAACTTGATGACGATTTGGAGGATACAAATGAGTCCAAACTCAAATTATTTCATTTGGATTTTACGGCAACGATTCAGATTGCTCCAGAACAAACCGAAGTGGTGATGATTGAAATTCAAAAGGCTAATCGATTAGCGGATATTTTTCGGTTTAAACGCTACATTGCTCGAAATTTTCAGCGGAATCAAGCGCGCGAAATTTCTAATCCCAAGACAGGAGAATTGCAAACGATAAAATTTCCGTTGAAACTAATTCCGATTTTTATTTTGAATTTTCGGGTAGAAAAAGAACATGAAGATTTGGTCATTCATAGCCGAAAAATTGATGAGGCATTATTTCTGAATAAGCCTTATTCTGAAGAGATATTTTTTACCAAACATCTGACGTATGGAATGTTTACGATTCAGTTGCCGAACCTCAAAAATATTCGCCCACAACACTACGAAAATGACCCTTTTAAGGAGAAATTATATCGGTTTTTTAAGTTGTTTGACCAAGACAATCCACATCAAAAAAATGTGCATAAGTTGCTGTTAATGAGGCGTGAATTTCCATCTGGGGTGTTTCGTAGGATTATAAATCGGCTCAAATCAGCGATGTCGGACTATCCGATGTTAGAAGAGCAAATGCACGTTGAAGATGAGTATTTGGAAGAGTGGCGGCGACAAAAAAACTCGATTGCTTTTTTGAGCGATAAAGTCGAGGAGCAAACTCTTGAATTAGAAAAGCAACAACACGAACTGGAAAAGCAACAACAGAAATTGGAAAAACAACAACAGAAATTGGAAAAACAACAAGAAGAATTGGAAACCAAAAATAAAGCAATTATCGAAATCGCAAAAATGCTGAAATCCGTAGGCAAAACACCCGAAGAAATCCACCAAATAACAGGTTTGCCCAAAAACCAGATTCATGAATTATAATCACTCGATTTTCAATATCCCACGGTTTTTAAGCGTGGGATACGGATTCAAAAATCTAATTATTTAAATATTTTTTGAAGATTTCCGTAAAATCACTTTGTTGATATTTATGATAGGCTTCCTGATTCCATGCAAAAATATACTCATTAACTGCCTGAAAATCAGCCTGTGTCGCCTCACTTTTTGCATTCGTTTTGAGCGTATTGGACGTAAGTGTCAGGCTTTCAGAGGCATAACGCAACATCTGGGCATTTTCCTCTTGAATCGAACTAATTTTGATTAAGGATTTATACAAATCTTTGAGCAGTTCAATTTGTGTTTTATCCACATCAATGCTGAAACTTTTTTCGCCCAATCCAAATTTGATTTCAATATCCAAATCCATATTCCCCGCCGTTTCTAACCGCACACTCCGAAACGCATTGGTTTTATAAGAATAGCGTTTGAGCATTCTTTTTTTGTTCATTGCCGAGGTGCCATCCAGATGGATAAACGCCTGATTGGTAAAGCAATATTCATCTGATTTTGACTTGATTAAAAAAAATATTTTTTCGTTATCCTCATCAAAAATATAATCATCCGAATCAACAGAATTATAGTTGGATGGGTCGATAATTTTTCCGATGTCGCTAAGTCCAAGCGCATCAGAGGCAAATTTTTTGAACATAATTTTAAAGATTTAATGAATTTATTACACTGACCAACAAGATACGAAAAACCAAGTTATTTTACAACATAATTTATAGTTTACAAATTAGTTTATTTTTATAATATTCTTAAAATTCAACGAACTATCGTAAGTTTGTGGTTTCGTTTTTGAAATGACCAAAACCATAATAAAACATGATAAAAGAAGAATACAAAGATTTGAAGGCTCGTGTTAATGCCTTGAGGAGGTATCTTTGACATTGATGTTAAGATGCAGGAAATCAAGGATTTAGAACAAATTACGATACAGTCTAATTTTTGGGACGACCCCAAAGAAGCCGAAAAAACACTCAAAGAAATCAGAAATCGAAGCGTCTGGACAAAGGCTTTTGCCAAAATTCAACGATTTTATGACGACCTCGAAGTCTTATTTGACTTTATGGAAATGGGCGAAGGCGATGAAAACGACCTATCCATGACCGCCAAAAAACTTTCAGATGCTGTTCGGGAACTTGAGTTCAAAAAAATGCTAAGTGCCGAAGAAGACCAACTCCCCGCCATGCTCGAAATTAATCCGGGCGCAGGCGGAACAGAAAGCCAAGATTGGGCTGAAATGTTGATGCGGATGTACACCATGTGGGGCGAAAAACACCAATTTAAAGTCCGTGAAGTAAACCGACAGCAAGGTGATGTGGCGGGCGTGAAGTCGGCAACCCTCGAAATTGAAGGCGAATTTGCTTACGGCTACCTCAAATCCGAGATTGGGGTGCATCGCCTCGTCCGAATATCACCCTTTGATTCGGGCGGACGAAGACATACTTCATTTGCCTCCGTTTATGTCTATCCTATTGTTGATGATTCGATACAAATTGACATAAACCCAGCAGATATTACATGGAACACTTTTCGGGCAGGAGGAGCGGGCGGTCAGAACGTCAATAAAGTGGAAACCGCAGTCCGACTCACACACGCCCCGACAGGGATTATTATTGAATGCCAACAAGAACGCTCGCAAATCCAAAACAAGGATAAAGCTCTAAAAATGTTAAAATCAAGACTTTATCAAATCGAGATTGAGAAAAAAGATGCTGAACGTGCTAAAATCGAAAGCTCCAAAAAACGCATTGATTTTGGCTCGCAAATACGTAATTACGTCTTGCATCCTTACAAACTTATTAAAGATAACCGAACTGCCACCGAACGGACTGATGTTCAGAATGTTCTGGATGGAGATATTGACGAATATATCAAAGCATTCTTACTTTCCCAGTAACTTCCTTTCGTGGGCTAAATATCAATCCACATATCCGAAGTCTGACCGTAGCTCTGACGTACATTAGTTTAGCGCACAGTTTAAAACTGACCCACCACAGTCAGACTTGGATTTTGATGCCTCTTGGGACAGCCTGATATCATCCCCAATTCGTAAATAATTCATTATCAATTAGATATAGTTTGTTTCCACCAATCAGACCTAACCATGTGGATAACTTTACTCCAATCTATCGTAAAGTTATCCACATTTTACAGTAATCTGAACCGCCAAAAGCAAGTTATTCACAATAATTCACATCATAAATACTTGATAAGCAATAACTTATAAAGTTATTCACATCAAAAATAAAGTTGGGGATAAAAAATGGATTTGACAAGGCATTCAAAGCAGATTTAAAAAAAAATTTACATTTTTTAAATTAAATTGTGGATAACTTTTTAAAATCTAACTCCCTGATTATCAATTATAAAATAGCAAACTAAATTAAATTAAGATTGCATAATATCAGTTTTCCACATACTTATCCACAAGTTATTCACATTTTATCCACAGGCTTGGGTATTGACATTCTCATTTAAATTACAATCTGATATATTACCTCAAAAAGAACCATAGAATCTGTGAGTTATCCACAATCGAATAACTATCATTTCAAAAATGTGGATAACTCACTAAAAATCTCATTATCAAATATTTATTATTCACATAAGGTGTGGATAACTTGACTTTTTTCTGATGAAACTAACCAAGTTATCCACATTTTTTTGATACGGATTTTCGTAAAATTGAAAAAATGTGGATAAACAGTGGATAACTTGTGAATTATGTGTGAATTGTATGTGAATAACTTTATGAGCCAATCGAACTTGAAAGTTATGCACAAGTTATCCACATCAAAAAGCAAAGTTATGCACAAGTTATTCACGTCAATTCACAGGTGTTAATTATTGGATGTGGAAAATTTCAATTTGTTGTGGAATAAAACTATAACTTATTGATAATCAATATTTTATATGTTATAAAATTGTGGATAACTTGTGGATAACTTTGCCAGAAATTCTGATTTTAAGTCCATGTTATCCACATATCCACACCCCTATAATAATAACAAACAAGACTACTTTAAGAAAATTTCATTGTTATTTGTAATGTGGAGAAGTGTGAAAAACGAAATCGAGCCACCCTCAAGTGTTTTTGGGTAGAAATTTTTTTTAGGCTAATTTTGGAGGCATCATTTCAGGTGAATATTTGAACTACTTTCCCGATTCTTAGAGCGTACCATCATAAAATAAAAAGGACACTCTTAATTTTGAAAATTAGCATTTTATGTGGTAACTTGACTTGGATTCCAGAAAAATACCTCACGATTTGAAAACCGAGAAAGACATAGCACAACTTCATGAAGCATTAAATACGAAAGCGCACGAATGGGAAAAATCAGGTAAAAAAGCCGATAAACTTTTGCCAGAAGTTGACCGTACTGCCTTTTTTGAAACCTTCAATGAAATGAGTAAATCAGAAACTATTGCTTTTGAACTTACTCATTTACAGAAACTTTATCTGCTCGAATCCCGAAAATCATTCTACAAAGGCAAAGGCGGAAAATTAGATGAAGTAAAAGATATTTTTATTTCCTACGGACGTAAGGAAAGTCTTGAATTTTGCTGGAAATTATTTATGCGCCTCACGGATGCGGGGTATGATGTATGGTTTGACCAAAACGATATTCCGTTAGGTGTTGATTTTCAGGGACAAATTGATAGCGGAATTGACAAATCACGGAATTTTATGTATGTGATTGCGCCTCATGCTTTAAAGTCAGATTATTGCCTGAAAGAAGTTAAATTAGCCGTAAAACGTCAAAAACGCATTATCCCAATTTTGCACATCGAACCCACCGAGCAGGCAGTTTGGGACAAAATGCACCCGACCATCGGCAAATTAAATTGGATTTATCTGCGCGAAAATCAGGATGATAGCAAGCCACTTTCGCAATGGGAAGCACTTGATGACTTCGAGGCTGGATTTGTGGGCTTGGATAAATTGCTGAAATCCCATGCCGAATATGTGGATTTGCATACGCAAATTTTGGATTACGCCCTCAAATGGGAAAAAAATCAGAAATCAGAGGAATTTTTATTAAAAGGAAAAGACCTTCAGAATGCCCATGAATGGTTACAAACGGATTTTTTGGCTTCGCAACCCCCGTGCTTTCCTTCGGATTTGCACGCCGAATTTGTGTGCGAAAGCATCAAAAAAGCCGATGGCATGGTTACGGATGTGTTCATGTGTTATGACGAAAAACATCGTCCACAAATGTTCCAGATTCGTCATGCGCTCATGCAGCACGGCATCACGACTTGGGTTGATCAACGCGACATCAAAAAAGGAGCGCAATTTGAGGAAGCTATCCAACAAGGATTGGAAAATACCGATAATTTATTGTATTTAATTACGCCAGAATCCCAAAAATCGGTCTATTGCCAACAAGAAATTGATACGGCACTTCGATTCAATAAGCGAATTATTCCGCTTCTTATCGAGAAAGTTCCCGATGAAGAAATCCGAGAGGAAATTCGGTATTTTCAATATGTGGATTTTACCGATAATATTGACAAAAATATCGAGGAATTATCCAAAAACGAAAAGTCCGATTTTGATAAGGATATTGATGCAATTTTGGGGCAATTACGCAAAGATAGCGCATATCATCGCACCCATACCCGACTTCTAAATCAGGCGTTGGCGTGGAAAAATTCGGGCGAAAAACCATTATTTTTGCTGACGCAACACCAAATTCAAAACGCCAGAAGTTGGCTTTTTCAGGGAAATGAGCGCAAATATTATCAACCATTAGAACTTCATAACGAATTTATTACCAGAAGTTTATCTCGAATTGAAGGCACTTACGCCCAACTGCTCAAGGAAATCGAAGATAAAGTACAGCAGTGGCAGGAATCAAACTATTCGGACGATTTATTATTATCGTTGCGGGAATGCAATCGGGCGGAATTTCTGAAAAAACAAGCCGAAAATAATTCGTCCGCAAGGCTTTCGGATATGGCGCAGGATTTTTTGTTTACGAGTCGGCGCAAAAATCCGAAGCCCAAATACAAAGACGTTTTTATTTCTTATGGGCGAGGCGAAAGTAAAGGTTTTGCCACCAAACTGCACGACCGTTTGCGTTCCGAAGGGTTGGAAGTTTGGTTTGACCAAAACGATATTCCGTTAGGCGTTGATTTTCAAGACCAAATTGACGATGGCATCGAAAAAGCGGATAATTTTATTTTTATCATTGCGCCACATTCGATTCACTCAATTTATTGTTTGAAAGAAGTCGAATTAGCGATTAAATGCCATAAACGCATTATTCCGATTTTGCATATCGAACCTACCGATAACCAAACTTGGAGCAAATTACATCCGATACTCCAGAAACTGAATTGGATTTATATGCGGGAGCAATACGATGCAAATTTGCCACAAGAAGATTTTAAAAATTTGGATGATTTTGAGAAATCAGCCAAAGGATTAATTCAATTAATTAAATCGCATGAAACATACGTCCGAAATCATACCCAATTTTTGGATAATGCCCTCAAATGGGAACGAGGTGGAAGTTTAGCCGAAAATTTGTTGTCCAAAGAAGACGCGCTCCAAGCGATTCGATGGCTGGAAACAAACTTTGAAAGTGGCTCACAACCACCGTGTTATCCTTCGGATTTGCATTATCGGTTTTTGTTAGAATCCCGAAAATCGACCTACAAAGGCAAGGGCGGAAAGCTGGACGAAGGCAAAGATATTTTCATTTCTTATGGACGAAAAGAAAGTATAGAATTTTGTTGGAAATTATTTATGCGCCTCACGGATGAGGGTTTTAATGTTTGGTTTGACCAAGTGGATATTCCGTTAGGCGTTGATTTTCAGGGACAAATAGACGAAGGCATCGAAAAAGCAAAGAATTTTATTTTTGTCATTGCGCCGCACGCCCTGAAATCCCCGTATTGCCTGAAAGAAATCGAACTGGCAGTAAAACGCCAAAAACGCATCATTCCGATTTTGCACATCGAACCTACCGAGCAGGAAGTTTGGAACAAAATGCACCCCACCGTAGGGAAATTAAATTGGGTGTATTTGCGTGAAAATCAGGAAGATAACAAACCTCTTTACCAATGGGAATCGCAGGATGATTTTAATTCGGGCTTCAATGGTTTGGTAAATTTATTGCAGTCGCACCAAGAATATGTGGCGATGCACACCGATATTTTGACCCAAGCCCTCGAATGGGAGCGCAAACAAAATTCGGACGAATTTTTGCTCAAAGGCGATGAACTCCAAAAGGCTCAAAATTGGCTTGAAATGGAGTTCAAAAATACGCAACCGCCGTGTTTTGCTTCGGACTTGCACGCCGAATTTATTTGCGAAAGCAAGAAGGTTGCTAACGGACAACTGACCGATGTTTTTATGTGTTATGACGAGGCACATCGTCCTGAAATGCAACGAGTTAGGATGGCATTAATGAAACACGGTATCACGACTTGGACTGACCAAAATGACATCAAAAAAGGCGAAGAGTTTGAGCAAGCAATTTATCGAGGACTCGAAAAAACAGATAATTTGTTATTTTTTATTACCCCGAAGTCGGTTCAATCAAAATATTGCTTGCAAGAATTGGATTATATTACGAAACTTAATAAACGAATAATTACCTTACAAATCGAAGCTACGCCTGATACAGCTATTCCGAAAGCGATACAAAAAGTACAATACATTGATTTTACGGATAATATTGATACGAAAGAAACTTCACGCAACGAAAAGTCTGATTTTGATAAGGATATAGATGATATTTTAAACCGATTAAAAAAAGAAAGTGCCTATTTACGAGCGCATAACCGATTTTTTAATAAAGCCAAAACGTGGGAAAATTCAGGTAAAAAAGAAGAACTTTTGCTGCTCGAAAACCAAGTTGAGTTTACACAAAATTGGTTACGAGATGCCGAAAAACGAAAGAAATTTCAGCCCATAGAATTGCACCGAGCATTTATTTTGGCGAGTGTTTTGGCGGTCGAAAACCGCTATCGGAACGAACATCAAGCGTGGTTATCTCAAGCCGAAAAATGGGAAAATAATGAGAAAAAGACTGAACTGTTATTAAACAAAAGAGAAGTCAATCAAGCCGAATTTTGGCTCAAACGTGCCGAGAAATTTTCGCCCATTTCGCCCACCGAATTGCAAGGCGAATTTATTGCCAAAAGTCGAGAACACACCCCCAAAAGTAAGTTTCGAGATGTGTTTATTTCCTACGGTCGGAGGGAAACCAAAGGCTTTGCCACGAAGCTCCACGACCGCCTCCGAATGCAAGGTTATGATGTTTGGTTTGACCAAAACGATATTCCGTTAGGCGTTGATTTTCAAGACCAAATTGATGACGGAATCACCAAGGCGCACCATTTTATTTTTGTGATTGCGCCTCATGCGGTGAAGTCGGAATATTGTCGGAAAGAAATTGAATTGGCAATAAAATTGAACAAAAAAATTATTCCCATTTTACAAATCGAACCTACGGATTGTTGGGATAAAATGCACCCGACTATCGGCAAATTAAATTGGATTTATGCGCGCGAAAAATTTGACCCAAATCTTCCACATGAAGAATTTGAACAATTAGATAATTTTGATACAGCATTTGAAGGATTAATAAGTTTAATTTCACAGGAAGAAGCCTACGTTCATCAACATACCCAAGTTTTAGATTGGGCATTGGAATGGGAAGAAAAAAAGAAAACGACTGAATTTTTGTTGGTCGGAAAAGAACGCCAAATCGCCGAAAAATGGCTTTTACGAGAGTTCAAAGATACACAACCGCCTTGTATGCCGAGTCATCTGCAAGCCGAATATTTGTGCGAATCTCGGAAAAATGCCGAAAACCGAATGACGGATATTTTTATTTCGTATTCGACTGAAAATAAAGACGTAAAAGATAAAATTGCCAATGCTTTGGCGCGCCATTGTATCACGACTTGGGCGCATAGTCGGGATATTGCCAAAGGCGTAGATTTTGAGGAGGCGATTTATCGGGGCATTGATGAGGCGGATAATTTTTTGTATTTGATTTCAAAAGAAGCCATAAAATCTGAGTGGTGCGAAAAAGAGCTAAAACACGCTTTGGCACGAAATAAACGGGTAATTCCTGTAAAAATTGAGGAAGTACCTGAAAATCAGATACCTCCGCAAATCGCTAATTTACAGTACATTGACTTTACGGATAATCAAGAATTTGAGGATTTTGTCCGAGATATTGGCAATATTTCGCGCGAAGTAAATGACGAACGGCGGTATTTTCAGCAACATAAAGTTTTTCTTAGTCAGGCACTTCGCTGGGAACGGCAGGGCAAAAACGAAAGCATTTTGTTGCGCGGTTTCAATCTCCAGAATGCACAGGCGTGGCTTTCGATAGGCAATAAACGTGATGCGTATCGTCCGTTGCCGATTCATGAGGAATTTATCCAAGAAAGTATTGCGGTCAGTGGGGAGCAAAATCTGGAAGTTTTCGTCTCTTATTCTCGGAAAGACAGCGATTTTGCCCGAAGACTGAACCAAGAATTACAATTAAACGGAAAAACGACTTGGTTTGACCAAGATAGCATTGCGGATGGGTCTGATTTTCAGAAGGAAATCTACAAAGGCATCGAGGTTTCGGATAATTTTTTGTTTGTCATTTCGCCCGATGCGATTCATTCGCCTTATTGTGCGGATGAGGTCGAATATGCGGCAAGTTTGAATAAGCGATTTTTGACGGTGAATTATCGCCCTGTGGAGCCTTCGCAGATGCCTGCGCCTCTTTCGGCGGTGCAATGGATTGATTTTCAGGGAGATTTCCATACGGCATTCAGTCAATTAATCCGAAGTTTGGACATTGACCGCGACCATGTTCAATCTCATAATAAATGGCAACGAAAGGCTTTAGATTGGTTACAGCGCAATAAAGATGACTCTTTATTATTGCGTGGAACAGAATTTGGGCAAGCCGATGAATGGCTCAAAGAAACCCTGGACAAGAAAAAACGTCCTGCCCCAACGCAGGTTCAGCTTGAATTTTTGGATGAATCCCGAAAAGCATTGGTTGCCGAAAAACGCCGAAAACGAATCGTAGCGATTTTGCTTCGCGGATTGTTTGTGGTGGCAATTCTGGCGGGAATCGGGGCGGTATTTTTTGCGATGAATGCTAAAGAAGCCGAAAAAACAGCACTCCAAAAAGAAGAAGAAGCAAAAAAATCAGCCCTTGAAGCCAAAGCCGCCGAAAAATTAGCACTTCAAAAAGGTGAAGAAGCAAAAAAATCAGCCAAAGAAGCCAAAGAAGCCGAAAAACTTGCATTGGAGGAAAAGAAAAAAGCGGACCAGGCAAAAGAAAAAGCCATCGAAGCCATGAAAAAAGCCAAAGAAGAAGAAATCAAAGCCAATCAAGCCAAAAGTCAAGCTGAAAAATCCGAAAAAGATGCCAAAGAATCGGCTCAAAAAGCAGAAAAATCAGCCGAGGAAGCCCAAAACGCCAAAACTCGAGCCGAAGAATCCGAAAAATATGCCAAATTTAATTTGTATTGGTTTAATGCCAAAAACTTCGCCCTAAAATCCGATTTGCACGAAAACCCAAACGAAAAAGCGTGGCTCTCGTTGGCGGCTTATGATTTAAGTCTGGCGGGCTACAAAATGGCAGAAAAAAAACCAAAATACACGCCCGAAATTTTGCAGGCACTCCAAAACTCGGCATTGGCTTATGACGACAAAAAAGGAATGCTTTTGCCCAAAAAATCCGAAATACGGACAATTTATTCGGATGTCGATATGGAAGGAAAAATTTTATATTTTGATGGAAATAATCGCCAAATCGTATCGGCAATAGTCGAGGCAGGAAATACACTAAATGAAGAGAATTTAAGAACTGAAACCACATTTCCTGTAAAAGAAAATGTACCCATTCGGACGATATCAGCCTCAAAAACAGGGATTTATTATGGTACTTCGGATGGAAAATTGAAAAAGTATCAGGATAATCAAGAGGAATTAATTTTCAAGTTTGATGAACCCGTGCGAGGAATTACATTGCTCCCGCATCATGATTTGGTGGTGGGTTTTTCCAAAAATATATTGGCAGTAATTCGGGAAAATAAAGTGGATACGATTGCGATTCGGGGCATCAATCGCACCGTCATTATGGACGATAAAGATTTGATGATTGCCGATGATAATGGACGAATTTCGCATTTGCATCTGGAAGGGCAATATCAGCACAAAACGGAAGAAATTTTTCGACATCAATTTTCTGCGAAGTCTTTGGCTTACAACAAGAAAAGTCAGATTTTGGCGATTGGCGATATGCGCGGAAATATTCGATTAATTCATCTAAAAATAGGCAATTCTTATCAAGTTTTGGAGAGGGAATATTTACCCCGAAAACACAGCGGTCATGTGGTCGAATTGGCGTTTAGTCCTGATGGGCGTTTTTTGGCTTCGGCGGGGTTGGATGGCGTGGTCATGCTTTGGGATTTGGCAGAAATGAAACCGAATTTGGAGGGTATTTTTCAGCTTGTGCCAGTGCTGATTGAGCATCAAGAAAAAATATTTGCGGTGGCTTTTGACAAAGAAAGCCAGTTTTTGATGTATGGTGGGCAGCAACAACTCTATTTACGTCCAATTCAGACCCAAAAAGTGTATGACCGCCTAAAAAATTACATGAAAAAGAAAAATTTATTTTCTAAAACAAATGCGAATAATTTGTGGCAATATTACAACAAAGGGCTTGATGATTCGGCAAAACCAATGCCAGAGAAATTATCAAATTAAATATCGAAGACATTGACAATCAATTATATCAAAATACTTTTTATGGGTTTGCTTTTGTACGGAGGGCAAATTTGGGCGCAAGACATTGAAACTGCTGCGGATTCGGTGCAAACAAAAAAACGATTTTTTAGGCGCATTTTTGCCCAAAAAGATACGTCAGAAGTACGAAAAACGATACAAGGCGATTCGTTTGATATACTTTTTGTTCAGGCAGTACATCTGTACAATAATGGCATACCAGATTCAGTTTTAACTTTTTTGAGTAAAGAAAATTTACGTGCTGCAAATTTTGGACAGGCGACCAAACCTCAAAAAGCCGAAATTTATCGCCTCAAAGCCTTAGCCTCCGTACTGACCGATGATATGAAATTGGCGCAAATCTATGTCAAAAAATTATTGGCTTTAGAACCAAATTATCGCCCGCGAGAAGAAGATTTAGCCGATTTTTTGTGGCAAAAAGACCAAATGGTGGTCATGCCCAAGTTCTCTTTTGGATTAAAATTTGGGTCAAATTTTAGTCTGCCCAAGACCACGAAAAGTTATTCGATTTTCGGCAATTCGGCTGGCGTAAATCAGCCACTTTATAACCCCGAAAATACGTATAAATCTTACTTGAGTAATATTGGGATGGGCGTGGGTTTGAATTTGGAATACGCCTTGACCAAGCGGATTCGGATGGGCGTGGAGGCGATGTACGAAAATTATACTTTCCAATATGATTCCGAATTGATAGATGCAACTTTCAGACAATCAATGAATTACGTAAATTTAATGATACAAGGCAAATACATTTTGCCTACGGATTATTTTTTCGGAAATTTCAAATGGCAACCGTATGTCCATTACGGTTTTTTTTCACGATTTTTGTTTACTGCCCTCAAAACAGAAACCAACACCAATACCGAACGAAATATTACGCCACAAACCAACGGCACAGCGCATGGGATGTTTTGGGGCGGAGGTATCCGAAAAGCAGGCAAAAAATCATGGATAGCCCTCGAAATTGTCCGCAAAATTAGCCCAACTAATATTATGGATGCCGATTATCGGTTTTATAATAATGAGGCAGGCGATTATATGTTTGATTTTTATAGCGTTGGCAATGATATTGAGCTACGAAGCTGGGAAATACAACTTAATTTGGGCTTGCATTTGAATTATAAGGTTTTTAAGAAAAGAATATTTAAAAAATGAAAGTTGTAATTATTATTATATGTATGTATGTTTTGTTTGGATGTGCTACAAATCAAGATAATTTATTGAATCCTACACGGGTACAGATTTATCCCGATGAGCAGATAAGCCTTGCAACTTCCGAAGTATTTGGCATTCGGCAAATTGGGAACGGTAATTTGCTGGTTTTTGCGGTGGCAACGGATTTTCGGAGCGAACCAAGACAGATTTCGGTCATACAATTAGATAAGGAAGGACATTTTTTGAATCGAATATACATTTCAGAAATTGATGCCTATCCTACGAATATTTTGGGTGAAAATGGACAGGACGAATTTGAAGTTTTGTGCAGCCCAACACCCCCCAGTAATCGTCATATTTTGGTCAAAGTAACGATGCAGGATACCTTGATGAATGTCAGTAAGCAGATTTTTGGGCTGGATTGTTTGCTGGAAGATTGCGGCATGATGGTTCATGCACTTAAACGAAATAATCAATACATTACCCTCAATATCGGGGTGGATGTCATTGGGGATACGATATACAGTAAAGTGTATATTCAGCAGATTGATGCCTCTGATTTGACCCAACAATCCCAAATTAGTGAGCAAAATTTTAATCCTGAGAGTGTTTTGGGGCTTGCACACGGCGATTATAACGGATTATTGTCGTATCGAGATATATTTTTTATTCGTCAAATTGGCGGGCAACTGCTTTATCATGCACCTCGTGAAGACCGCCTTGCCTTGCGTTATTTGAATACCGAAATATCAAATTTTTATACTTCGCAATTTTTTTTTATGGCTGATTTTCAGGACAATCCGAATAACGGAAATTATGGAACTATCTTTCAGGATAGGACGCAGTCGTTGCCGCCACACGAAACTTTTGTGGTGGCGGATTTTCGTTTACAAACCCAACAAGACCAAGGCGAAATTGAACAAATTAAATTCATGAATGATACAGCTAACTGCCTGAATTGCAAGCCAATAGACCTCGAATATGATATATTTTCAGGCATTAATCCACAAAAAAAACTCTTGATTCGGTATGACCAAGCAGGCAATATGTATTTGGGGGCAACGACACAAACAGGACAAACCCTGATTCATAATCTGGCAAGGGCTACGCCTTATACATTTGGGAGTGGAAATCCACAATACGAATTGGCAGATTTCTTGGTTACGCCAGCGCAAATTATTTTGGTCGGATTGACGACCCTCAAAATTACGAAAGGCGACCCCCAACTGAACGGAAAACGTGCGCCATTTTTGATTATGATTCCAAAATCCGAATTGGATAAGTAGTATTAAAATGATGTAATTATTTGAAAACCAATAACATAAAACACAAAAAAGCAATGCAAAAGAACGAAATTAAAAAAATTGCCCTTAATGATTTACATGAAAAACTGGGCGGCAAAATGGTCGAGTTTGCGGGCTTCCGAATGCCTGTGCGCTACGCTTCGGATATCGAGGAGCATAAAGCAGTCCGTGAATCCGTTGGCGTTTTTGATGTATCGCACATGGGCGAATTTGTCTTGAAAGGCGAAAAATCGCTTGATTTAGTCCAAAAAATTACCTCGAATGATGCCGCCAAATTGGAAGTAGGTGGCATACAATATAGTTGTTTGCCCAACGAAACGGGCGGAATTGTTGATGATTTGTTGGTCTATAAAATGGCAGAAAACGAATACTTTTTGGTCGTGAATGCCTCTAATATCGATCAAGACCGAGAACATATCCTAAAATATAACGATTTCGGGGTTCATTTTGAGGATGTATCTGATCAATATTCATTATTTGCCGTACAGGGACCCAATGCCATGGCTACGCTTCAGAAATTGACCGATATTGCACTCAAAACGATGAAATATTACACCTTCCAAAAAGGAACTTTGGCAGGCATAAACGACATCATCATTTCGGCGACAGGCTATACGGGTGCGGGCGGTTTTGAGATTTATGTACCGAACGAAGATGCCCAAACCGTATGGCATCAGATTTTTGAGGCGGGACAAGAATTTGACATCAAACCCATCGGATTGGGCGCACGCGATACGCTACGCCTCGAAATGGGCTATTGCCTTTATGGAAATGACATCGACCAAACCACTTCGCCACTCGAAGCAGGATTAGGATGGATAACTAAATTTACCAAAGAGTTTGTCAATGCCGAAAATCTCCAGAAACAAAAACAAGAAGGCGTTACTCGAAAGTTAGTTGGTTTTGAATTGACCGAAAAAGGTATTCCGCGCCATGACTACGAAATCCAGAATATCAAAGGCGAAATTATCGGAAAAGTTACATCGGGGTCGCTTTCGCCGATGCTCAACAAAGGCATCGGGCTGGGCTATGTCCAAACTGATTACGCCAAAGCCGAAACCCCGATTTTTATCGTGGCACGCAATCGAAAATTGGGCGCAAAAGTGGTCAAATTACCAATTTATAAAAAATAAACGAACCCTGCCTTCAAATTATTACATTTGAGGGCAGGGTTCGTTTTTGAAAATATTTTGTGTTATTTTCGTTGGCTTATTCCTCTTCTTTGGGCATGGTGCCACCGAGTTTGGCAACGACTTTTTCGGTAATGTCATGATTTTTTTGTGCCTCTTCGCTGGCATAAATCAGGACGGGCGCATTGGAAGCATTTGCCGAAATAATGTACGTATAACCGTTTTCTTTGGCAATATCTTCGATGCCTTTTTGTACTTTTTCGTAAATCGGGGACAATAATTTTTGTTTTTTCTGCTCGAAATCCATCATGGCTTGTTGTTGGAATTTCTGTAATTCTTGTTGCAGACGCTGCAATTCCTCTTCTTTTTGTTGTCGTACCAGAGGGATCATTTCTTTGGCACCATCCACGTAGGTTTTGTATTTGGTCTGAAATTCAGATTCTTTAGATTTCATTTCCTTGTCAATCTGACCTTCGTATTCCTTCAAGTCCGCTTCAACTTTTTTGGTTTCGGGCAAAGTCATGACAATAAATTCGGCATTCGTATAACCGATTTTGAGGTTAGATTGGGCAAAGGCTGGCGCAATCGCACACATCCACACGATTGCCAACGCTAAGATATTTGTTTTCATTTTTAATGAGATTAATAAATTATAAAAATTGTACGCTCCAAAAATAGGCAACCTTTGGGGCGGTTTGGATAAAACTTGGTGCAAAAATAGAAAGTCTGCCAAAGAAAAACGCTTTTGGGGCGGGGGTTCGTTTCCCAAAAAACCAAAAGAAACGGTAATTTATGGTGTTTTTACCAGACCCATTTCTTCCAATACCATATCGGTATAGTCGTGTGTGGGGTCGGCATAAATCATGGTCAAATCGCCAGACTTATCAAAAATAAAGCTAATTTTTCGTTTTCGGGCTAATTTTTCGGTAACGACATAGATTTTTTCCTGAATCGGACGCATCAAATCTTCCCGTTTTTGGAATAACATTCCCTCAAATCCGAAGACTTTTTGTTGATAATCCCGAATTTTTTTTTCGTCCGCCTCGATTTCGGTTTGTTTTTGCTTTTTCATCTCCTCCGTAAACAAGACTTTTTCTGCCTCAAAATTTTGTTTTTTTTCTACGAGTGCCGAGTGCATATTTTGGATTTCTTTCTGCCATTCCAGCGAGGCGTTATCCAGTTCTTTTTTGGCGTTGGCATATTCGGACATTTTGTTCAAAATGACTTGCGTATCGACATAGCCAAAACGTTGTCCGAAAGTTATCGAAGTCGAAGCTAAGGCAATCGCCAGAAAAATAATTTTTTTCATGAGATTTTAGAGGTTGTTTTAAAGTTTAATGAATACATTGGTTATCAATAATTTAAGACCTGCCAAAGGTTCAAAACGTGAGCTGGTTTTAAGAATAGAACGGAAAATCTCATGATGCCACCCGAAAATCGTTATCGAATTTGTTGTCCAATCGTAAAATGGAATTGTGCGCCGTTGGCATTCGGAACGCCGGGAATTTCGTCAAATCCATACGCCCAATCAAAGCCCAACATCCCGAAAGCAGGCATAAAAATCCGTGCGCCCAAGCCCGCCGAACGTTTGACCTCAAAGGGGTTAAATTCATCAAAACTGCCCCAGTTATTGCCCGCTTCGGCAAATCCGACCACAAAAATCGTGGCGGCTGGCTTCAAAGAAATCGGATAACGCAATTCCATCACAAATTTATTATAGACCACGCCTCCAATCGGCGATTCTTGTCGCCCTGATTCGTCATATTCTATCGGACGAATCGAATTATCCTGATAGCCTCGTAAGCCAATAATATCCGTTCCGAGAAGGAAGTTATTGATAGTCAGACCACTACCGCCCACCGTAAACCGCTCAAAAGGGCTAATCTCTCGGTCGCCATAAACGCCAATAAAGCCCATGTGTGCGCTGGTTCGTAAGACCAAATTCCCCGCAATTTTGGTGTACCACGAATTATCAAACATCCATTTATGGTATTCAATCCACTTAAATCTATCGGGCGAGCCTTTGCTGTAATCCGCATCCGAAAACAAGGAATACGGCGGAGTCAGCGAAACGCTCAAAGAAACCGAAGAGCCGCCTCGCGGATAAGTCGGATTATCCACGCTATTTCGGGCAATCGTAGTATTTAAGACAAAACTATTAGAAATTCCATCGGTAAAATCTCCAAAACTACTCTGAAAATTATTCAGATTATAGCGCAAATAACTGAAAGAATTGAGCATCGTGAAGCGGTCATCAGGAAACGTCAAACGCCGTCCAAAACTGATGGTGCCTGATAAAATTGCCGCCTTGCCCATAAAAGCCCGAAAATCAAATGGATTATTAAAATCACGTTGCCGACTGACCGAATAACTGAAACTCAGGCTCAAGGAATGTGGTTTTTTGCCACCAAACCAAGGTTCAGTAAACGAAAAGGAATAATTCTGGAATGCTTGTCCGTTGGATTGCATCCGCAAGGACAAACTTTGTCCATCGCCCTGCGGGATGGGTCGCCATTCTTTGAAAATTTTACGGCTCGAAAAGTTATTCACACTCAAGCCCAATGTGCCGATAAATCCCTGAAAACCACCCCAACCGCCAGATAACTCAAATTGATTGCTGGATTTTTCTTCCAAATTATAGACAATATCCACCGTACCACTGGCTTGGTTCGGAATGGGCTGAATATCAATCGTTTCGGGGTCAAAATAGCCTAAGCCAGCCAGTTCTTGTTGTGTCCGAATGAGATTAGAACGGCTGAATTTTTCGCCGGGAACGGTTCGTAATTCTCGAAAAATAACATGGTCAGAAGTTACGGTATTTCCATTGACAATAATTTTGTTGATGTCGGCTTGTTCGCCTTCCACGATACGCATTTCAATATCAATCGAATCCTTCAAGACTTGCGTTTCTATCGGATTAATTTGGAAAAATAAATACCCATCATCCATATAAAGGGACATAATATCAGTGCTATTGGGGTTAAAATTGAGGCGTTTTTGTAATTCTTCGGGATTATAAATATCGCCTTTTTTGATGCCCAAGACTTTCGCCAGCATTTCGTCATCATAGACCGAATTGCCTGTCCAAGTAATGTTTCGATACCGAAATCGCTCGCCTTCATTGATTTTGAATCGAATTTTGACCAAATCTTCGTCCGCCACATCCCACACCGTATCCATATCAATCGAGGCATTTCGATAGCCTAATTTATTATAAAACTTAATCAAATTGGTTTTGTCCTCCTCATATAAATCCGCCACAAATTTGGAAGGCGTAAAAATCCGTCCGAATTTTTTTTGTTTGGTCTTTTTTAGTTTGCGGCGCAGGCGTTTTTCCTTGACTTGTTCTACGCCCTCAAACACAATTTCCTCAATCTTGACTTTCTTTTTTCGGTCAATATCAATCCGCAAATACACCCAGTTTTTTGCGCCTGACGAAATCGTGGTATCGGCTTGTGGCGTAATTTTGACCTTGATATTTTTGAACCCTTTGGCGGCATAATGATTTCGGATAGAAGTTTCGGTATTTTTCAGAATCGCATCATTGAGCATCCGCCCCCGAATCAAGTCGATTTTGTCCGATAAAGTGGTGTGCTGTCCTTTGGGAACGCCATAAAACTCGTATCTGGACAATCGAGGGCGTTCCGAAAGCGTGATTTTGAGCCATATTTTATCGCCCTCTACTTGGGTGGCATCAATCTGCACATCACCTACCAAGCCGGGTTTCCAAAGTTTTCGGATGGCATCCGTAACCGCATCCCCAGGAATACGGATTTTATCCCCTTTTTTCAGTCCTGACATCGAAATTATCGTCCCCGAATTGAGATATTCCACTCCTTCCACGCGAATATCTTCGATAATATATTCGGCGGGTTCGGCATAATTGACCTCAAATTTATCTTTTTTGGCAGAATAACCCAATTTGATTTGGGCAAATGCCCCCGAAGTCAAGCTAATAAATAGAATAAAAACAAGTATTTTTTTCATAAAATTGATAAACCTCTTTTCGTTCTCGGAACTGTATTTTCGCCTTTAAGACATCAAAGTATTTGCAAAGGTTGTCAGAAATTCCAAAACCGCACAAATTTGGGCGATAATCTTTCGTCTAATTTTCCTAAAAGTTTGATTTTTAAATAATTGTCTTGGTGGTTTCGTAAAATTTGGATGCAAAAATAGAAAGTTTTATCTAAAATATATTACCTCCAAGTACGGAAACTTCGCCCATAGATGCAATATGATTTTGAAATAAAATTAATTCCATCAATCCAAAATATTTCCTTAGTGCCTTGATAATCAGGTAAGTATATAAAATAAAAACGTTATTTTTGTCGCAATCACTTTGTACTCTGAAAAACGTGTCAAATTCATTCTAAAAATGACCCTAAAATTAGTCTTTAAAATACTGATATTCAGTTTTTTAGCCGCTGAAGTTTGCCCCATTTTTGCCCAATTTGATGGCTATTACGATAAGGACGATTATCAAGGCTTAGATTCCTTATATATTTATTTTAACCCTCAAAATGAGGCAATTAACCGCGATAAAGAAACCCTCACGATGCTTCATAAGGTGGCTGATTTTTTGTTACAAAACCCTGCTTTTCGGGTGCGGCTGGATGGACATACCGCACCTGACGAAATGACTTCGGAAAATGCTCATCAAATTTTGGGCATCAAACGCGCCAATAAAGTACGTCAATTCCTTGAAGCGAAAGGCATTCCGAAATGCAAAATCAAAATCGAAACCTTCGGAAGTGCCGAGCCAATATTTTCGGATTCGATTCCACAACTTCCAGAAAACCAACAAAAACATACATTACCCAATAATCAATCTATGGAAAAATATTACAAAGAAAAACATATCAAAACACCCAAAAAATTACGCAAACAAATCAAGCAATACGAAACCCAAGAACATGAATCTACGCATCACTCCACAAAATCGGTCAAAACCAATCGGCGTGTCGAATGTCATTTTTATCTCAATGAAAATCAGAATGTTACAATGGATTTTATGCCTTCGGATACCTTAGAAATTGCCGATACAATCCATCATCAAATGGTTTTTGGTCATAATTCCATTACACCAAATAATATCGAAATTGCCTTAAATATTGCACAAAAAGCACTCGAAAAAAATCCACATATTAATATCATTATTTGTCGTTTTGATTCGATTAGCCCACAACTCGAAGACCGCATGACGTATTTGATTGATAGTTTTACTTCTCGATTGACCAAAAAGCCAATTTATTTCAGTTTATTTCCCTGTAACGAATGGAAAATTTTTATTGGGCTGTATGACGCACAATGCCGAAAAGAAGAATCAGAATAAAAACTTGATTATCAATAAGATATTATCGAATTTGGGCATAACAAATCCACGTATAATCTTGGGCTTCTTGCTCAAAAATTTGCACATCATCGGTTTCCACCTCCGAATACAAAGGCTTGGGAGTCGGATAATTCGCTTCCGTCCAGTCATCGCCCCAACGAGTTTTTGTCGCCTTGAAAACGGGCGGAAATTCGTAATAAATCGCTAAAATTTCAGCCAAAAAAGCAGCATCCGTTTCATTGGGTGTGATGCTCCTGTTTTTGGCAGATTTTAGCCATGCTCTCAACCGATTTTTGAACCCCGCATGATTTGTATTTGCCTGAAAACCAGTATATTGAAAGGCTTTCTTGAGCGAATAACAATCGCCTACATTTCCTGCGGGATAATTATCCTCAAAAATAAATTGCTTAAAACCCATTTCCCGTCCTTTGCGGATGCGTTGCAAAGCGTTTTGATGGTCGTCAAAAAACAAAATCGTTTCGGTTTTGTCCACGTGCGTCCAGTCGATTTGAAAAAAATCTTTTTGATAATAAGTCGCTGATTTTGAGATATATTCCCGAATACTCAAATTAATATCGAGGCTATAAATCTGGGCTTCGGGAACGGCATTTTCGATGAGCCAAGTGCTTTGTCCTTTCCAAATCCCGCTTTCAATGACGATTTTGGGCTGCAATTTTCGGAGCATAAACCACGTAGCGAAAGCGTGTGGCGTTTTCATGCCGCCCTGATTGTCTTGGATAGGGCGGTTTTGGTATTGTTTTAAAAATTCAGGAATGGCGGATTTGAGTTCTTCATTTGACCAAATTACCGAACCGATTTGTCTAATATTTTGCATTCAATTTTGTGTGAAAAATGCCCAAATTGAGCCGTATTTAATAGCGAATATACGAACAGAATTGTATTTGAAAACCATGTTCAAGTTCAATCGTACAAAATTTTTGGCGGTTAATCCCCTACCCTGCTCGGATTTTTAGGGCTGGATATATGCCATATTTTTTGCTGAAAAATAACCTAAACCACTCCGAATGAAGCTACATTTTTGATGAAATTCACGATACAAACATATAATTTTTGGACAAATTTATTTCAATTCAAATCTGAAAAATAGTCCTCAAATCCATAAAAAATTCCGAAGCAAACCCGAAAGTTTTATGGATTTCCTTTTGATAAGGCTAACGATTTTATCGTCAAAATTTACGGAATCCAGACGATGTTGCAACCTAAAAAAGTGAGTTTTGACCACGAAAAAAAGTCCAATATCAAAACCAAAAAAGTTTAAAATTTAATCAAAATCCAACACGCTAAAAATCAATCAAATAGGAGCGAAGCAAGGCGCAAATAGGGTGCAACGCCAAAAATCAAAACCACGTAAAAAAATGCCAAATTATTCCGCACCAAACCGCAAAGTACGAAGGCAAACCATAAGGGTTTTACAAGGTAATTCAAGCAATTTTATAATTTGAAAATCATGAGCCTATTTTTACTAAAAATCATTGATTACGCTATTAAAACATTCGATTTTGAAATTTAGAACGTTCACCGTTAGACGCTCACCGTTCTATGCGTTTTGCCGTCAAATTTTTGCTGTGATTTTTGAGGTTACGCACCGCCAGAAAGCGAATTTATCGCCCAACATCATCAAAAAATCGGTCTAAATCACCAAAAATTGAAAAATATCATCAAAATCATTGTTTTTCCTTCAGAAATAAAGATTTTTTAAAATTTTTCCGAAAAAAAGTACCACGTAAATAGCTTACGGTTTGCCGTATTACCTTTGAATCAAAGAAAAAACGATGCGGATTTAAAATAGAAAATACATGAAATTTTATCTATAAACTTACATCAAAATCCCCTACTCTTCATGAAAAATTTTAAAGACAGGCTGAAAGCAAATGCAGGTTTAAAGATGAGTGGAGATTTGAAAAAGACTTTGATTTTCGGAATAAAAATCAACATGATTTTATGAGAAAAAGCCACAGTATTAATTAATTTTTAAAAATTTAGTATAAAATAAATTATTTTAAGTTTTTTAGTGAATATTCTTTTTTAGCGAAAATTCACTAAATATTATTTTTCGCTTTTAAGATAAAATATACGATTTGCGAAATTTTAAATTTTAACGATTTTCTGGATTAATTTTTGTACTTTGGGATATGCAAAATTACGAAAAAGAAACCTCGTGAAAGTATTACGTATTTTGAGCGAAGCCAACACTTTTGGTGCATTTTCAGAGAGCGAAAATAGGGGAGAAGTTCGTTTTTTTTGGGAAGTTTGTTGGACACGAGATAAAAATCTATGAGTTTTGAGATTCACAAATTTTGAACCGCAAAAATAGGTTTTTGTGTGGTAATTTGTATTTTTAGAAGCTCGAATTTTCATTCATAAATCTAAGAACCGAGAATCAAAATAGGCATTTCTTAATTGAGAAATTTGATATAATTAATTATTAAAAGTAAATACATAACGTTATGAATTTATCAAAATTCGTTTTATTTTTTTGTTGTAACTTATTGATTATCAATTTATTTGCTCAAGAAGATCGAATTTGTCCACACACCGAACATCACCACGATACGAAGCGCAATCAAAAATTATATCAGCAATTTTTGATTGCCAAAAACCAAAAGACATTCGGGCGCATCGAAAACACAACGTATGTGATTCCGATTGTGGTTCATGTCCTGCATTTGGGCGAGGAAGTTGGCGATTCGACAAATATTAGTCGGTCGCAAATCGAATCACAAATTACGGTTTTGAATGAAGATTTTAATCGCCAAAATGCTGACCAAGAAAATACGGTTTCGACTTTTTTGGATGTGGCAAGCGGACTGAATATTCGGTTTGAACTCGCTGATTATGACCCTGATGGGCAGGCAATGCTCGAAAGTGGCGTGCATCGCATCAAAGTTCATAAACACGAATGGAGCATGAGCGAATTGCTCGATAGCATCATGCCCGCTACGGCTTGGGACCAGACCAAATATTATAATATCTGGACGGTGGGGAATATCAAGGGTTTTTTGGGATTTGCACAATTTCCTGATTCCTCAAATTTGGCGGGTTTGAATAATAAATATGGCTCGGCAAAGACGGATGGGATGGTCATTGATTACGACCATTTTGGGTCTTATGAGAAATTTCCTGCACCACAACTCTCTGGTTCTCAACCTTTTCATCTCGGAAGAACGGTAACACACGAAATGGGACACGCCTTAGGATTATTTCATATTTGGGGCGATGTATCGGGGTGTCGGGGCAATGATTATTGTGCCGATACGCCCGAAGTTTCTTCGAGTACATCGGGCTGTCCGCTGGAACGACAAGGCTGTTCGGAGCTGGCTATGGTGCAAAATTATATGGATTATTCGCATGATGGTTGCATGAATATTTTTACCAAAGACCAAGTGGCACGGATACAATTTGTGTTAGAGAATAGCCCTCGAAGACGAGAATTAACCGAATCGGCTCGTTTGGTGGTAGCAAATGAAGCCCAAATCGAACAGAATATACATATTTACCCGAATCCAGCCCAACATCAAATCCGCATTCAGGCAAAAAATATACATCTGCACCAACTTCAACTTCTCAATTTGATGGGGCAACATATATTTTCAAAAACCTTTGATAATGAATGGATTAGCCTGCCGAATCTTTCTAATGGCATTTATATTTTAAAACTGACGACTTCTCAAGGCGAATTATTCCGCAAAATTTTTATCGAAAGATAAAAGATTGTTTCAATTTATAATTTTCTGCATGACAATTATATTGATGAATAAAAATTCATTTATTTGACCAATCTTACATCATCCATAATATAAAAAAGATGGTCAGGTTTATCATAATTTAGTCGCAATTTGCCTGTAATCGTAATTGGTTTTTCGGTGTGTTTGATGGGTTTGTGGGCAGTAACTTCGATGACGGTTTCGGGTCCCGCCTTGCCACAATAAAAACATTGGTCAAAAGGAAAAGCGGACAGCAAAAAAAAGGAATGTTTGGTTTTTTGTTCTAAGGGAATCAAAAATCCTTGAATTTTGACTGTTTTGCCGTCTAAGGCTTTGACTTGGGGGGGGAATTGTGGTGCAAATCGGACTTTCCAATTTCCGTATTTGACCTTGAAAAGTATTTTCCACAAATCGTTTGTGCGTGTTTTTGTCCAATCATCAATCGGTGTTGAGTTTTGGGCATGATTGCAAATAGGAAACAAAATGAACCCACTCATGATCAGGCAAAAAAAAAGTTTTGATTTCATTTTTAGCAGACAAAATAGTAACTTTAACCTTAATATTTCTACAAAATAACGCAATAATTTTTACATTTATCTAAAAATAACATTTTGAAAATCACATTTTTAGGAACAGGAACTTCCACAGGCGTGCCGATGGTGGGTTGCCCGTGCGAGGTGTGCGCTTCGATGGATTTCCGTGATAAACGCCTGCGGGTTTCAGTGCATCTGGAAATTGAGGGGTTTAGTTTGGTCATTGATACGACCCCCGATTTTAGGGTGCAAATGCTGACGTATCACATCAAAAAATTGGATGCCATTTTGTTTACGCACGAACACCGCGACCATGTGGCGGGCTTGGATGATGTGCGTCCTTTTAATTTTTTGCAAAAAAAAGATATGCCCATTTATGCCAGCGAACGGGTTTTGAAATCGCTCAAACATACTTTTGAGTATGCCTTTGTCGAAGACCGTTATCCAGGTGTGCCTGCCTTAGAAACGCATCTTATCGAAAATAAACCCTTCAAAATCAATGAGATAGATGTTTTACCGATTTCGGGAATGCACGCCAAAATGCCTGTCTTTGGGTTTCGGTTTGGTGATTTTTCGTATGTTACGGATATGAATTATTTGGATGAAACCGAAATAGAAAAATTGCGAGATAGCAAAATTCTGGTGTTGAATGCCCTCCAAAAAAAACCGCATCATTCGCATTTCAATCTTGAGCAAGCCATCGAGCTGGCGCAGCACGTCAAAGCAAAACAAACTTATTTCACGCATATCAGTCATTCGATGGGACTTCATCAGGACATCGAAAACGAATTGCCCGATACTATTCATCTGGCTTATGATGGGCTGGAACTAAAAATATAAGCCCAATGAAAGGATTTCTAAGAAAGTTTTGCCATCCGTCCCAGACTTAGTACGCATTTTGTTATATTTAAATGGACATTAAACCTTAATCGCTTTTCGGTATGAAATCCTTGACCAAAGAACACATTTTGTTTATCCGTTTTAACTTCGCACTGGTCGTGCTGGCGGTTTTGATGGTTTTGAGTTTTTGGCTTGAGCAGTATGCGCTGCGACAAAAAGAAACCGACCTCAAACTCATTCAAGTGGCTGAAGAACAACGCACACTAAGCCAACAGATTCTGAATCAGGCATATACGATACAAAATCAAAAAAATATTGAATCCCAAAAACTCATCGCTGCCAACCTCAAACACATCGCCGCACAATGGAATGATGAACATCAAAAATTACTTACGGGCAATGAAGATTTTGATGTTCCGGATGACGAACAAGAATTGGTACATAAATTATTCGAGAAAATTAATCCGCACCAAAAAGCAATTTATACCGCCGTACAAACCATTATTAAATGTGTAAATCAATTTATTATTGATGAAGATTGTCAAAAACGCATCCAAAATTCGGTATTGGTCATTTATAATCACGAAAAAGAATTTATGAATGAAACCAACAAAATCATTATCCAACTTTATGAAGAAGACCGCAAACGACTTCGGGTGTATGGACAAGAAATGTTCGTGTTGTTGGTGCTGAATTTATTGTCCTTGGTTTTGATTGGCGTATTTCTGTTCAGACCTACGGCAAATAAAATTACGGCATTTATGAAAGAATTAGCCCAAAATAACGAGATTCTGGAAGCCAAAAATCACGAATTGGAAGTACAGGACGAGAAATTATTGGAAAATCTTCATGCCCTCAAAGCCACCCAAGATGCACTTCGTTCGCAAGAAAAAATCGTGTCCCAACAACTTAGAGCCATTAATAATACCTTAGCCTTTGTCGAATTTACGCTCGATGGCGATATTAAAACGGCGAATAAAATTTTCCTGAGTACCTTCAATTATTCGCTTCGAGAAATCGAAGGACAGCCTCATTTGATGTTGGTGGATAAATATGGTAACTGGCGCGAACGCTACGCCGACTTTTGGTATGACCTCCGAAATGGCATCCCCAAAAATGAAATTTTCAAAAAAACCGACCGAAATGGCACGGAAATATGGCTTGATGCTACTTTTACGCCTGTTCGTGATGCCAATAATCAAATTTCAAAAGTGATTATGCTGGGCAAAGATGTTACCGAAGAACATCATCGCACCGTAGATTTTAAGCAAAAAATGACTGCGATTTCCAAATCGACTGTGGTTTTGGAAATGGACATCGAAGGCATCATTACGGATGCAAACGAAGAATTTGTGCAGTTGGCAGGCTACCGAAAACAAGAAATCATGGGGCGACACCATCATTTATTATTGCCTGATAAAAATCGGAATGACTTTAATTTTTCGTGGACTACGCTCCAGAAAGGAAAATATGTGCGCGGAATTTATCCGTATTTGCACAAAAAAGGCAATGTTATTTGGGTAAATGCCACATATAATCCGATTGCGAATGCTTCGGGAATTGTCGAAAAAGTGGTGATTTTTGCACAGGATGTTACTCGACAAAAGGAACTCGAAAAAAAGGTCATCGGACAACTCGATAAATTGCAAATTCAGGAAAAAATCTTACTTCAAAATATGGAAGAACTTTCGGCAGTCAATGAAGCACAAGAAACACAAAATCGTTTGATTGCCGAACAAAACGAAAAATTAGCCCACGCCAAACGACAGGTCGAGATTCATAATCAGCACGTTATCGACAGCATCAAATATGCACGCCGCATTCAGGAGGCAATCTTGGGCAACGAACACGAACTCCAAGAATTTTTCCCTCAATCCTTTGTCTATTTTCAGCCGAAGGATATTGTTTCGGGCGATTTTTATCGTTTTTATACCATTTCGGATGCCGAGCAATCGCTCAAAATTTTGATTTCTGCCGATTGTACGGGACATGGTGTTTCGGGTGCATTTATGACCGTTTTGGGAACAATTTTGCTCGATGAAGTCATTGCCGAAAAAAACTATGTCCCTCATCTGATTTTGCATGAATTGGATAACAAAATCATTTCGGCACTCAAAAAATATCATTCCTCCTCCAAACAACTCAAGGATGGCATGGAAATTTCCGTATTGGTCATCAACGAAAAAACGAACCAAGTGCAATTTGCGGGCGCAAAAAATCCAGTTTTGTTGGTGCGAAACCAAACCGCCCAAATTATTGACGGCTCCAGATATCCGATTGGAAATACGACACACCGAAAATTAAAATATAAATCATTTGAAACGCACAACCTCCAACTCCAGACGGGCGATAGCTTGTTTTTGTATTCGGATGGCTTTCAAGACCAATTTGGCGAGCGATACGCCATGAAATATTTACGCAAACGATTCCGAAATTTCCTGACCGAAATCAGTCGTTTTAGTGCTGATGAACAGAAAAAAATGCTCGAAAAAGAATTTCATAAATGGAAAGGAAACGCCTCGCAAACGGATGATATTTTGATTATTGGGATGAAAATCGATTTATAGGCCATTAAATCATGGCGTTGAATTATTAGCGTCAGACCTTCGGTCAGACTTCGTAGATAATCATATTTTATAATCCGCCCTACATCTTACCTTTGAAGTTAATTCAGAAATTTTGTCAAGTTTTTCGGTTACATTTGAATCATTTCATAATTTTGATAAACTGAGAGGCAACAATCATTAATATGGCATCAGAAGGAACAAAATACGGTGCATTTGCGGGAGTTTTTACGCCTTCCGTGCTGACAATTTTAGGGGTCATTATGTACTTGCGGTTGGGCTGGGTAGTAGGCGAGGCTGGACTGTACTGGACGCTGGCAATCATTCTGCTCTCCCATGTGATTTCCGTTTCGACGGGTTTGAGTGTTTCTTCGATTTCGACCGATAAACGTGTCAAGGCAGGCGGAATTTATTATATTTTATCGCGCAGTTTGGGCTTGCCGATTGGCGGAGCGATTGGCATTACACTTTTTGTGGGGACAGCCTTGAGTATTGCCCTATACGTGATTGGTTTTTCGGAAAGTTTTATTGATTTTTATGGATATGGGTCTGGCTTCAAAATTACAGATGATACATTTGAGTTGTTGCAACCTACGGATTCGATTCATAATCAGTTAGTTACACTGAAAGGATTATTATATGAAGATAAATTATCATTTGTTCATGCCCTCAAACAACTGGGACATCCCGCCATGATTAAACTCATCCCCGAAATTCTGGATAAAAGTCATGCGATTTCGATTCATGATTTGCGGATAACTGGCACGGCGACCATTGTTTGTGTCATGACCATTGCATTTATTAGTACTTCGTTTGCCATCAAGACACAATTTTTTATTCTGGCAGCGATTTTGGTATCTTTAGGTTCGATTTTTCTTGCCTCCCCGATTTTTTTTAATACCGTAGGCGAATACGCAGCACAAACGCCAACACTCTTAAAATCCTCAAATACAGAATCTTTAGCCGAAATTTTCGGTATATTTTTCCCTGCCGTAACGGGTTTTACGGCGGGCGTGGCGATGTCTGGCGATTTGAAAGACCCCAAAAAAGACATTCCCAAAGGTACTATCTTGGCGATTGCCGTAGGTTTGTTGATATATTTGGGTTTGGCAGTGTTTTTAGCTTTTGCGATTGACGGAAAAATTCTCCGCACCAACAGCAATATTCTCAAAGAAATTGCCTTCGGCTCATCATGGTTTGTGATTGCAGGCATTTGGGGGGCAACGTTATCATCGGCATTAGGCGGTATTTTGGGCGCACCACGCATCTTGCAGGCACTTTCGGTCGATAAAATTACACCGCATATTTTTGCCAAAGGCGTAGGGAAAAGCAATGAA
>CAZNYR010000006.1:37353-69163 GCA_964577275.1 uncultured Cytophagales bacterium | reverse complement strand
TAAAATTTTTTTATCGCCAGAAGATTCTCTTTTTGTCGAAAATCATTATGATGCCGCCTTGGATTTATTTTCAGGGTTTTTTAATCGGTATATTGCGCCGATTGAATTTGCAGTGGTTATTGATGAGGTTTCGATTGCGGATGCCCAAGACCGAATTGGCGAAGATATGTTTTATCAACCTGACGAAAACACGGTGCAGGTCAATGAAAAAAAATTAGATTTTGATTATATCCCGCACGTATCGGATGCCGAAATTGCCGACCGATTGAGTTGCCTCAAAAGTAATGGTATTCCACTGACTTTCAATGCGGAAGTACGGGGATTTGTAGATTATTTGGCGGTCAAAAGACGCAGTTATTCCAAAGAAATGCTCCGCCGAAAAGAGGTTTATTTTCCGATGTTTGAACGTATTTTGGAAGAGCATCACGTTCCTGACGAATTAAAATATTTGGCGATTGTCGAATCGGCACTCAAGCCCACGGCGGTTTCACGGGTCGGAGCGGGCGGGCTTTGGCAGTTCATGCCCAGTACGGGGCGTTTGTATGGCTTGAAACGCACCGCTTACATTGATGAACGAATGGACCCCGAAAAATCGACCGTAGCTGCCGCTAAATATCTCAAAGCCTTGCACAAATATTTTGATGGCGATTGGGAATTGGCGTTAGCCGCCTATAATTGTGGACCGGGCAGATTGAAAAAAGCACAAAAACGTTCGGGAAAGAAAGGTTTTTGGGAGATTTATGATTATTTGCCCAAAGAAACCCGTTCGTATGTTCCGATGTTTATTGCCATAACTTACGTGATGCACTATGCCGAAGAACATAATATTATCCAGAATGATGCCTTATTCCCGATTGAAACGGATACCATTACCGTAAATCAGTATATTAGTCTGGATGCGTTAGCCGAAAAATTAAATGTGTGCGCCAAAGATTTGGCGGATTTAAATCCTGAATTGCGCCGAGATGTCGTGCCACACGGCGTATATAATTATGGACTGAAAATCCCTGCACTTCGTAAGCCATTTTTTGAGGAAAACAAATTGGCAATTTTGGGACATATCAAAAAAGCACCTCGAACTTACGAACAACCAAACATTACGTTGGTTTCAAATAACAGTAAATCAACGACTTATCATAAAAAAACAACGGCTTCTTCTGTCAATCGGAGTAGCAAAGTAAGCCATAAAATCCGACATGGCGAATCCTTGAACTTGATTGCGTATAAATATAAAGTTTCAGTTTCGGACATCAAACGTTGGAACGGGTTGCGTTCTGATTTGATTCATGCGGGCAAATCTTTGACCATTTATCGAAAAGGATATGCGCCTCAAAAAACAGCCACACAAACGAGCCAAAAAAGCAAAGTAACTGCCTCAAAATCAGTAGATAATTCTGTTCAGAAAACTATCCAGTCTGATACCAAAACTTCCATGCACTATATTGTGGGACAAGGCGACAGCCTTTGGAAGATTTCGCAACGGCATGGCGTTTCAGTAGCACAAATTCGTAGCCTGAACGGTTTATCCAACGACAAATTACAAGTTGGACAAAAATTACGAATCAAATAATCATCAAAATTATCATCCTGAAAAAATCCTTGTTAATCTTTAACAAGGATTTTTTTGTTGAATTTTATTTGTAAATTATGCTAATTTATGAAGCAAAATTGTATTATACTTTTGTGAAATGCGTTGAAAAAATGCGAGTATGAACGTTCGCATTTTTCCAAAAATTTTGTACTTTAGGCAATCCATTAAACATAAAAATACAGACCAAACCCTCATTCTATGGAAATTATCAGCCAACGCGCCAAAAAAATCATGGAGGAATGCAAGCAAAGAGCCGAAGAAGTGGGCTTGCGTTTCGAGAGCGAAACCCTTGAATATATAGTTACGAATCGAGAATTTTTGCATCTATCACCCAAAGTCATGATTCCGACACTCTACGATTATTGGGTCAGTGATGTGGAAGTTTTGAAAGAAAATGCCAAATATAAAATCCAGCCTTCTAACCCTTACGAAACCGTAATTAACTCACGCCCAGCTATTTCCTTTTATAATGACAATAATCCTGACTGGCTCAATATTATGATTTTTTATCATGTGTTGGGACATATTGATTTTTTTCAAAATAACCGAATGTTTGAACATACGTGGTCGGATGACTTTGTAGGTCAAGCACTTGCGGACAAACGTTTAATAAATCAGCTTCGGAGTCGGCACGGACGATGGGTGGATTATGCCATCGAATTTAGCCGAAATATGGACAACATGACAGGATATTTTGAAACGCTGGCAAAAATGAATTATGACGGCGAAAAAGACCCATCGCCACGCATTGAATATTATTTTAGTACATTTTTGCAAGATATTGGACAGGTTTCACAACATGATTTTTTTAATGAAATCGAACGCTATAATGATTTGATTGAGCAAGTGGGCGAAAATGTTGCCGAATCGGTCTTTTTTGCCGAAATTCGTAAAAAACACCCCGAATTTGAAGCGTTGTTCGAGAAATATAAACTCCAGAGCGAAGACCATAAAAAGGTAATTGATTTAATGACTTTTGTCCGAGATTATTCGCCTTTCCTACGGAAGGAAGGAAATAAATGGATGAAAGAAGTGATGACTATTATCCGAAATACGGGCATTTATTTTGAACCGCAACGCCGCACCAAAATCATTAACGAAGGCTGGGCAAGTTACTGGCATGACCGCCTCTTTCGTGCTGATGACCGCATCAAAGGACACGAAGTCGCCTACGCCAAAATTAATGCGATGGTTACTTCCATTAGCCGAGTTGGGCTGAACCCCTATGCGATTGGGTTGCGACTCATCGAACACGTCATGGATTTGGCAAATAAAGGGAGATTAGACTTTAATTTTCAAAAATTAATGGACATCGAAAAACGTGAAAATTTCGATACCAAAGCCCAAAAAGGTCATGATGCACTCTTTGCATTACGAACGCATTTCTCTGATTTTACGCTCATTAATACGTTTACAAGTCAAGATTTTGTTGATGAACATCATTTATTTGTGGTCGGAAAACGTGTGAATCCACAACGAAAAACCTACGAATATTATGTCAAGAGTCGTAAAGGCAAGGATTACAAAAAAATGTTAATTGATTCCTTGTATCATCCGCCAGTCATTCGACCAATTCTCGAAAAAACAACGGACGAAAACTTATACATGGAACATATTTTTGAGGGAAAACAATTAATTCAGGATTTTATCCCCAGTACCATGATGGGAATTTCGTATATGTGGGGCGGTCAAGTGCAGTTGCAAACCACCGAAATACACCGTAAAAACCCCGAAAATGAAGGACAACCACCCGTTTTTGACTATCGTCCCGTTTTATATACGATGAAAGGCAAACAGATTAGCAAGAAAAATCTATAATTTTTAGGCATGGAATCTATCGCGGTTGCCTGTGTCCCACAGGCAACTATCGAAATAATTTAAATATTTGGATTACGAACTTATTAAAAAAATGATACGATTTTGAGAAATTCACTAAAAAAATCAGACTAAAGTTGAGGAATTTTCAAAAGTTTACCTAAATTTGGGCATGAAATTAAACCATTTCCCATATTGTTTCTCTCATACGGTGGCACGCTTGCGCCGTTTTTTCCCACGCCCCTAACGGGCGCACGTAACATAGCGTGTTGCTTCGTGCAACACATTTTTCGAGGTCATCACCGACCACACAACTCTCAGAAACACACATAAAAATTTTCAGAATTACTCATAATGCTACGAATGAATGCCATGATTTTGGGCAAAATTCTGGCTGGTTATTTTCTTTGAAAAGTACAATTTATAATCTCATGGAATTTCATATTTTAATCGCTTCGGAAATTCATTTGGCGTATGCTTCGCAAATCTGCGATATGATTGAACAAGCCGCCAAACAACGAGGCACGGGCATTGCAAAGCGTTCGCCCGAATACATCCAACAAAAAATGCACGAAGGCAAAGCCGTCATTGCATTGCAAAAAAGTACGGCTGAATTGGCGGGTTTTTGCTATATCGAAACATGGGGACACGGCAAATATGTCGTCAATTCGGGGCTGATTGTGAATCCTAATTTTAGGCAGGCTGGACTGGCAAAAAGGATTAAAACCAAAGCCTTTAAACTTTCCCGAAGCAAATATCCGGATGCCAAATTATTTGGCTTGACGACCAGTCTGCCCGTCATGAAAATTAATTCAGAATTGGGTTATAAGCCCGTAACTTTTTCAGAACTTACTGATGATGAGGACTTTTGGAAAGGATGCCAAAGTTGCGTAAATTATGATATTCAACTCCGCACCAACCGAAAACATTGCCTCTGCACGGGGATGCTTTTCGACCCAAAACAAGAACAGAAAAATTCTGAAAATAAAAATCAGCATGGCAAAAATCCCAGAAAAAATAGGAAAGAACGCAAGTTCAAACCCGCAGTTTATGCGCGCTGGATGCGTTTGAAAAAGCACATTTTATTACGCAATAAAAATCAGCCAGAAACTCCTAAATTGGTTCGATTCAAAAATCCATTTCGGACAAAAATGAAACCGAAAGCAGACGTGATTTTTGAATGAATACAGGGCGTTTGTGCATCTACTAAAACCTATTAATTTGGTGGATTATGAAATAAACTGTTTTATCTTTTTCCTAAAAAAATACAAAAAATAACGACTATGAAAGAACGAGTGGTTTTGGCTTTTAGTGGAGGACTGGATACCTCTTATTGCGTCAAATATTTGAGTGATGATAGAAAATTGGACGTGTATTCTGCCATCGTCAATACAGGAGGATTTTCGCCTGATGAGCTTCAAATCATCGAAGAAAAAGCCTATAAATTGGGTGTGATTTCGCATACTACGTTGGATGAGGTTCAAAATTATTACCAAAATTGCATTCGATATATGATTTATGGTAATATGCTCAGAAATCAGACCTATCCGCTTTCGGTCAGTGCCGAGCGTGTTTTTCAGGCATTAGCGATTGTTAAATATGCAAAAAAAATAAATGCAAAGTACATAGCGCATGGCTCGACAGGTGCAGGCAATGACCAAGTACGATTCGATTTGGTTTTTCAGATTATTGCGCCTGATATTCAGATTATTACCCCGATTCGCGACCAACAATTAGCTCGACAAGCCGAAATTGAATATCTCAAGGCAAAGGGCGTGGAAGCCGATTGGACGAAGGCAAAATATTCCGTGAATCAAGGAATTTGGGGGACAAGTGTGGGCGGTGCAGAAACGCTAACTTCGCATCAAAATCTACCTGAAGAAGCATACCCGACACAAATTTCTGAAAAACAGCCTCGAAAAGTAACCTTAAAATTTGAAAAAGGCGAATTAATAGCGGTTGATGGACAAAAATTTGAAACAAAACCCGATGCGATTAATTATCTGAATGGCTTGGCTTCCGCTTATGGAATTGGGCGAGATATTCATGTAGGCGATACGATTATCGGCATCAAAGGACGAGTAGGTTTTGAGGCGGCTGCGCCACTAATTATCATTAAATCACATCATTTATTAGAAAAACATACATTAACAAAATGGCAAGCCTATTGGAAGGAACAGCTCGCAAATTGGTACGGAATGTTGTTGCATGAAGGACAATATCTCGACCCCGTGATGCGAAATATTGAAACATTTTTGGAGGATACACAAGCCAACGTCAATGGCGAAGTGGGTGTATTGCTAAAGCCATATTTCTTTGATTTAGAGGGTGTTACATCTGAAAATGATTTGATGGCATCCAAATTTGGACAATACGGCGAAATGAATACGGCATGGACAGGCGATGATGTCAAGGGATTTACCAAAATTTTGGGCAATCAAACCAAAATTTTCTTTGATGTCAATAACATAAAAGTATAAATTTTATGAAAAAACCAAAAACGCATTGCAACGATTTTGGTGGAGTAGGGGTCATTCGGATAACTGATAAAAAGTTGTAAGCATTTTTTCAGAATACTAACAAACCTTCATTGAAGGTTTTGTTTTTCAATCTCACAAGTAACCCTATTGATGAAGATGGTGTTGTTTCGTACAATGTCATCTTTTTTTATTTTTGTGCGTATTTTTGGCGCATGAAAATATCTATTATTGTGGCGAAGGCTCAAAATCATGTCATCGGAAAAGCCAACCAACTGTTATGGCATTTGCCAAAAGATTTCCAATATTTCAAAAAAGTTACATCAGGACATTATATCTTGATGGGACGAAAAACCTACGAATCTATCGGCAGACCGCTCCCGAATCGGGTGTCTTTGGTGGTTTCTCGTAATCCGATGTATGCCCTTGAAGGGGGTTTGGTAGTTCATTCGATTGAAAATGCCCTCGAAATTGCCCAAAAAAATCAAGAAAAAGAACTTTTTGTGATTGGTGGGGGTAAAATTTATGCCCAAATGCTTTCACAAGCTGACCGCCTGTATGTTACGGAGGTACAGACTGATATTCAGGGAGATACATTTTTTCCACCGATTTCTGAAATCTGGAAAGAAATTTCGAGAGAAAGGCATTTTGCTGATGCAAGGCATCCATTTGATTTTGACTTCGTAGTTTACGAAAAATAAACATGAATATAAAATAGAGTTTTTAGCCATAAAATTCTTATTTTATCAAATCAACAAGTTTCAAGCCTATATTTAACGTACAAAAAATGACAGACAAGCACATCACTTATTTTAAGGTTGAAAATTTCAAGTGTTTTGAAATTCTCGAACTTAAAAATATAGCCCAGTTTAATCTCATTACAGGGGCGAACAGCATCGGAAAAACAACACTTTTGGAAGCCTTGCTTTTCGATGAGGATGCTGAAATTTTTGCCGAAAATTTGTACACGGCATTAATTTATCGGTTTCAATTTTCGCCTACACAGACAGATTTTTTGTCTTATTTTACCCAAAAGGACAGCGAGAAAGACATTCGATTTGTTTTTGCAAATGATAAAAAAATAACCATAAAACACAATAAAGAGCAAAAAAGTACATCATCAAATAATGCACCGATTAGCCTCCGAGTTTCGGAAAACAAAGATGTTTTGTATCTCAAACCCACGAATCATGTGCGAGATATTCCTTTGATTTATTATGCTAATTTTTTTGATAATAATCTTACTGACCTGTATTCCAAGCACATACAAAATAATCGTTCTCGTAAACAAACATTAATTTCGGCATTAAATCGTATTTTGCCTACGCTCGAATTTATCGAAGTTTCGACTTCGGCGACCGATTATCCTACATTGGTGGTAACGCAGGAAAATTTTGATTCGGTGATTCCGCTGGCGATGCTCGGAAGTGGAGTCGTGAAACTGACCCGAATTTTGATAGAAATTATTGCCCATTCCGAAAAACGAATTATGATTGATGAAATTGGAGCGGATATTGAGGAGCATCGCCTGAATGATTTTTGGCGTGTGATTTTGTGGTTCTGCCAAGAGTATGAAGTGCAATTATTTGCCTCGACACAAAACCAAAAATGCCTCCAAGTTTTTAGGGAAGTTTTACAAGAATCTGAGGAGGATTGGCTACAAAATACTCGGATTTTTTATTTAAAAGTATCTGAAAATCAGGAAGTTATAGCCGAAACAGAAATTTTTGATGTTCCCGAAAAAATTGAGGAAACTACACCTTTTCAAGAACTGAATCATAATCATTCCGTTGAAATTCAGGGAGAATCTGTTTAAGATTTGGCTCGATTTCGTGCTACGATGGCATTTCATAGCACGAATATTTTTTGTGAAAAGTTCGTCATAAAAATAAAATCTTACTCATAGATAAATTGACCAAATTCGCTATGAATGGTTAATTTTTTACCCTCGTTTGCTTCTACTCGCCCAATAATTTTGGCTTCGACCCCAAAAGATTCGGCAATCGAAATCATTTCTTGTGCATATTTATTGGAAGTGTAAATTTCCATACGGTGTCCCATATTAAAAACTTTATACATTTCTTTCCATGTCGTGCCACTTTCTTCCTGAATTAATCTGAAAAGTGGAGGACAGGCAAATAAATTATCTTTAATGACATGAACATTATCAACGAAATGTAACACTTTGGTCTGTGCGCCACCCGAACAATGTACCATACCATGAATATTTTGCCGATAATTTGTTAAAATTTCTTTAATAATAGGAGCGTATGTACGTGTCGGAGAAAGGACTAATTTTCCGATAGTAAGTGGTAAATTTTTATAAAAATCGGTTAATTTTCGACTTCCACAATACACCAAATTTGCGGGGATATTGGGGTCAAAACTTTCAGGATATTTTTGGGCAATATAATTATCAAAGACATCATGCCGAGCCGAAGTAAGTCCGTTACTGCCCATTCCGCCGTTATATTCAGTTTCATAATTTGCTTTTCCGAAGGAAGCCAAACCGACAATGACATCGCCAGCCTGAATTTTATCATTGGAAATCACGTCTTTACGAGGCATTCGAGCCATAACCGTACTATCAACAATAATTGTTCTGACCAAATCGCCTACGTCTGCGGTTTCCCCACCTGTCGAATAAATGCGAATGCCGTGCGAGCGCATCATTTCCAAAACCTCTTCTGTTCCGTTAATAATTTGAGCAATAATTTCTCCTGAAATCAAATTTTTATTACGTCCGATAGTTGATGACAGTAAAATATCATGAGTTGCACCAACACAGAGTAAATCATCGGTATTCATCACAATCGCATCTTGTGCAATACCTTTCCAGACTGACATATCGCCTGTTTCTTTCCAATACAAATACGCCAGCGATGATTTTGTTCCAGCCCCATCAGCGTGCATAATGTTACAAAATTCGGGGTCTTTGCCTAAAATATCAGGGATAATTTTGCAAAAAGCCTTTGGAAACAGTCCCTTATCTATATTTTTGATGGCATGATGGACATCTTCTTTGGATGCCGAAACGCCTCGTTGCATATATCTTTCCATTTTTTTTAGTCATTTTTTTGGCGCAAAAATAGGAAAATTATCCTAACGCCCTTTATTTAATTAACCATCCAATCTAAAAATGAGCAATTCAAACCGTTGATGTGGCTCGTTCAAAACAGGATTCGGGTCGAGCAGGCGACTGTATCGAAAACCCATATCTACATTTAAAAGCCTTAAAAATCGGAAATCAAAACGGATTTCTGTTCCCAAAGAACGCTGTAAATTATCATCCGAAAAAATGTAATATTTTGAGTAATCAAAGAAAGTATTAGCCTTAATTTGTTGTAAAAATAGCACTCCTCCGATTGCCCAATCAGGGCGCACCAAAGGCATTCCATAATTGATAGAAAGTCGCCGAATTTCGTTAGAAAAGTAAGGTAAATAGCCTCTCGAAAACACAAAATTATCTTGAAAACGATACGCTCCGATAACGGCTTCTTTGCGATATCCTCCCGATAAATAGAACCCGTGATTCTGGAAAATACTTGGCAAATAGATACCGCCTTCAACATAAATCCGATTGCCAGAATTGAATTTTTCTAATAATGTGGTTTGTCCTTGTGCATAGAAATTTACGCCCCATTTGGGATACAAGTTTTGCAAGGCTTGGAGCTGTATGCGGTTGAAAATCAGTTCAAAACTACTCGTATTTAACATTCCTCCTCTGGTCAAATCGAAAATTTCATCCTGATAATTAAGGTTTAAAAAATTGTATTTTATTGATAAATCTAATCGTGAAGAATTTATGCCCGAACTCAAATTGAGCGGTAATTTCAGACCTACGTACCCTGAAGTTTCTGACCAAATATGTGCCTTCGGAAGTGCCACACTCGGATATAGTACATAACTAAAACGATTGCCATGACTTACGCCAAAATTCAGCATGGAATACCATTCGCCATAATTAAAATCAGCATAATAAGTGAGCTGTTTTTCATTGACATTATACGTACCGCCTAACGTGCCATACATTGTACTAAAAAAGTTTTGTGCATGAAGTTCTATTCCATAATTGGGATGAAAAGCCGTATAACCCAAACTATGAATATTGATGAGCTTTGTGGATTTGGAAAACTTGGAAATATTATATTTTTTGGTATCTAATTTCGAGGGCAAATCTGAAATTTCTTGCTGGAGTAAAGGCTTGAAATAATCAATTTCTTGGGCTTGGGAAATATCAAATTTTTTCCATGTTTCAGGCTCAATTTTCAACTGTTTTAAGGTATAACCGAAATGATTAAACTCACTGAAAATCAGTTGTTTAGTGTCAGAAAAAACCGCAGGTTGAAATGCTCCAAATCGTACCGAACTCACTTGAAATAATTGATTGGGAGTTGTTATTTTGACGGCAAAAATATTGTTAATTTTCGTGAATGCGCCCGAAAAAAAGACATAATCACCCGAAACCTTCGGATTAGAAATTTGCAAATTTGTTAAACTTACTAAATCAGTTAGATTGCCTGTTTCTATATCAATCAAAATAAGGCGATTTCCTTTAGAACTTTGTGCTGTTACGACAATCTGATTTTGTGTTGTCCAAGTCGGAAAGGCGTAAAATTCGTTTGTAGGATTTGGAATTTCATGTACTATTTTACCCGATTTTGTATTTAAAATATGTAAATTATACGTTTGATTTTCGGAAACATGAACTGCTACGAGTTTTGAGGCATCTTCAGAAAGAGCAGGAGCAAAGTAACGGGTTTTTCGTGTGAGCTGTTTTTTGGTCAAATTTTTCATATCATAAAGCATAATAACAGAATACTGGACGTTGCTCCAACGCTCATGAAATCGGGTTTCAGCCCAGACCATTTTATCTTTTTTGACTGACAAAGAACGGTTATAATACGAACTCTGACCCGCCTTGAAAAGCCTTTTCTCTTGCCCATCATGACGAACGATAACAAACTCCCGAATATGACGAAACGAAGATTTCTCACAAATCACTTTATCCGAAGTCCAGTAGGTTGGATTACGATATTCGGTATAAATTTTGGGTAATTCGGGCGTTACACTTTTTGATGCGGTTAAAGTGAGTTTGTTATCTTCGGCACGCCAAATACTGTCCAATTCTTGAAAAGTTTTTTGATATAACTCTTTCATATTCAGACCTGTATGATTTTTAAAAGCACGACTAAAAGGGTAAAAAAGTTTGTCGTAACGGGCGGCATTATCCATTGTTTTTATCCAAATAGTTTGCCCAAATTTCTTTCGTCCGTAGGTCGTCATATAATATCCCATGCGATAAAAATTGGGAACAAAATCCCGAAAAGAACCTGCTGCCGCTTTTTCATAATTGTACTTTTTTGAGTTGAGTAATATTGCCCGATATTCCATATCAAACATAGGTTGTCGTCCTCTGCCTGCATGAGTTAATAAGGTTTCGGTCAGAACGGCATCGCCTTCTTTGTACCAGCGAGGTACTGCGGTTGCGCCCAAAATTGCCCAGCCGTACTGTCCAAAAAGATAACTGGCAAACTTGGTGATGCCTACTTTCATATTGGCATTTTGTTGTACGTGGCGATATTCGTGAATAGAAAGTATGTCTTGCCAAGCCGTTGCTCCGTTAAAATTAAGCTGTGGCGGGGTCATGTAATATTCTGACCGAAATGGCGCAATAGCAACAAATCCATTCGGAATAGTGGTTTGATTATGTAAGATAATCGGAATTTTATGAATGCGTTTTCCTATCGAAGTAGTAGTTTTGGCTTGCGTATGTATCAGATTAGCAAGGTGTTGCGCCGATTTTTCCATCCCAACAGGAAATATAACTTGGGCGGTATCGGTATAGATTTGTTGCCATTTTTGGCGATGCGGATTGAGTCCCAAATCTGGAATTTGTGCAAAAATAGTTGGAACTGTTATCCAAAAAATAACGGTTAAAATACTGATTTTCATGGTATTAGATATTAATTTAGTTTGTAGGATGTAATCGAAATCCCATGACCAGAATATCGTCAATTTGCTCAAAATCACCTTCGAGCATCCATTGGTCTAAGGTCTGCTCAAGTTGTTGATGTTGCTGATTTAGAGGGAGTTGATGAATATCATGGAGCAGATTTCGGAATGTGCGGGACATCAATTTTTTGCCTTTTTTGCCGCCAAATTGGTCTTGAAAACCATCCGAATACATATAGAATGTGGTAGGCGAATGAATCGAAATGCGGTGCTTGGTATAATGACGAGGACGTTTTTGGTGTAGGGAATTTTTATAGCCACCGATGGGCATAATATCGCCTTTAATAAGCTGATTTTCAGTATGTTGCATATAAAATAAAGGAGATTTTGCGCCCGCAAATTCGACCAAATTTCGGTTAGGATAAATCACACAAATTGCCATATCCATGCCGTCTTGTCCGTGATTGGAGTCTTGTCTAAGTGTTATTTTTACGTTAAGATGCAATAGATTTAGGATTTTATCAGGACTTGGATTTTTTTGGGTCAATAAAATATTAGACAATAAGTCGTTGGCAATCAAGGACATAAAAGCACCGGGAACCCCATGTCCTGTGCAGTCGATTGCCGAAATTATCATACAATCTTGGCGGGCATCGAAAAAATAAAAATCACCCGAAACGATGTTACGAGGGCGATAAAACACAAAAAATTCGGGGAGATATTCCTGAATCTTCGTGAGTTCGGGCAAAACTGCCTCCTGAATCCGTTTGGCATAATTAATGCTCGAAGTAATATCAAAATGTTGCTTATGTATCTGATTATTAGCTTGTTGCAAAGAAATAGCTTGTTGCTGAACTTCCTCATTTTTTTGGGTCAAGGCTTGATGGTTTTTCAAAATTTCCTCTTGTTGTTCGGCTAATTTTCGGTTATCTTCTATTTTTCTGCGATTATTTCGATACAAAAGATAAACAATTAACAATAATAAAAATGCAAAAGCTACCATCGCCATCACGACAAATGACTGTTTGTCATTGTGTTCCCTCAAGATTTTATTTTCCTGCTCCTGTTGTTGCGAATCGTATCGCACCCGAAGTTCGCCCAGATTTTTGTTATATTCGGCGGTTTTGATACTATCTTGCGACCTTGTCCATAACTCGTGATATTCCAGTGCTTTATCGTATTCTTTCGTATTTTTATAAATCTGATATAAAATGTCATAATTATTTTGCCGTAAATGAATGCCCGCCATTTCGGGGTGTAACATCAAACTCATGCGGGCGTAATGTTTGGCTTGGGCGTAATTATTGGCATATAAATATGTACGAGATAAATGATGATAGCACGAAATCACATCCAACGTATATTCATTGGCAAGGGCAATATACAGTGCCTCATGAAGCTGATGAATGGCATCTTCATATTGACCCATATCCCGATAAATTTTTCCTTTTTCTGAATAAACTGCCATGATTTTGGCGGATTCTTTCTGTTTTTTACGGATTTCAAGCACTTTATCCGTATAATTTAGGGCTTTCTGATAACTATCTTCCTTTCGGAAAAGTCGTGCATAATTGATATAAATATAAGCCAGAATATCATCATTCGTCAATTTTTGGGCAGTTTTGAGGGCATAACCCAAGTATTTTTCGGCTTCGGGAAGTTTGGTCTGAAGGTAATAAATATTGGCTATATTAATATGAGAATAAGCCACTTCAGTTTGTAAATTATTGGATTCCGCTATTTTGAGTGCCTCAAAAAAATGTTTGAGTGCCTGATTATAATTGCCTTGATTTCGGTAGGCAACCCCGATATAGGAATGACTTTTGGCAATACCTTCAAAATACTTGATTTTCAATCCTTTAGCGAGCGCATCTTGCCCATAACGTAAGGACATTTCCGTATTTTCGGCACGAGAATCCCACGCTTTTTGATTTAACGAATCCACTTCTTGCGTACTAATTTTGGGGTCTTCTGCTTTGAGTGCATATTGATTTAGCCCAAAAATTAGCAGACATAATACTATAAATGTGCTATATTTCATAAATGATAAGGAGCTGTTCAAAACCAAATAAATGAGTGCTTTTCTTTATTATTAACATAAATATTACATTGAGGTATGTCTGATGGTTTATCACAAAAATATTACTTGTTAATAGCATATATTAAAAAGTAAAAAATTTTTGCCCAAATTCCTACCTAAATTAGTCATAATTTTTGATTTATGAAGGGTAATGTAATGTTGATTAGGAGCGAAAACGCACAGATAGCCGATATTTAACACAAAAATCCACCAAAAGGAATAATTTTGGTGGATTTTGTATTTTTTTGGGATAAGACATAAACTATACATTAAAACGAAAGTGCATAATATCGCCATCCGCTACGATATATTCTTTGCCTTCGATGCCGATTTTTCCGGCATCTCGGCAGGCAGATTCCGTTTTATATTTTTGATAATTTTCCAATTTGATAACTTCGGCTTTGATGAATCCTTTTTCAAAATCGGTATGAATTACGCCCGCTGCCTGCGGTGCTTTCCAGCCTTTTCGGATAGTCCATGCACGGACTTCTTTTTCGCCTGCGGTAAAATAAGTAATTAAATCCAAAAGATTATAAGATGCTCGTATTAAGCGATTTAGCCCCGATTCTTGGAGTCCATATTCTTCCAAAAATAAGGCTCTTTCTTCGGCATCCTCAAAGGAGGCAATTTGTTCTTCGACCGAAGCACAAACGGTAACTACTTCGGCATTTTCGGTTTTGACGGCTTCTTTTAAGGCTTGTACATATTGATTGTCATGATGAATTGAAGCCTCATCAACATTCGCCAAATAGATGACAGGTTTGGAAGTTAATAAATGTAAATCATAAACCATATCCTTTTCCTCTTCGGATGCTTCCAGACTACGAATACTTTTGCCTTCTTCGAGATGAATTTTGTATTTTTCTAAGATTTCAAGTTCTCGTTTTGCTTTTTTATCGCCTGACTTTGCTACTTTTTGAGTGCGAAGGATACGTTTTTCTACCGAATCCAAATCTTTAAGTTGCAGTTCGGCATCAATGATTTCTTTGTCTTCTACGGGGCTTACTTTGCCTGCCACATGAACAATATTATCATCAGCAAAGCACCGCACGACATGAATAATGGCATCGACTTCACGGATATTTGCCAAAAATTTATTGCCTAATCCTTCGCCTTTGCTTGCTCCTTTGACCAGCCCCGCAATATCGACAAATTCGATGACGGTGGGGATAACCTTCTGAGGATTAACGATTTGCTTTAGAATATTTAGTCGTTCATCAGGCACACTAATCACCCCTACATTGGGGTCAATAGTACAGAAGGGATAATTGGCGGATTCCGCTTTGGCATCCGATAAGGCATTAAATAAGGTGGATTTTCCGACATTCGGTAAGCCCACAATTCCACACTGTAAACTCATAGTAAGTTTGTATCAAGTAGTTGGTTTTAATTTCATATTATCCTGATAATCAGATAAATATGAGTAAATAAAATATCATGTTTCACTAAATTTTACGTTTTATTTTCCGCCAGTAAGCTGATTATAAATTTGCGTAAATTGTTGCGCTTGTTGCTGATTTCCAAGGGCTTGATGGACGCTTCGTAAGTTGCCGATGGCTTCGAGATTTTGATTATTGAGGTTATATGCCTGCGTAAAATAGCGAAGTGCCTCCTGAATATTTCCTTGACGATAATAAATCACCCCAATTCCATTGAAAGGCACATCATAATTGGGAAATAACGTAATCGCTTGGCGAAAATTATCGAAGGCTTCTTGCAATCTTTCTTGCGTATAGTACATGGATGCTAAATCCGAAAAAATAATACATTTATCCCGACCGTTGCTCGCAAATTGTAAGGATTTCGTAAAATAGGGTTCGGCTTGTGCGTAATCCTTCAACATGTAATAATTGAGTGCAATTTCACGATTTACATGATAATTATTCACATATTGGGGATTAGCTATAATTTTCTTGAGTAAGGAAAGTGCTTTTTTGTATGCCTTTTGTTTGCTCTGTTCTTTCTTGAAATTGGTCGTATTTTTTCGATACATTTCGGCGGCTCGAATGCCATAATTGACGTTCGTAGGTTGCACCCGATACGCATTTTCATAGCACCACATGGCAGTATTCAGGTCATTATTTTTGGTACTTGCTTCAGCATATTTTGCCCATAAAGCAGGATTACTGGGGTCTAAAACAACGGCATCCTTAAAATATTTAAGACTTTCTTTGAGATAGTAGGCTTTTTGTTCGGCAGATTCTTTAAATTTATCTTTTTGCAAAGATAAGGTATCATGGAATGCCAAGTAGGTTAAGCCTAATTGTCGGTTCAGGATATAACTTCGTGGTGAGGTCGGATAATCGGTTTCACAAAGTGTGGTATTATCGTGCCAAGCCATATTTCTGTCGTGCGTTTTGTAGGCAAAAGCGGAAACTAAAGCCAATAAACCTACCAAAGCGAGAATTGAAGCTGGCTTTGTAAGGTTTGCTTTAAAAAATTCAGAAATTGACATTTGTGGGCGAATCTCCAAAGCTCGATAAATAAACCAAGCCACGAAAATACAAAATCCTGTCGTAGCAGCAAATGCCATGCGCTCGCCTATGGCATCACCCGGACTAATGACGATGTGCATGAAAAGGAAAATCGTACCAAAATAAAACCACAAGGCATACGAATAAACGCTTCTGGTTTTCAGTCCTTTATAGGTTTGCCAAAGCATCAGAATATGTATCAATAAGGAAAGTAAGGCTTTGGGGTGAGTAGGTTTCATCATCGGCACGCCATCATAAAAATAGGTAAAAGTCAGGGGGTGCGGAAAAAACATTAATTGCAAATATTTACCCCAAATCCAGAGTCGAGTGCCTATTTTTTCACTGCCTTCGGCATTTAATAACGGGTTTTGGAGGTGGGTATGTTTAAATTTTACCCCTTTATAAATTACTTCCAATACATACTGTCGCATTCCCAAATACAAGAAAAAGGATATAAAAAACGGAGCAATGGCTTTGGCAATATCCATCAAACTCATTTTGGGACGGAAAAAATACAAGGTTACGGGGTAAATACCCATGAAAGCCACAGGCGTTTCCTTAGACATCAAGCCCACAAAATACATCAAGGCAGCAAAAATAATGTTATAGATTTTGCCGGTATCTACGTATCGAATCAGATTATAAAAGGCAATAAAAGCGAACATCAAGGCGATTAATTCATCACGACTTTTGAGATTGCTAACTGCCTCAGAATGAAGCGGATGTGTTACAAAAATGAGTGCAATAATCAAGGGTAATCCTCGATATTTTCCCTGAAATAATTCGACAAAAGTAAGGTAGATAAAGACACATAAAATCATATAATAAAAGACATTCATCAAATGACTTACGCCCGAAGGATGCACCCCCATACTTGCGATGAGGTCGTGTGTGCCAAGATTATCAAGCAGGCTACTTAGTGCGCCCGATATGCCTTCTTTGACTTCGCCTTCTTTGGGTGGATTAACGAACTCATATTCAGTGGCATACATCAATAATTGCGTAGGTCGATAGACGGCAATATTAATGTCGGCATTGTATCCGTCCCATGCACGCGTGAGCATAATTTCTTTGAAACCGCCAAAACCTTTCTGGACAAATTTATTTCCCGCAATGGTGGGCAAATCGTCCAGCACGTACTGGTGGTCAGAAATATTGCTAAAAATCCCTGCACTCAATAGCACCAAAAGAATACAAGAAATGAGTTTTGTTTTGAGGGAAACGGGTGTAATTTCTTGGTTATCAGGTAATTGATTAGACCTATCCTGCGTTTCCGTGATGTTGGATGGCGATGGATTCGATGTTGATTTGGGTGTATTTTTATTTGTCCGCTTTTTCACGAGATTCAAAGTTTTGTTTTATATTTCGAGTCGCAAAACTACAAAAATCTAAAAACGATGCGTACTTTTCATGTTTTTTATTCTAATGAACTTTTGTTTAGGAAAAATTCTCGAAGACGGCATCCAAGATATGAATGAGATTATCGTAATCCTGTCGTGAGAGTTGTGCGATGCCTTTCTTTCGGAGTTCGATAACGACAGGCAAAATTTCTTTAATTTTGGCTTGTCCTGCTTGGGTCAAATAAATTTTGAATCGTCTTCGGTCGGTGGGGTCGCTTCGGCGTTCGGTCAATTCTTTTTTGCAAAGCAAATCAATGATTCGAGTAACGGTGGGGGCATCTTTGAAGGTTTTTTCTGCCAGTTCGTTTTGGCTTTGCCCGTCTTGTTGGCGGAGGCAATCCAATAAAACCCATTGATCGACCGTCAAGTCGAAGTGCAAGGCATTAAATCGACGTTGCATCACTTGTTTGATAATTTTGGCGGTGCGTTCAATACGAAATCCATAGCTAATAGGATAAATTTCTTGAGGTGTCATGCAAAGAATAAAATTAATGAAAATTGAAACAAGGGTTTACGTCATGTGAACCATGCGTTTATGAGCCAAGTATTGGTTAATTTGTTGAAAAACTTGGATTATTTCGGCAAAGATAAAATAAAATAAGGTTTCGACCCTCATTTTTTTTTGGGTTTCACAAAAATACCTACTTTTATAATTTCATATTTTATTCATCTGCTTTTGTAATTTTAAGGCTACGAATGGTTATATTTGAACCTGAATACAGAACAGAAACAGTTTTTTATCATTTTTCGGTAACATTTAAAACCCGAATAGCATGACTTATATCCAAAATATCACAGGACGACAAATCCTGGACTCACGGGGCAATCCTACCGTAGAGGTAGAAGTACAGACGCAAAACGGCGTTGTAGGACGGGCGGCTGTCCCTTCAGGTGCTTCCACAGGCACACACGAAGCGGTCGAATTGCGAGATGGAGGAGCGGCTTACTTAGGCAAAGGCGTTACGAAGGCAGTCGAAAATGTCAATGAAATCATCGCAGAAGAATTAATTGGGTATTCCGTTTTTGAGCAAAAATTTATTGACAAATTAATGCTCGAATTGGATGGCACGCCCAACAAAGGAAAATTAGGCGCAAATGCCATTTTGGGCGTTTCCTTAGCCACGGCGAAGGCTGCTGCCCAAGAAGCAGGATTGCCTCTGTACCGATATATTGGCGGCGTGAATGCCTCGACATTGCCCGTGCCAATGATGAACATCCTGAACGGTGGAAGTCATGCCGATAATTCGATTGATTTTCAGGAGTTTATGATTGTTCCCGTAAACGCCAAATCTTTTGCACAAGCCTTGCAAATGGGCGCAGAAGTATTCCACAATCTCAAAAAAGTATTGGCTTCGCAAGGACTTTCGACCAATGTTGGCGATGAAGGAGGATTTGCACCAAATATCAAATCCAACGAAGATGCCCTCATAACCGTCATTCAGGCTATCGAAAAGGCAGGCTATCGTCCCGGTGAGGATATTTTTATTGCGATGGATGCCGCAAGTTCTGAATTTTATAATCGAGATGAAAAAGTATATCATTTTCATAAATCAACGGGCGATAAATTAACGCCATCCGAAATGGCAGCCTATTGGAAAGAATGGACTGAAAAATATCCTATCTTTTCTATCGAAGACGGCATGGACGAGGACGACTGGGACGGCTGGAAAGCCATGACCGAAGCCATCGGAAATAAAGTCCAGCTTGTCGGTGATGATTTATTTGTTACGAATGTCAATCGCCTCAAGCAAGGCATTGAAAATCAGATTGCAAACTCTATTTTGGTCAAAGTAAATCAAATCGGTAGTTTGAGCGAAACCATCAACGCCGTAACTATGGCGCACCATGCTTCTTATACCAGCGTGATGTCCCATCGTTCGGGCGAAACCGAAGATACCACCATTGCCGATTTGTCAGTAGCACTGAATTGTGGACAAATCAAAACGGGGTCGATTTCTCGCTCTGACCGTATCGCCAAATACAACCAATTACTTCGTATTGAGGAGGAATTAGCTGAAACGGCATATTACCCAGGTACAAGTATTTTGAAAGCATAAGTTACTCATAATCAATAAATTAAGCCTTATCAAAATGCAATTTGGTAAGGCTTTTTTGTATCAAAATTTAGCTAAAATCTTAATCCTTTTTCGATGATGAAAATACAATTTATAATCGTTTTTTTGCTATGTCATTTCGTTCTGGTGGCGTGTGATGAACGTGCGAAAAATCAAACCGAAAATCAGCAAGCAACAAACTCAAAAGCCAAAAAAAAGTCAAAAGATATTTTGCTTGATAACCAAAATGTTCGTGCCGAACTCCTCAAATATGCCAAAGAAAACCCTGAAAATCTAATAGTTATCAAAACAAGATTCGGAAACATGACGCTCAAATTGTATGAAGAAACCGTATTGCATCGGGCTAACTTTGTGCGATTAATCAAACGAAAATATTTCGATAACACGGTTTTTTATCGGGTGGTCAAAGATTTTATTGTGCAAGGCGGAATGTCAGACGAAAAAAATCCCGTTCCACTCGGCAAATACAGCATCCCTAAGGAATTTATGCCCCAAAAATATTATCACAAAAAAGGCGCATTGGCGATGGCACGGGACGAAGACCACAAAAATCCGAAAAAGAAATCATCCGCCAAAGATTTTTTTATTGTGCATGGAAAAGTACATCCGCTGGGCGAACTCATGGGCATTCAGCAGGATTATGGCTGGAATTTTACGCCAGAACAAATCCAAACCTACACCACGCTGGGCGGCGCACCGCATTTGGATAATGATTATACCGTTTTTGGCGAAGTGATTGACGGATTGTCGATTATTGATTCGATTGCACAGCTCAAGGTCGATAAAATGGACTGGCCTTTGGAGGATGTAACGATTCGGATGGAAGTGGTCGAAAAATAAATTTAATTCATAGAAAAATTGTACTTTCACGCCCTCAAAACCACAAAAAGAGATGAAAAAAGATAAAATTTTAGTAACAGGAGGATGTGGCTATATTGGCTCGCATACGCTCATCGAACTTTTGGAAGGCGATAATTATGAACCCATTTCGGTTGATAATTTTTGCAATTCATCGCCCGAAGCTCTTGAAAATATTCAAAAAATTACAGGTAAAACCATAAAAAATTATGCCATTGACCTCTGCAATCGCACAGAAACCGAGCGTATTTTTATAGAAAATCCTGATATTATGGGAATTATCCATTTTGCTGCGCTAAAATCTGTGCCTGATTCGGTGGCAAATCCCGTTTTTTATTACCATAACAATATGGGCGCATTGCTGACGATATTATCTTGCTGTCAAAAGTTTGATATTCAGCATCTTATATTTTCGTCTTCCTGCTCGGTGTATGGAAATGTGCAACAGTTGCCTGTCAATGAACAAACACCGCTCAATAAATCGGAAAGCCCTTATGCTGAAACCAAAAAAATGGGCGAAAGAGTGCTTCAGGATTACACCAAAGTAGCTGATACTCAAGTCATTGCCTTGCGTTATTTCAATCCCGTAGGCGCACATATTTCGGGCTTAAATGGCGAAAATCCGATTAATTCGCCTACCAATTTAGTACCCGTCATTACCAAAACTGCCATCGGCGAAATAGAACAATTAACCGTTTTTGGAGGCAATCTCAATACCCGTGATGGCTCTTGTATTCGGGATTATGTGCACGTTTCTGATATTGCCGAAGCACATATTTTAGCTCTTAACTACCTGAAAACCAGTAAAAACCAAGCGAATTATGAAATCATAAACTTAGGAACAGGCAAAGGCGTTACGGTGCTGGAAGCCATACAATCTTTCGAGAAAGTTTCGGGCGTGTCGCTCAATTACCATATCGGTGAGCCACGAGCAGGCGATGTCGAGGCAATTTATTCCGATATTACCCTCAGTACCAAGAAGTTAGGATGGAAACCCAAATACAATCTGGATGATATGATGCTTTCGGCTTGGAAATGGCAACAAAATTTAAGTCAATAACAATTTGATTGATTTATAAAAAAAATGCAAAAACAATACAAAAATTGTAATGCTTGAGGCTTGATGCGCTTTGAAATTTATCATCACCCATAATTTTAAATACATAACAAACATAAATAACTGATTATCAATAAGATGAAAACTTATGTTCTTCTTTTAGTCGTGTTGTGGAATGGTATCAGAATACTTCAAGCGCAGCAGGATATTTTACAACTCAAAACTATCTTTCAGCCAGAATATCATAAGTCTTTTGAATTGAGTGGATTAGCACAAAATGATAAAGGAGAAATTTTCATGATTCAGGACGAAGATGAATATGTTTATCTACTTGATAGTCAGAAAGTTATACAAACCAAATACGCAAAGGGATTTGAGGTACATTTTCGGGAAAACGATTGGGAAGGAATTGATATTAAAAACCAAAAAATGTTTGTTTTATCCGAAAAAGCACATACAATTATTGGGGACAATTTTAAATTAAAACCTGATTTTGCCGAATACGAAATTCGTACAGGGAATCGGCTTTGCCCCGAAAAATGGGGAAATGCAGGATTTGAGGGATTTTGTTATGCTGATTCGACATTTTTTCTTGCCAAAGAGCGCAATGCAGGAAAGCTAAATGATGGACGTTATGTCTTGGAAATCAACCAACAAGGAAAAATTTTGCGTCAATTTTCGATACCCGAACTCGAAAATATCAAGGACAGAGACCCTGATTTTTCGGATATAAAATATGCCCAAAAAGGCAAGGAAGAATATTTATATTTATTGGAACGAAATTATTATTGTGTAACTCGCCTGAATTTGAATACGATGGAGTTTGTCCGTATGTCTTACGCAAAATATGTCGCTAACTCTCAATTAATCAATACGTTATATCATACTTCTAATCCACAATTTGGCATGGCGGAGGCTTTGCTACTGACCGAAAGTGAAATTTGGATTGGGTTTGATAACAATCATGATGGTATAAATACGGCTAATTTATACGCCAAAAAGTATAAGTTGCACGGCAATCAATGTATTATTATGAGGTTTGAACGAGGTAATTTTTAATGATAAACCATGATGAAATTTGTCCGAAAAAGTGCTAAAATCAACAAGAAACCAAGTGTCATCCGTGAATTTGTGGATACAGGAATGAAGGCATTAATAGGTGCAATTTTTCTGAAATGGCTTCTCTTTGAGGCAGTTATGATGCCTAACTCGGAGATGGAAGCGACACTTTTTTCGGGCGATTTTATTTTGGTTAGTAAACTACATTACGGAACTCGAACGCCTGCCACACCCTTACAAATTCCATTAACGCATCAAAAGATTGGAAATATGCCCGCTTATTTGGATTGGATTCAGTTACCGATGTGGCGGTTGCCTGCTTTTTCACAACTTGTTCATAATGACGTGATTACGTTTAATTATCCACCCGAAAATTATCATCCCATCGACCAGAAAACACCTTTTATCGGGCGTTGTGTGGGTTTGGCAGGCGATGAATTAGAAATAAAAAAGAGTGAAATATTTATAAATAACGTAAAAATTACATTTGTAAATACAATAAAAAATACCTATTTATTAACACTTAAATCTGGAATAAAACCCGATATTTTAGAATCATTTAATATCACGGATGCGATTCCGTTTCAAGGAAAATGGATTCTATATTTGACAAATAATCAATTTGCAACACTCTCAAAATCAAGTAGTTACTTCAATATTGTGCCGCTTGTTGTGCCAAAAGAAAGCACAGTTCAAAGCGAAAAAATTTACCCACATTCGCATTATTTTTCGTGGAATGCAGATAATTTTGGTCAGATTAAAATTCCTGCCAAAGGATTAAAAATTGAGGCAACGCCCCAGAATTTAGCCTTGTATGAATCAATCATTTTACAACACGAAAACCATTCCAATACAAAAATTCAAAATGATTCTTTATTTATTGATAATCAGTATGTTACAGAATATGAATTTCGTCAAAATTATTATTTTGTGCTATCGGACAATCGTCAAAATGCGATGGATTCTCGATTTTGGGGCTTTGTACCAGAAAATCATATTATCGGTAAGGCGGTGTTGGTTTGGTTTTCGGCTGATTCGGAAACGAACAAAATTCGTTGGGAACGCATCGGGAAATTACTATAACTTACTGACAATCAGTTTTTACCGAAACTTGATATTCATGTTCTTTGTTCCAGACTTTCATGGGAACGGTTAGTGTATCACAAGCAATTACCTTGAGTTGGTATATTCCTTTGGGTAATTCGGTTTGATAATTAATCTGATTTGATTTAGAAACAATTAACTTTTTGTCTTGATAAATTTCAATTTTAGCTTTTGTTTCATTCCCTTTATAATCAGAAATTTTGACCAGCACCTGACTGGGTGCATTCTGCAAAAATATTCCTAAAAATAGGACTAAAAAAGATTTCATGCCTTGTTTATTTATTGGTTAAACAATTATTTTTGAATATTTTAAATGTAAAATGAGGTTAAATTTCAATCTTAATGCGTGGAGCAATTCTCCGAAAAAACTACTTTGAATAACTGATTTTTGCGAAATTTAGTGCGTTTTGGAGAGAAAAAACAGAACTTTTCGGATAATTTTTTGTAATAAATTGGGGATAATGAAGAAATGAAAACGCACTTTGTCCAAGTTAAATGCTTGGACAAAGTGCGTTTGATTACAAATTATTACGTTCCAAAAATTCCTGATAGGCTTCTTGATATTTTGATTCTGTCGAAATCTGAAGCAATATTTTAAAAGTATATAGCGCATCCGCTAAATAAGCGTGGTTTTCATAAAATAGAGCTTTAGCAAGTAAATCTTCTGATGTATTATTTAGAGTTTTTACTTCATTTTTTAACATTTCTTGCATTTCAGCTACTTCATCTTCATCGGCTCTTTGTAGCATTTTGGAATCTATTTCAAGGTCTGGCACAATATTTCCCGAATTGTCTAAAGGAATTACATTGAATATAAAATTTTGATAATCAGTAAGTTCCGCCCGATTCAAGTCAAGTTCAATTTCTTGATTTTGGGTTTCGGTCTGAAACAAAATTTCATCGGACATATCGGAAATCGTGATTTTGAAACGATTAAATTTATCAGATTTCGTTTTCCATGAAAGCCACATTTTATTCCCCAAAATCATGCTGACTTCGGGCGGTAATTGAATGGAAATTGGTGCGGTTGAACGGGTTACGCTTCGGGTCATGGCATTGGTAGGAGCGATGGAAGCCTCTGATAATGAGGTTTGTCCCATCACATTATCGTTCAAACTTTCGGGAAGAGGCAACGCCTGTCGGACAGTAATATTTTGTGCTTTTTGGTGTGTTTGATTATCTACCGCCACAAATGAAGTTTGGGAAGATAACAAATGATATTGGACACCGAGTTGTGCGACCTGTTGTTGGATTTTTTGGTCTGCAAGATTATTCGTAAGTAACTCATAATCATCAAGTTGTGCGATTTTATTTCTTGCCCAAATTAATTTGACAGCTTCATTTTTGGTATTGGAAATTTGCGAAAAATCGACTTTGATGGATGTACTTTTTTTGCCAGAAATGCCTGTAATAGTCATATTTCCTGCGGCTTTTCCGCGATATTTCCCAAAAACGACCACAGGGCGACCCTGCATCACATCAGGCAACGTTTTGGGTTCGACATCATAAGCATCTAACCCATTGAAATTCAGGCTAATATTAGTCAAAACAGGGTTCTGAATGCAGCGACGCAATTCATCCGCTTTTGTCGCTGCCTCTTCGGGTTTGGTTACGATAAAAGGCACGCCTTGCCCTGCTCTGGACATTCCTTCGATGAGATAACGATTTACTGATTTACCAATTCCAAAAGCAAACAAATTGGCTTTATGTAAGTTATTGTAAATCAGGTCAAAAGCCTCTTTTTCGAGGGTAATAAATCCGTCCGTAACGACAATAAAAGTGCGTGAATAATCCTGTGTTTCCTTAAAATTTAGTGCCGTCTGAAGCACAGGTAAGAGATTCGTACTTCCCCAGCCATCATGTCGTTCGATATGGTCGAGGGCGAGGTCAATATTTTTTTTGGTAGCGGTAACGGATTCAGGCGCAAACATTCGGTTGATGCCCTCAAAAAATAGGACATTAAAACGGTCAGTTGGGCGTAAATTTCCAATTAAATCACGAAGTAAGGTTTTGGCAGTTTGCATCGGAAAACCATTCATTGAGCCTGATACATCCAAGACAAAAACATATTCTCGTGGCGGAATTTCGGTAAGGGCAGGCGATTGAGGAGGCTGAACCATACACATAAAATAATTTTCGCCATTTGGCTCTTCGTGGACTAATAATCCAGAACTTAATAGCTTGTCTGTCAGTTGATAAGAAAGAATAAAATCTCGGTTTCCGCCATATTTTTCGCTCTCATCCAGATGGATAGAAGCGGTATTATTTTCGGTCTGAATTGTAACTTTGTGCGATGAACATTTGACATTTTGAAGAGGCATTCCTCCGTCAATTTCGGCATGTAAGTTATAGGCATATTCGTGCATTTCTCCTGCGTGTCGATACGGATTAGCAACCCATTGATGCGGTGTGGCTTGTCCTTCCGAATAACGTGGGGCAACCACAGTAGGATAGATAAATTCGTAAATGCCTTCTTTGGGCGTAAGTAACTCGCTGTATTTCAGGACGATATCAATGGTTTCATGGGGCATAATTCCAGCAATATTCATCTGAAAAATATTTGGTCTTTTTTGCTCCAGCAAGGAAGCGGAATTGCCATCAATTTTGGCTTTTTCGTAAATCTGACGGGCTTTTTCCTTTTCTTGAATTTCGGCGGTGAGGGTACGATTGCCGATTTTCATTTCCATCTGATGCACTGCCGCACGGGTCGAAGCAGGGAAAATATACAAGGCTTCGAGAGGCTTAGTGCCTGTATTTGAGTACGTTTGGCGAATTTCTACCGATGCAATTACTCCCGAAATTTTGACGTGAGTGGTCGTTTCCTTGAGTGGTAATACATCAATGGAAGCATCTTTAGTTTTGACAAAAAAATACGGAGAATACGTTTTTTCTGTCGAAAATTCGGATTGGGCGCAGGCAGTCGATGCCCAAAAACACCACAATAATATTACAAAATAAACTCTCATGTTCGGTTTTATTAAGGTCATAAATTTTATTCTTTAGAAAATTTTATACTTCAACATATTTACTTGGAGCTAAATATTGCCGAAATATATGAGGCTGTAAATTGAACAAAAAAATATAAATTAGAAGGTAAATTATTGATTATAAGTAAATTAGAATACAATATTATACGAAAAAAATCATTGTTAAGCATACATTCAGAAACGTCTGTGATTTGGGCAAGTTCCAGAAACAGAAAATTCTTTTATTTCGTTGAATTTTTTAGGTTATTTTTCGACCAAAAGTAGCTAAAATCTACCTTTTGTATTTTTTTATACGAAAATAGTAATTTTTAGGACATTTCGAGTTTGGTTTTTTTGTTAAAAAATCTATTATCAATTAATTTTTAATGTATTACGTATCGTATCATTTTATTTACAGTGATTTTATAAAACATAACTATCTAATAATCAAGGTGTTTTAGAATTAGCATATTCGGACGAGATGAGCGTTGAATTTCATTTTTTTGTCAAAAAATGAAATAAACTTACTATTTTTAAAGCGTAGAATTCAAATGCAAAAAATATGGCTATTTCAAGACCGTTTAATTTTCAGGAATGGATAGAATCGCATCGAAATTTATTGCGTCCGCCTGTCGGGAATCAACAGGTTTACCTTGAAAATGAGGACTTTATCGTGATGGTTGTCGGAGGACCAAACGCCCGCAAGGATTATCATTATAACGAGGGCGAGGAACTTTTTTATCAACTGGAAGGCGATATAACGCTCAAAATAATAGAGGATGGCAAGCCTGTGGATATTCCGATTCGGGAAGGTGAAATGTTTTTATTGCCTCCTAAAGTGCCACATTCGCCTCAACGCCCTTCGGATACGGTGGGTTTGGTAATTGAGCGTTATCGAAATGCGGATGAAAAGGATGGTTTTATATGGTTTTGTGAAAATTGTACCCATAAGTTACATGAAACTTATTTTGGTTTAACGGATATTGTGAAACAATTACCGATTGAAATGGAAAATTATTATGGTTCGGAAAAACTACGAACTTGCCAGAAATGCGGTCATTTCATGGAAAAGCCCTAAATCTTGGCAACACTTTATAGTACAAAAATGGGGAATTATTAAAACTTTAAAATACTGATTATCAATGATTTAATGTTTTAAAAAGCAAATTGTTTTAAAGTATTAGGGTTTATGACTTTATAAAAAGTTCAAAAAATTTCCGATATTACGCTTCGGAAAGGACAACAAAAGTTTAAAATTTAATCCATTACTATCAACGAAACGTTAAAATCTGGCATAGATTTCGGTTCAGATTTTGAGGCGGGGAGCATCTCCAGCGTAAATGCCAAAATCGCAAATAAAAAATGGAAGACTTTCAGATAAAAGGTAGCACACAAATTCCTGATGTTAAGCTCAGTTATCGGGGAAAAACGGTAGTCTTAACGATTGATTTCTCGATAGTTACGGTTTTTTCGGAGGAAACGCTCACGGCATTAGTGGAGTGTGTGGAGGCTTGGACGGATGTGCGCGAGCGACAAATTGAGATTAATTGTTCGGGCTTAAATACGTCTGATACGCAAGGTATTATATCCAAATTAGCACAAAAAGTAAAATATAAAAAACACGTACAATTTCATCAGATTTTGCATAACGTATAGTTTGGTTCGTGTTTTATTTTCGTGTTTTATTTTGATGAAATCATGTAACCGTAAATTTGGTTTATGGTTACATGATATTTTTTATGTCTAAAATTTAATGCCCGTATAAGTATATGGAGTAAACTGTCGAAGTTCTTTTTTGACCTCATCATCAATATTTAAGGCATCAATAAATTCTGTAATCGCTTGTTTATCAATATTTTCCTTTCCTCTGGTCAATGCTTTGAGTGCTTCGTAAGGTTGAGGGTAGCCTTCTCTTCGGAGAATGGTTTGGATGGCTTCGGCAACGACAGCCCAGTTTTCATCTAAATCTCGCTTGATTTTTGCTTGGTTGATTTGCAATTTATCCAAACCTTTCAAGATTGACTTAAAAGCAATCAAGGTATGCGCCAAAGGCACGCCAATATTTCGCAATACAGTAGAATCTGTCAAGTCCCTTTGGAGTCGCGATACGGGCAATTTGGCGGATAAATGTCCAAACAAAGCATTGGCAATGCCAAGGTTTCCTTCTGCATTTTCAAAATCAATCGGGTTCACTTTGTGGGGCATTGCCGAAGAGCCTACTTCGCCCGCTTCGACTTTTTGTCGGAAGTAACCCATTGAAACATAAGCCCATGCGTCGCGGCACAAATCTAATAAAATGGTGTTTATTCGGGCAAAATTATCGAATAATGCCGCCATAAAGTCATAATTTTCGATTTGTGTGGTAAACTGTGAACGGGCTAAATCTAAGGTATCATTTACAAATTGGTCAGCAAATTCTGTCCAGTCGATGTGAGGATACGCCGCATAATGGGCATTAAAATTGCCTGTTGCGCCACCAAATTTTGCTGCCATCGGAATTTCCTCAAAATTATCAAATTGCCCATCCAATCGGTACAAAAACACGGCGATTTCTTTGCCCAGCCGAGTGGGTGAGGCGGGTTGCCCGTGCGTAAAAGCAAGCATCGGAATATCCTGCCATGCAAGGGCTAAGGCTTCGAGTTTGTCCATTAATTGTTCGAGTAATGGCTCATAAATGGTTTGATAAGCATCCTTGAGCGATAACGGAATTGCCGTATTGTTAATGTCTTGGGAAGTCAATCCAAAATGTATAAATTCCTTATAATCAGCAATTTGCAAGGTATCAAATTTTTCTTTGATGAAATATTCGACGGCTTTGACATCGTGATTCGTTATCTTTTCGGTCTGTTTAATGGCGTGTGCATCGGCTTCCGAAAATTGAAGGTAAATGGCTCGTAATTCGTCAAATAATTCGGCATTAAAATCCTGTAATTGAGGGAGTGGGATTTCGCACAGGGCAATAAAATATTCGATTTCGACCAGGACACGGTATCGAATCAGCCCAAATTCGGAAAAAAAAGGAGTTAATTCGTGTGTTTTGCTCCGATAACGCCCATCGACAGGGGAAATCGCCGATAAATCAGATAATTCCATGATGTAAGAATTTGATGAAAAAATTGAAAAATAGTCGAGTTTATCTTGTTTTTTTGAGAGAACAACCACCAAAGATAAAAGATTTTTGTACGTTGCACGGTTTTTTGAATAAAGTCCTCAAGAAGATGAAAATATATCCACGTCTGACACTACTGGGCGCAGGACCGGGAGATGAAGAATTAATTACGCTCAAAGGTATAAATGCCCTAAAAACGGCTGATGTCATTTTGTATGATGCCTTAGCCAATCCAGAATTATTAAAATATGCACCCGAAAAAGCCCTAAAAATTTTTGTGGGCAGACGAGCGGGGCAGCATTATCTCCAACAAAATGAAATTAATTACCAAATTGTAAAATTGGCAAACGAATACGGACACGTGATTCGTCTGAAAGGCGGCGATTCGTTTGTGTTCGGGCGTGGACACGAAGAGGCAGAATATGCCCGCTCGCATGGGGTAGATGTTCAGGTTATATCGGGGATTACCAGTGCGTTAGCTGTGCCTTCTGCCAAAGGAATCCCCTTAACCAAACGAGGAATTAACGAAAGTTTTTGGGTCATTACGGGGACGCTTCGGCAGGAAAAAATCACCAAAGATTTGGAATTGGCAGCCCAATCATCGGCAACCGTTGTGATTTTGATGGGCATGAAACGGCTGGCGCATATTATCGAATTATTCCGAATGTATCGTCCTGAAAATGAGCCTATTGGGATTATTCAGAATGGTACGTGCCCTGACGAAAAAACAGGTTTTGGAACACTTGGGAATATCGTGCAGATTGTGGAAGAAAATCAACTTGCATCGCCTGCAATTATTGTGATTGGAAAAGTAGTGAACGAGCGCGCCGATTTTGTTTTTTCTCGTTTGAATGAGTATTTAAAAACTTAAAAACCAACAACTTATAATTTATGGTGGAGCAATTTATAATTCCGAGAGATAAAATCTGGAAAGCCGTACTCGAAGACCTTGCGGATGATTTTTTACGTTATTTTTATCCTGAATGGACGGAAGCGGAGGTCGATTTTGGTCGTCCTTTTGAATTTTTGGATAACGAATTGGATAAACTTTTTCCGACATCCAGCGAAAAAAATCGGCGGGCGGATAAATTGATGAAAGTATTTTTGAAATCTGGCGAAGAAAAATGGATTTTAATACATATCGAAATCCAAGATTATCCTGACCCCAATTTTGCCAAGCGAATGTTTATGTATTTTTATCGGTTACAAGATAAATATGATGTAAATATTTCTGCTTTGGTGATTTATACGGACAGAAATAGGAAATATCATGTCAAAAAGTACATTTATCATTATCTGAAGACCAAACTAATTTATGAGTTTGATACTTTCGAGGTCATCACAAAAACAGAAGCCGAACTTGACCTTCCGAATAATCCATTTAGCATCCTGATGTTATGGATAAAATCATGTATTGAACAGGCAAAATCAAATGAAAATCAGCAATTTGCAAGGGCAGTAGATTTGGTAAGACGGCTTGAACACGAAACACCCGAAAACTCAAGAAAACTACAAACGTTGTTGAATTTTTTGCGTTATTATTTTAAATTTGGAAAAGTCAAATCCGAAAAATTAAGTACTGAAATTATTGAAACTTTTAAAGAACGAAAGCCTATGGGAATGCAAGAATTGGTAGAATCTGAATACAGAAAGTTCTATCAAGCCCAAGGACTTCAAGAAGGACTTGAAGAAGGGCGTAAACAAGGACTCCAACAGGGACTGGAGAAAGGACTTGAACAGGGACTGGAGAAAGGACTTGAACAGGGACTGGAGAAAGGACTTGAACAGGG
>CAZNYR010000006.1:12360-37253 GCA_964577275.1 uncultured Cytophagales bacterium | reverse complement strand
ACTGGAGAAGGGTAAACGAGAAGCGCAATTACGTCTTACTATCCAGAATGTACAAAAGTTCTTGAAAACCAATCTGTTGGATGTCGTACAGATTGCTGATTTTTTAGAAATTGAAGTGCAGTTTGTAGAGGATGTGCGAGATAAAAAAATTTATATTCACCCCGAAACTCAAGATATTATTTTGCCTGAATCATATTCAGAAAATACAGATATTTAATAGTATTATCCTAACAATTAGTTTATTTAATAATATTCGTGCTATCATTCCAAACGTAGCACGAATATCTCTGTTCTCAACCCTTAAAACTTCTGATTTCAAGATAGGAAGTCAGAAATGTTCCTGAATTTCTCTATTTTTGAACCATAAAACAACTATCTTAAATCGTATAATATTCAGTTTTAAATATAAATGATTGCAATTATTCAAAGAGTTACGCAGGCTTCCGTCCAAATCGAAGACAAAGTTACAGGCAAAATCGAAATGGGATTTTTGGTGTTTTTGGGTATCGGACATCAGGATGATACCCAAGATATTGCATGGTTAAGTGATAAAATTATTGGATTGCGAGTCTTCGGTGATGATGAGGGCAAAATGAATCTTTCGCTCAAACAAATTGATGGTAACATATTGCTAATCAGTCAATTTACATTGTATGCCTCAACCAAAAAAGGAAATCGACCTTCGTTTACCGAAGCTGCAAAACCTGAAATTGCAATTCCTTTATATGAAAAAATGAAAACAGAATTAGGTCGAAAATTGCAGAAAAATATCGAAACAGGAACATTCGGGGCGGATATGAAAATTAGCTTACTTAATGATGGACCCGTTACGATTATAATAGATTCTAAAAATAAAAAGTAACACAAAAAATGACGATTGAGCAAGCCCAACAGGTTGTAGATGAGTGGATTAATACCACAGGAATTCGATATTATAACGAATTAACGAATATGGCAATCCTGACCGAAGAAGTAGGGGAGGTCGCCCGAATTATTGCCCGAAAATACGGTGAGCAATCATTCAAGGAGTCAGATAAAAATGTAAACTTAGCCGATGAAATGGCTGATGTGCTTTTTGTATTGATTTGTTTGGCTAATCAAACTGGTGTGAATTTGACGGATGCCTTGCGTGCCAATTTGGATAAAAAAACGAATCGTGATACCGAAAGACATCAAAATAATAAAAAATTAAAATCATAAAAATATGATGCGTATTATACATGGGTTTTGTGCTTTTATGCCTTTAATTTTGGCAATATATATGATTTTAGTACATCTTGCAATTTTGCCGATAGTCGATTTCCCAAACGGAATTTATATGGCAATTGCAGGACTTTTTATCATTGCTGAAATCTTGACACTACGCCTAATTTATGCACCCAAAAAAGTTTCGGATAGCAAAAAAGGGCTATGGACAATTCTGGTCATTGTATTTAATATTTTGATATTACCTTTGTTTTGGATAATTTATGTATATCCGAAAGACCCCAAAAAAAGAAAGCCCAAAAGACGAAAATAATTTGATAAAATGCTAAAAATCAAATACTTAAAATACATTTTGAATTTTAGATTTCAGGCTGGAACTTCACGAGGAATTTTAACCGAACGCCCCACTTATGTTCTTTGCCTTTATGACAAAAATCAGCCTCATACCCCGGGATTAGGCGAGGCAAGCCCACTGAAAGGATTGAGTATAGACGACCGCCCTGATTTTGAAAAATGTGTGCAGGATTTTTGTCAAAATTTTAATCAAAAATATTTTAAAAATACTTCCGAAATTACATCAAATTATATCAAAAAATATACTAAAAACTTACCTGCTTTACAATTCGCATTAGAAACCGCTCTCCTTGATTTGAAAAATGGGGGCAGGCGTTTGATATATCCAAATGCGTTTTATCTTGAAAATCAGCGACTTCCGATTAATGGTCTGATTTGGATGGGCAATGAAAAGTTCATGCACCAACAAATCGAAAGTAAACTAAAACAAGGATTTTCGTGTATCAAAATGAAAATTGGGGCGATTGATTTTGATTCCGAACTAAAGTTATTAGAGAAAATTCGGGAAAATTACGCCACCTCAGAAATCACCCTTCGGGTTGATGCAAATGGCGCATTTTCTCCTGAAAATGTGTTGATTAAACTTGAAAAATTAGCGCAATTCGAAATACATTCCATCGAACAGCCTATTCGGCAGGGACAGCATGAATGCCTAAAAAAGTTGTGTCGGGATTCACCTTTGCCCATTGCGTTGGATGAGGAACTCATCGGAATTGATGTTGAGAAAGAGGGTAAAAATTTACTACAACTTATTGAGCCTCAATTTATTATCTTGAAGCCTACGTTGCTGGGTGGTTTAGAAAATACTCGCAAATGGATTGAATTGGCAGAAGATTTGCGTATCGGCTGGTGGATTACTTCAGCACTTGAATCAAATATTGGTCTGAATGCAATTTGTCAGTTTACGGCTGAATTTGCACCTTTACTTCCGCAGGGACTTGGTACGGGACAACTATATGACAACAATTTTGAGTCGCCTTTGATGGTCGAAAATGGATTGATTCGGTATGAAGCACACAAAAATTGGTATTTGGAAAATTTAAACATATAATTTGCTGATTATCAAGTAATTATGCTATTTTAAAGTCGAATTCCAATGACTAAAATATCATCGGTTTGTGGACGATATTCTTGCCATTGTTGTAGCTCTCGGCGTAATTTTCGTTTTTGTTTGTCCATGGGCAATGGGCTGATTTGAAGTAAAAATTTTCGGAAATTTGCCGTCAAATATTTGCGTCCCGCCGTGCCACCGAATTGGTCTTGAAATCCATCCGAAAAAATATAAAATACCTCCGAAGGTTGGTACTGAATGGTCGTGGTAACGAATGATTTTTTGTCCTGTAATCGGCTTGAACCGCCAATCGTTGAGCGTGAGCCTTTGTATTGGTGCATTTCGCCATTGACGCATACACGATACAACGGGTTTTTTGCACCCGCATAGTGTAGGGTCTGGGTTGGCGTATGAATTGCCAAAATCGAGGCATCCATGCCATCATTAGCAGTTTCTCGACCACTTTTTTGGAGCGAAAGCATTACTCTTCGATTGAGTTGGTATAAAATTTGTGCGGGGTCGGTGATGTTGCCGTGTGTAATGATTTCTTCCAGAAAATTATGCCCCATAATCGTCATAAATGCGCCTGGCACCCCGTGTCCCGTGCAATCGGCAGCCACCAAAACCTGCATCTCGTTTTTGCAATCATAAAAATAAAAATCACCCGAAACAATATCCTTAGGCAAAAGCATAACAAATGCTTCCCGAAACTGCTCGGAAATTAAATCTTCACTTCCCAGTACCGCACGCTGAATGCGCCGTGCATATCGCACGCTGTCGGTGATGTGTTTATTTGTTTTTTCGAGCGTAACGTTTTGTTCAAGCAACAATTCGCCCTGTATTTCGAGTTCTTCTTTTTGTTGAGTTACTTCGGCAGTGCGTTCGATGACTTTACGCTCCAAATTAGCCGATAAATCTTCCACTTCCGAAAATGCTCTGGAAAATCTTTTGGCAATAATCAAAAATTGTAAACTTAGAAAAATACCAAAAGCAAAAGGCAAAAGTTCTAATTCGCCTACAATCTCAAAGCCCATAGAATGCAAGGCTTCGTTTACGCCTGCAAAAACTACGGTAAAAATCCCGAGTAATTGTAGCCGTGATTCTCGGCGTTTGTGAATGGCAGATTTTATCAAAATAAATACCAAATAAGCAGCAAATCCGAATACAAAAACTTGCATCGGAATCAATATTTTGGTAAAAATACCGAAAGGCATTAGAATTCCGATAAAGGCATAACTCCCTAAAATGAGAATGGAAATATGAATCAAAAGTATTTTTTGAAGCTCATTTTCGTATTTATTGGCAAAATTTCTGAAACCAAGTGATTTTAAAACCCGGTACAGAAAATTACCGATTTTCAGCGTAGCCTCTTGCGGATACAGTCGATGCACATACAACAAGCCAAACGGCACTAAAAGTGCATTACTCAAATAATAGGTTTTGACCTGAATGCCTGTCGTAAAAAATCCCGAATGAAGATGCAAATATTCATAAATATAATGTTCTCCGAAAATGCTTAATCGAAGCCCTATCAGAAAACAAATGATTCCGAAGTACAAAGTTGATTTATTACTTTTCCTAAAAAAGTACAAAATAAAATGATACAAACTCATCGCATACAAAACACCCAAGCCCATCAGTTGCCTGACGTTGGTCAGGTTTTTTTGTTTGATAAGTTCGCCCTTGCCGCCAAGTTTGAAATTCTGAACCAAACCTGCAATAAAAAAATTTTGATTGCCGACTTGCACAACAATTTCTACCTGATTATCAAGGGTTTGTATGGTTTGTGTCATGCCCAGAATCGCCTGTTGTAGGGAATCTGGCGTTAAAAATTGATTGCCTCTTGGGGCGATGCGCCGTTGATTAATCCAAGTGCGCTCCGCCGTCCAGATGGAAGGCATCAAAATATCGACTTGATGCGTGTTTTTGGGCAAAATAACTCGTAAACGATACGTTGCCCTGCCTTCCGAAGGGTAATTTTTGCCGTTCTTGTTCGTTTTTGAAGTCCAAGAACCGGGAACAGAAATGTATTTTTTTTCAAAATTTTGAGCCGTAAAATCTTGCGGTTTGTAAAGTTTATCCCAATAAAATTCCCACTCGCCACCCAAAGTAATCACAAAATTTTCGGGCAAATTTTCATGCGATAAATCCAAAATTCCCTGTTGCGCCTGAGGGTATTGGGTTGTGGCACACGAACTCAAGCCCAATAGCATCAAAAGCAAAATGAAACGACATACGAGGTTAATTTTCATCTCTAATAACTTGATTTTCAGGAGATTCATTCCAAATAATTTCGACAAAACCCGCCGTTGTTCCTTTGCGGTCTTTGATTTCCGAAAGGGAAATATGAAGCGTATTTTCAGTTTTATTTTTATCCAAATCCTGCCGAATTTGGTCTAAATGTTCAAATAAATGAATGCGCTCAATCCCGAATCGTTTTGCCATCGTTTCGTTGATAAAAATGGGATTCATCTGTGGGTCGGTTACGGCAATAGGCAAATGAATCGAATCCAAAATGTGTTCATAAAACGTTACGTTTTCGTTGGCTTTCTGGAGCTTCCGAGTGATTTTATTTTCCTTTTTGCTGGCTTGGTCAAGCACCCGATTCATGGCTTTTTCTTTGCGCCGCATTTGTTCTTGGGTGCTTTGTAATTCCTCCATATTCTGACGCATTTCCTCCTCTCGTGTGCGTAATTCTTGTTCTTGAGCTTGCGAAATGAGCAATAAATTTTTGGTTTGCGCTGCATTTTGGATGCCCGCATACGTGGCGGCAATGTGTTCGCCTAATTTTTCTAAAAATTCGACTTCATACGGCTCGTATTTCTGGAAGGAAGCCAACTCCAATACGCCGAGTACTTCTTGATTTAACATCAAGGGAATCAATAAGATACAATTCGGATTAGTTTCACCCAAGCCCGAAGTTACGTGTACGTAATCGTTTGGAATGCGGGTCATATATATATTTTTTTTTTCCAAATAAGTCTGCCCGACCAATCCTTCGTTAGGGAGAATTTTTTTGGTCTTATATTTTTTGCGGTCATACGCAAAACAGGCAGTCAGTTCGAGGTATTTTTGTTGTTTTTTATCCTCCTTGACGAAAAATAATCCGCCCTGTACGGCTTTCATTTCTCGGACAATCGTCAAGATTAATTTATCGGCAAGTATCTGTAAATCATGGGAATACGTGCGTAAAATATCATCAAATTTAGCTAAATTTTCATTGAAGCGATTGCGTCTGTATGTTTCTTGTTGATTTGTTAATAAACTTTCTCGCATGGCTAACAGCGCAAGTCCGAGCGTGTCTTTTTCGCTAATTGCCTCAAAATCAGCCGTTAGATTTCCCTGCCGAATCTGCTCGGCAAACTCCGTTTTTTGAGCCAAATTATCAGACATTTTATTGAGCGATTCGGCGAGTTGTCCTGTTTCGTCATAAAATGTATAGGATAATCGGTCAGATACATCGCCTTGGGCAATATTTTCTGCCAGTTTTACGCCATCCCGAATGGGGTCTGAAATTTTACGAATCAAAAAGTAGGTAACGACCCCCGTAAAAATCATTAAAAGTAACGTAATGGCAATAAATTCGGCTTGTAGCGTGCGGATTCGGGCATCATATAATTGACTTTTCAGACCGCCTGTCCCGACAATCCAGCCCCACGGCGCATAAAATTCGGTGTAAGCCCACCACATTTTTGGGCTTGCATCGGCATTTTTCCAATATTCAGAAAATAATTCGCCTGTTTTGTTCGGATTTGCCCACGTTTCCCGCATTACGAAGCGTCCGTTTACTTTCATGTCCCATAAGTTTTTGCCCTCGTCATAGGTATTCATCACGACTGTCCCGTTTTGGTCATTTGCCCAAACGACAATATCGGCATTGCGGTCAAATAATTTGGAGGTCGCTAAATTTCGCACGCCATTGGCATTTTTGATGCCTAAAACATAACGCCTGACTGATTCCTGTGCTTCGGACAAGGAAATTTCGCCGCGTTCGTAGCGTTCATTGGCGTATGACATCAGCCCCATAATGTCATGAATTTCACGGGAAAATGTTTTTTTGCTTAACTCTTCAGTTTCTTTGCGGACATATTCAATGCCTATCCAAGCCGTTACTGTCGAAACTAATAACACACCCAAACTATTTAAAATAATAATTTTAAGCGTAATACTAATATTATTAATATTTTTGATGAAATCATATATTTTTTCCATGTTGTTTGTGGCTATTTTTTTGTGGCAATTTTCCAAATGAAAAGCAAAAAGTTTACCAGATAACAAAATAAGGATAATTCCGACCCAAGTTCCTTTTGAAGGAAAATCCTTTATTCGGAATTCGCTTGAATTAATGCCTACACTTCCTTAATTTTGTTCTTGTTGATTTTTGTATTTGATTCCATTATTTTTTCCTACTCAAAATTAAGCAATTTTGCAAGAATCTTTTATGAATGTGTCATAAATTGGAGTGCATCAACAAAGTCTAAAATATTATTTAAATACATATTTTATGAAAATTACGCTTCTCAATCATGCGGGAATTTTGCTTGAGTATCGAGGCTTACGCTTGGTCTGCGACCCGTGGTTAGAAGGAAATATTTATGCCAATAGCATGGGCTTATTAGCTCCCTCAGTATTTGATTATCAGGAATTTAAAACCGTAAATTACATTTGGTTTTCGGGCGAGCAACTCGACCGATTTTCGATACCAACCCTACAAAAAATCCCTCTCGAATACCGCGAAAAAATTACGATTTTGTATTATCAAGGATTTAGCAAACAATTAATTCGGGAATGTCAGGAGTTAGGATTTTTGAACGCCATCGAGCTGACGGCGGATAGTTGGGTCAAACTTTCGGATGATTTTTCGATGCTTTCCGAAGCCTACGGAGAGGGCGCATGGGCGTGTTTTAACTCGCAGGAAATCAGCGTATTAAATTGTTCTAATGCACCAATTTTGAATAATAGAAAAGGTCGAAAAGTATTCAAAAAAATCGGTTCAGAACCCGAATGGTTGCTTACTCGCCATAATTTTAATACGTATGTGCCTGATTTCCAGACAGATGAAGATTCTCTATTGGAGGCTGCCGATGAAAGTGTAACGACTTTTATGGAACAACTCGAACTCTTCGACCCCCAGTTAGTCGTGCCACTTGGCGAGTTCATGTATTATATGAATGAAGAAAACCATAATTTAACACATTATTTCAATACGTTGTCAGAAATGATAACGCTGGTTAATCGAAGTGCCTATGCGCGCGTTGCGCTACTTTTTATCAATCATGCCTTAGAATTGGGCAAAATTCCAGAAACCGAAAAAGCACTCCAAAAATGGACAGATATTGCACCTAAATCGCTGGATATTATTGAAAATCAGAAAGTTGAACTCGCTGAATTGCAAGAAAAAACGTTGAAATTTTTGACCCATTTTCGGAAAAAAACACCATTTTGGATGCGGCAGAAAGCACGAAAAACATATCTTTATCTACTTGATTATGAGCAAGTTTTTGAATTTCATATCCGTAAAGGATTGCGTCCCAGTATCATGCACCCTAATTTGTGCCACATGGCATTGAGTTCGGAAGTGTTGGCGGATTGTTTGGCACACCCCGAACGGATTAAAATGTACAGCCAAATGGGTCGGATTTTACGTATTAAACATAAAAATATATATGAAATCTATAATATTTTTATGATTAGTTATTTAATGAATACTAAAAAGGTTTTATCATTAGTACAATATTGGTGTATTTTATGGAAAAAAAAACTAAATTAAGTTTTAAATAATTCTTTTATGACCATAGAAATTACATCTAAATCTACGTGGATTTTGTTCGTAGGACGCATCATTTCAGAAAACGCAAACGTTACATCAAATAACATTCAAACTAATTCATAATCAAACAATTATCCCGAAAAATGAAACCAATAATGACCTTTTTGGCATTTGCCCTGTTTGGTTTTGCAGACATTGCCAACGAACCCAACGGGTTTCGCATTAATCTCGACTACGAACACCAAAAAATTTACATCAATAGCAGTGGCTATACCTTTTCGTTTGATGAAAGTTCGACCCTCTCGGACTATGAATTGGTTTTTGGGAAAGCTCAAAAACACACCGAACGAGGCACGGTCTTGTATCACTTTGAACAAGGGCGAGGAATTATTCTGATTGGCAAGGCAAACTCGGATGAAATTGCCGAATTTCGCGTATCTTTTCAGGATGATGCACTTGGCAAATTTAACGGGACACTCTATCTTAATGGCAAGAGAATCAAGGCATTATACAAAATTGATTACATCAAAGAACTTGCGCCAAACATCAAATTTTCTAATTGGACTACACGCTGGTTTTTTGCCAATAATGGTGAATATAATATCAAAATTTCGTACACCAAGGACGGTTTAAATCAGCATATTGAGAGCATTAAAGTTTTTTTTGAAAGTAAAATTTAACCATTCTGAAGCGTGTCTAAAATCATCAACTGGGTGGTCTATGGTAATTTCTGGATTTCGATTGGGGCAATGGCATTGATGCAAAGTTCTGCACATATTTTGGGACTAAAATTATCATGGAAATTGTACTTTTTGGTGTTTTTGGCTACGCTTTGTACCTACAATTTGTCCACCTTTTATATCTCCAAACCGATTTCCCGAAAGTTTATTTTTATGGAAAAAAACCGCCAAATATTGCAATTTTTGGCGGTTTTTTCGGGCATTTTTAGCCTTATAGTGGCTTTATTTTCGGGATTAAATGTGGTATTATTTTTGGCTCATTTGGGATTTATTTCGATTTTTTATACAATTCCGCTCAAATTCAAACCCTTTTTTGTTTCAAAAAATATAAATTTAGGAAGTTTACGCCAAATTCCGTATCTCAAGGTGGTGCTGGTTGCTTATGTCTGGGCTTGCGTTTCGGTGGTCTTGCCGTTGGTCGAACTACAAAAAGCAATTTTTGAGTCTAATGTTCTCATTTTATTTTTTGTACAATTTTTATTTATTATCGCAATTACTTTGCCGTTTGATATTCGAGATTTTCGGACGGATAAGCACACGGGTTTGAGAACGTTAGCCCAAAAAAGCATTAGACGTACCAAATTTTTAGGAATATTAATCTTAGGGATAAGCGAGCTATTTGTGATATTGTATTTCCCGATGGGCGTTGGATTGGCGTTTTCATTGACTTATGTGGTGGCTGGAATGCTTATTTTGTTTGCTTCGCCCCAACGTCCCGAATTATATTACACGGGTTGGATTGATGGAATTATTGTCTTACAATTTGTGATGTCAGAACTGGGAATAACCTTTGATGAAATTTAAAATTTCATCAAAAGTCATAAAACTTACAAAGGCATTTTTAAATCCTGTTTTTTAATAATTTTAGCATATTCATAAAAACTTTGTTTGGGTGTGCGTTTTTGAGTTTCAAAATCAACATGAACGACTCCGAAACGGCGGTCAAAACCAAAAACCCATTCAAAATTATCGAAAAATGACCATAAGTAATATCCTTTCAAATTTGCACCATTTTGGATGGCTCGGTTTGCTTGGGCAAGATGCTCCCGAATGTAATCGCACCGTAAATTATCATAAATTTTTCCGTCCCGAATTTGGTCATCTTTTTTGCCAAATCCTGCGCCATTTTCAGTGATATAAACGACTGGATTTCCATAATTAGTTTTAATTTTCATCAAGGCATCGTACAAACCTTCGGGATAAACTTCGCCATTAAAGGCTTGATTATCATCGGGGTTAGGTAATAATTCAATACCAAAAGATTCATCCTCATCCCATTGCACACGAGTGGGCGCATAATAATTAATTCCAATAAAATCAGGTGGATTATTTCGGAGCAAACTCATGTCTTTGGGCAAAAATTCGAGCGGTTCAATCGTGCGGTATAATTGCAAAATATCAGTCGGATACTCGCCCTTCAAAACCGCATCCAAAAACCAACGATTATGGATGCCATCCGTGCGTTTCATTGCCAAAAAGTCTTCTGTTGATTGTGTTTTGGGATAAACAGGCGAAATACTTAGCGTAATTCCGATAGTTCCGCCAAGTTGTTTTTGACGATAATTTTGAACGGCTTTGGCGTGCGCTATCATCCAATGATGTACATTTTTAACATTTTTGGTGAAACTCCTTTCGGAGGGTGGAAATTGCGGAATTTCATGGTTAATTCCCTGTTGGATAAGGGGTTCTAAAAATAATTGATTGATAAAAGGCTCATTAAACGTAATAAATTTTTTGACTCGGTCGCCGTATTTGTCAAAAATAATATTGGCGTAATTTGCATACCAATCAACAGATTTAGGATTTGTCCAGCCTCCTTTATCGGCTAATTTTTGAGGCAAATCCCAATGATAAATCGTAAGCACTGGCTCGATGTCGTGCGCCAATAAATCGTCAATTAGCTGGTCATAATACGCCACACCTTTCGGATTAATTTCGCCAATACCTTCTGGCAAAATTCGACTCCAAGCCACTGAAAATCTGTAACTTCGGATACCTGCTTGCTTCATCAGTTGAATATCTTGAAGGTATTGTTTTCGGTCATAATGATTAATCGCCGTATTTGCCGTTTGCTTTTCGCCCGTCAAAAAAAACGTAATATGATGCTCATTGGTGTAGGTATCCCAAATTGAAGCCCCTTTTCCGTCAGCTTGGTATCCGCCTTCAATTTGGTAGGCGGCGGTGGCTGTTCCCCAAACAAAATCATCAGGAAATGACATTTTTTGTCTTATTTCTTGTGATGTAAGATTTTTAGAATCTTTGCTCTGTTCGGTTTTGCACCCCAAAAGTGCAAAAAAAAGTATCCAAAGTAAATTAAAATTCTTTCGCATTGTCGTATTTAGTTTTAAAAATCCTTTGAAAATTTAACATAAAATATCACCGCTAATATTATCAAATAATGAATTTTGGAGTAAAAAAATAATTTTAAAACTTGTTTTTTATATTGATAATCAGGAAGTTAAAAATATTTTTGTAAAATCCATGACTCTTCTGGTGCGGTGTTTATGTTACAAAATTACAAATTATGTAACAATTATGTAATATTAGCAAATGTTTTTTTGAGGAAAAAAATATCGCAAATGTAAAAATAAGTTTATATATTAAACTGATTTAAAAATAAAATGTAATATTTCTGAAAAAAACAATCATTTTTATCAAGTTTTACGTAAAAGTTAGTAGAATTTTTATGTCTAAATTATTTATAAAAATTATTAAAAGTATGATTCTTTGCACGACAGAACGCATCCCTCATCGGGAAATTACTCAAATTTTGGGCATTGCCAGAGGGAGTACCGTCCGCGCCAAAAGTATCGGGAGTGATATTTTTGCAGGCTTAAAAAATATTGTGGGTGGTGAAATTGAAGAATATACCAAACTTCAAGCCGACTCCAGAGAGCAGGCGATGCAACGAATGGTCGAAGATGCCCAGCGATTGGGTGCGGATGCGATAGTTAATGTTCGATTGACCACCTCAACGGTCATGCAAGGTGCCTCTGAAATTTTGGCTTATGGTACAGCAGTTAAATTAAATTAATATAATGATGACGGGATTTATTTATAGTTTTTATGGCTTGTGCTGGGCTGGATGTCTGGTGCTTCTGGTTTATTTGTATAAACGCAGACAAAAAATCAAACATCTCGAAGATTTTGAAGAACGAGATAACTAATTCAGAATCAGTAAAATACAAATTATTTAAAACAATATCACGACCGTTTATCACGAAAGATAAACGGTTATTTTTTGTTGAAAATCTTACTTTTTGCAACATGGTTGCATTTTGCATGGTTTTTTATTGTAATTTTGTACGATAAATTTGCATTTAACATATCCGATGAGAATACAAATTACATTATTTTTTATTTTATCAAGCCTGACAATTTCATCTGTTTTTGCCAAAAACACAAATTGTAACTTACTGATTATAGGTAAGATACATGATAATCAGCACCAAACCATTACGGGAGTTTCGGTTTATATCCCCGAACTTCGGAAGGGGGTAATTACGGATGCGGAGGGCAAATTTATTTTTTCTAATATTTGTCAAGGACATTATACTTTGGTGTGTCGGGCGATGGGTTATCAAGAAAAAGTCATTGATATTCAGGTAATTAGTAATAAAATAATGTTAGAATTTCGTTTGGATGATGATGCCATTCATTTGGAGGAGGTGAGGGTAGAGGCTGAAAAAAATCGGCTCGAAGATTACCAAACGCAAGCCGTACAGTCGCTTTCCGAACAAGATTTATTTCGGGGACAGGGGCAAAGTTTGTCCGAAAATTTGGCACAAATTAATGGCGTAACTCTCTTAAAAACAGGGACTTCCATTTCAAAACCTATGATTCAGGGGCTTTCAGGAAATCGCATTACGATTCTTAATCAAGGTATTCAGCAAGAGGGGCAGCAGTGGGGACAAGACCACGCTCCCGCTATCGACCCATTTTCGGCGCAAAAAATTACGGTTATTAAAGGTGCATCGGCGGTTGAATATGGCTCGGATGCGGTGGGAGGCGTAATTCTGACCGAACCTAATGCATTACCGACTTCCAAAATGATTCGGGGAAATATCAGTAATGTGCTGATTTCCAATGGAAAAGGTGGTGTTTTTAATGCTATGACCGAAGGTGGATTCGGGAACGGTTTGGGCTGGCGATTGCAAAGTAGTTTCAAAAAATTAGGTGATGTTGTTGCACCTAACTATGTACTTTCAAATACAGGAATGCAAGAATTTAACGTTTCTGGTGCATTAGGTTGGCAAACAAATAATTTTGAAATCGAATCTTATTTTAGTCGGTTTCAGTCGGATTATGGCATTTTGGCGGCGGCACACATCGGAAATACAACGGATTTGTTTGAGGCAATAGAAAATCAGCAACCTGCTGTTATTGAGGACTTTACCTATAAAATTCGTCAGCCACGCCAACAAGTAAGGCATGATTTGGTCAAGGTTCAATCTTTTTATCAGATTCGTGAGGTAGGAAAAATAGTTTTTCGATATGGTTTTCAACAAAACATTCGACAGGAATTTGATATTCGGCGAGCGAATCGTTCGGAAAAACCTGCGTCTTATTTGGATTTGAAAACGCATAGTGCGGAATTAAAATTTGAATACATTTCACATAAAAAATTACATGGAAAAATTGGGATTTTGAGTCGTTTTCAGGATAATTTTAACAATGTTTTGGCGACAGGTACACGGCGATTTTTGCCTGATTATGATTTATTTTCGGTGGGTGTTTTTTCGATTCAGCGACTGATTTTAAATCAAACAGAACTCGAATTGGGCGGTAGATATGACTTCAAAAAAATGAATGCGTATGTTTTTGACCGTCAAAATAACTTATCAAAACCTCGTCATCGGTTTCATAATCTGGCAAGTTCGATGGGCTTGATTCATCATTTTTCGGATGCTTTTTTGGTGCGTTCGCATTTGGGATTTACGTCCAGAAATCCGAACATAAATGAATTATATTCGCAAGGATTGCATCACGGTTCGGCATCTATTGAGGAAGGAAATTCGGAACTTCAGATGGAAAATTCGTGGAAATGGGTGGGTAGTTTTAGTTTTCGGAATCCTAAATTTTCGTGGATTATTGAGCCATATTTTCAACGATTTAAAAATTATATTTACTTGACACCCAAAGAGATAGCTTTGACAATTCGGGGCGCATTTCCTGTTTTTCGGTATGTGCAAACGGACGTAAATTATTACGGTGTAGATGCACAGGTTCGATATTGGCTGACTAAAAATGTGAACTTGGAATCCAAAATTTCATATTTGAAAGTGAAAGATATAAAGCAGGCTCAAAAAATTGCGTGGATTCCGCCGATGCAATTTTCGAGTGCTTTAACGTATGAAAAAGCAGAATTTTTGGGGTTGCAAAGTTTTAATTTTTCGATTCAGGCAAGGTATCATGCTCGCCAAAATGATGCGCCTCATGCGCTGGAAAATATTCGAGATACTGAGGAAGTGTCAGATACAAATTTTGATTTTATGGATGCGCCTGAAAGTTATACGTTGTGGAATCTGGAATTGGGAAGTCAGTTTGGAAAACAAAAATTTCGTTGGAATTTTGAGGTCGAAAATTTATTTAATTTAGAGTACAAAAGTTACATGAATCGGTTACGTTATTTTGCCCACGAAATAGGTCGAAACATAACGATTAGAATAATGTATCAATTTTAGAAAAAATGTATATTTTTGTCTGTATTTATTGATTTCAAAAATAATCAAGAAAATGAATCGAGAAACAGTAATCGCTCAATTGGAAAACTATCATACAGATTTTTCGGATGAGGCTGAATTTCAGCGTATTGCGCTTCAATTTGTGCATGAAAATTCAAATTTTTATCAGCGCACCAATCTTCAGGGACACGTAACGACTTCGGCTTGGATTTTGAGTCCCGACCTGAAAAGTGCCTTATTGGTTCATCATAAAAAACTAAATCGTTGGTTGCAGGTGGGCGGACATCTGGAATTAGAAGACGAAACTTTGGAGCAAGGCGCAAGACGGGAGGCTATCGAGGAGAGTGGTTTGACGGATTTGGAATTGCTTTCGGAAGATATTTTCGATGTAGATTTGCAGCCTTATCCCGAAAGAGGTAATGAACCAGCCCATTTTCATTACGATGTACGTTATATTTATTGGGCGAAGAATTGGGAGCTAAATGCTGATTTTGCGGAAGTAAATCACGTGAAATGGCAAGCAATTGATGATTTGATGCAACAGGATGTTGAACGTGGCATTCGCCGAATGTTGCTGAAAACCAAAGCCTTTCAACAAGGAGTCTAACTATTTGATAATCAGTTTGTTAATTAATATCTTGTGTTTCGCAGGCACGTCTTGCGGCATCTTGTTCGGCTTTCTTTTTGCTGTATCCTGTTCCGATGGAAATTTCTTGTTCATTGACGAGGATTCTGACCTTGAACTGTCCATTTTTATTATCGTTTTTGTCCTCGAAAGTTTCAAATTTGATGGAATGCCCATTTTTTTGCGACCATTCGATGAGTTTACTTTTAAAATTTTTGGTGGTTCGTGTGATTTCATCCAAATCAAAATGGGATTGCATCAATTTGTGGGTAATAAATTTTTTGCAAAATAAGAATCCTCTATCCAAATACACCGCCCCGACAAAGGCTTCCATAGCATCGCCATACAAATATTTGAATGAACTTACGCCACCTCTTCGTTGGGTATCATAATCAACTAAAGTATCCAATCCGATTTTGCGTGCCAAAATATTGAGTGCCTCCCGACTCACGAGGCGCGAGCGGATTTCGGTCAGGAATCCTTCTTCTTTGTACGGATATTTTTTGAAAAGATATTCGGCAATGACCATACCCAGCACGGCATCTCCGAGATATTCAAGGCGTTCGTTTGATTCTTTGAAGCCATTAAATTGGGTTTCGGCAACAGAGGAATGCACCAAAGCCAGTTTATATAACTCAAGATTCAGAGGTTTTTTGCCTGTGATTTGCTTGACGGCTCGGATAATTAATTTATCTCGTTGGGATTTTTTGCGAAGCAGTCGCAATAAATAATATTTAAATTTGGTAACGATTGTCCTATTAATTTTAAGGTCATAAAAGTATAAGAAAACCTTTGGTAAAATGTTAAAATTTTGCCAAAGGTCAAGAAAATCACCCCCGAAATTTTCGGAGTAGAATCGAACAGTTATGTCCGCCAAATCCGAAAGTATTGCTCAATACGACCTCGACTTTTCGTTTTTGGGCTTTATTAAAAGTCAAATTGAGGCGAGTATCGAAGGCATCATCATCGGTAAAATGATTAATGGTGGGGGGAATCATTTGTTTTTCGAGGGCAAAAATGGAGGCAATCGCCTCAATCGCACCCGCTGCGCCCAACAAATGTCCTGTCATGGATTTGGTCGAGCTGATATTGAGGTTAAATGTATGCTCGCCAAAAACTTCGGTAATCGCCTTAATTTCAGCAATATCGCCTAAGGGCGTTGAAGTCCCGTGAACATTAATATAGTCCACTTCTTGTGGTTTGATGTGATTATCAGCAAGTGCATCCAGCATGACATTTTTTGCACCTAATCCTTCGGGGTGTGGGGCGGTCAAGTGGTGGGCATCGGCTGACATTCCTCCGCCCATGACTTCGGCATAGATTTTTGCTCCTCGTGCTAAGGCGTGTTCCAATTCCTCAAAAATTAATGCGCCCGAACCTTCGCCCATGACAAATCCATCTCGGTCTTTATCGAAGGGACGGGAGGCAGTTTGAGGCGAATCGTTTCGGGTTGATAAGGCTTTAGAAGCATTAAAACCACCAATGCCTGCTTGTGTGATGGCAGCTTCCGAACCGCCCGTTACGATGATGGTGGCTTTGTTGAGGCGAATATAATTATAGGCATCTACCATGGCATTGGTCGAGGAGGCGCACGCCGAAACAGTGATGAAGTTAGGACCTCGGAATCCGTGTCGCATCGAAATATGCCCTGCCGAAATATCACCAATCATTTTAGGAATAAAAAATGGATTAAAACGAGGCGTTCTGTCATTCATAAAATAATTTCCGACCTCATCCTCGAAAGTTTTGAGACCGCCAATGCCAGACCCCCAAATTACGCCGATGCGGTCTTTGTTCAATTTTTCGTCTGATAAATGAGCATCCTTAACCGCTTCATCCGAAGCTACGATAGCATATTGTGAAAACGCATCCATACGGCGCATTTCTCGGCGGTCAAGGAAATTGCTCATGTCAAAATCTTTGAGTTCGCACGCAAACTGCGTTTTGAATTTTTCGGCATCAAACAAAGTAATGGGAGCTGCGCCACTTGTGCCTGCCGCCAAACCTGCCCAATACGCTTCGAGATTATTTCCGATGGGGGTTAATGCACCCAATCCTGTGATGACTACCCTTTTTAATTCCATATCTTAACGTTGTTTATGAATTACCTTTCGTGGATGATGAACGGGTAATTATTTTGTATTTCCAGTCTTTTGCATCCCAAAGAAAGCACAAAGAAAATAAAATCAATCAAAATCCTGAACCAAAATCCAAATTTAATCTAAAGTTTTTGTGCTATTTTATTTCAAAAATACGCAATTCGATTTGTTTTTTACCAAAAATCAAAACGGTTTAACAGAATTTTGCGGAAGCAAGGATATCTATCCGAAACTAATTTATCTCTCAAAACAATCGAGATAAATACGAAGTTAAAAGGCTTGGATTTTATCCTAAAACTTGATAAGTCTAAGATATTGATTATCAATTTATTATATGATTTCAATACCAAATATTTATGGCTGTTTAAACCTTAAAACTTTTAAAAATATGGCATTATCAACAGGTACATTCGCCCCTGATTTTACGTCAGAAAGCACGGCAGGCACATTTACACTCAGCAAAAATATGGCTGGCAAACCGTGCATTATTTACTTTTATCCCAAAGATTTTACGCCCGGCTGCACCAAAGAAGCCTGCGAGTTCAGAGATCAATTTGCCGAATTTCGGGGGGCGGATATTGATGTCCTGGGCATTAGCCGAGATACGGTCGCTACGCATCGCCGATTCAAAGCCCAGCACAAATTGCCCTTTGAATTAGTAGCTGATGAATCGGGCGCAATCGCCAAAAGCTACAAAGCCATCATTCCGGTTATCGGAGTTACGAAACGCATCACGTATTTTTTGGATAAAGACCACAAAATCAAGGCAGTATTCGATAATATGTTTGATGCCCAAGGACATATTCGGGCGATGATACACGAACTAAAATTGACTTAACGAATAGTCCGAAATCCAAATTTTTCTGCTTGGAGAAGGTATTAATTTTGGGATTGTATCAAAAAAATACTATTTTGTAGGATATTTTTGGTGAAAATATTTTTTTGCTAAAAATCATAAAAACTTACACGGTCTAAATTCTCGTTTTATGCTGGTACAAATGTACTATCCACAATCTCTATCGGCTAATCGACTGGATAAATACTTGGCAGGCGGTTGGTTTCGGAGTTCTTATATGTTATTTCGCTCACAGGTCATGTATTTGCGAGGTGATGTCTATGCGCTGGTTAATATTCGCCTCAAACTTGATGATTATCAGCCCAATAGAAGTTTGCGCCGTACTCAAAAACGATGTCAAGACCGTTTTAAAGTCGTATTTCAGAAGGCAACCTTCGACCCCGAAAAAGAAGCCTTATATCAATCTCAAAAAGCGCATTTTCAGGGATTTGTATTTGAATCATTGGAACTTTTTATGAATGCCAATATCGAGCAGACAATTTTTGATACGTGGGAAGTGGGCGTATATGAGGGCGATAAATTAATTGCTGTGAGTTTTTTTGATGTCGGACAAAATAGTTTGGCGAGTATTTTGGCATTGTATGACCGCCAGAATTATGCAAAATATAGCTTAGGAACTTACACGATGATGCTCGAAATTGAGTATGCCGTTCGTCAGGGTTTTAAGTTTTATTATTCGGGGCATATTTTGGAATGTCCTTCTTCGTTTGATTATAAGCTCAGAGTTGGTAATTGTCAGTATTATAACTGGAAAGGACGTTGGAAATCCATGGATAAATTATCCGAAGAAACATTCCCGGTTCATGTGATGAAGCAAAAAATAGCCGTACTCGAATCCGAGTTGCATCAGCATCATATTTATAGTAAAAAATTGGTATATCCTTTTTTTTCGATGGGATATTTACTCTTTTTTCCCGAACGATTTTTAAAAAATTCCTTATATTTATTCTGTTTCTATGAGCCTGACCAAAAACAACAGGTGGTCGTTGAGTACGATTTGGATTTGGAAATTTATGTCTTGAGCCAAGTTGAGGAATGTGAAGAATATAACGATTTATTACATATTGATTTATTAACCGATTTATCGGATACGGACAAATATTATCCGAATTTATTAATGTACAAACGAACGATTTTCTCGTCAGAATCGCCTACGGAAATTGTTAAAAAGTTGATTGACAGTCAATTAGCGCAAAAAAAATATGAATGCCGACAAATCCCTGTCCAGACAAAATATCTGACCCAGATTCGGACGGATATTTCATAAATTGATGCCACAAAAAAACTGGAATTTGAACCAATTTGTCAATTCCAGTTTTGTATTTTATTGAGTATCAATGTGTTATGCCGAAGTAGTTTCTCGAAAAATAGCGATATGTTCCTTGAGTTCGAGCGATTTATTGAGGTCATCGGTATCTCTGACAATTTGTGTTAAATCCTCCAATTCTCGAAGAACTTTGGCTTCGATTTCAGCTTCATTTACGTCAATATCAGTTAATGAATGTTCGATACTTTTGGAGGTATTTTTATCCTGCAAAATTTGTAGTTCGCGCGCAATGCTATTGAGTTTGCGTTTACTTTTTTCTCGGAATCGGATTTTTTCCAATTCTTCGAGAATTTTTTGGTAATATTTGATTCGGTTTTCGACCACTTCCAAATTTTGGAAAGAGGCATGAATCAAGTTTTCAGCCATTTCGATATTTTCATCGCCCAAATTAGGCAAATAGTCATTTTTGAGAAAATAGACCTTGTTTCCGTCCGAGGCATCAAAAGAATACAAAACTTCATGTTCTACTTTTGCCGCCTCGAAGTGGTCGCGCTGATAATATGAACTTTTGAAAACCTCGATGAGTTTGGCACGCAAAGCACTCCGTAAATGCCTATCTTCCTGCAAATAATCACGGTTTTTCTGTTGCAATTTTCCGATTTTATCTGTGGGGAGGATTCTATTCTGGTAGTTTGAATCGGCATACATGGCGGTATGCTGTCCAATCGTTTTTCGGCGCGAGCCTTCGGCTACGGTGTTGGTGCGTTGGTCATAAACGGTTTGTAAATATTCCAAAAATTCGCCAAATTCTCCTTCGGGAAAATATTGACTTTTAATTTCAAATAATCTGCCGTCATTGGTTTGTACCATACAAACGGAATTTCTGGCATATTTTCGGCTTCGGCTATGTGTTTGACTGCTAATCAAGACGGTTTCATCGGGTTGATGGAGCGTTCGTCTTCCTTTTTTGTGGGTATCTCGCTCAATGAGCTTGACTTTTTTGATTTCGGACATATAAATCCGCACGCCTGTTTCGCTGATTCCCGTTTTGAGTTCAAGGAATTGTTCGGTCAAGGCAAGCCCTCGAATTTGTTTGGCAAAAATTTCCGAAATCATGGGAACCAAGACGAAGAATGCAGCAATCAAGAATCCGAACTTAAAAAATCCGTAAGTCCACATACTGCACCAAGCCAATGAGATTCCTGTAATGAGTTGTCCCAAAAAATTGCGGTGCATCGGCACAACTCGCTCCAATTCGTATATTACTTCGGGTGTTTTCACGGATATTAAGCGGTTAAGATTCTGTTGATATTCGGTATTTTTTTAAAGATGAAATATAAACTAAAACGATGACAAAATCAAGTTGTTTGGCAAAAATTTAAAAAGTCTTTCAGCTAACCGATTGATTTTGAACTTTCTTGAATATTTGAACAAGAAGTTTGCCGAAAAGAAATTCGCACGCAAATTTATTGTTTGAACTGTCATCGGGCTGCGTTATTTCGTTAATCGGGGTCGAAAGCAAGTGAGCAACGTTCATTTCGTAACGAATCTAATTCGGTAAAAATATCAAGTTCGCGCGCTTTTTTTTCAAATTTAATTTTGCTCTGCAATCGAATATCTTTTCGTAATTTGGATTCCATAAATCGTCGTACATCTTCGGTATTTTCCAGAATCAATCCGGGCACCTGAAGCGGTCTGCCACGTTCATCTTGGGCGACCATCGTAAAATAACAAGTATTGGTATGTTTGATGAGTCCTGTGGAAATATCTTCGGCTTCGACCCTAACGCCCACTACCAATGACGTATTGCCCACATAATTAATGGAGGCTCTCATGTGTACCAAATCGCCCGAATCGACCGATTGGAAAAAATCTACTTGATCGACGGATGCCGTAACGCAGTAAGTCCCAGCGTGTTTGGCGGCGCAGGCGAAAGCGGTTTTATCCATTAAGGACAATAAAATGCCTGCATGAATTCGTCCTTTAAAATTGGCATAAGACGGAATCATTAATTCGGTGATGCAGATTCTTGAATGACTAATCGGTTTGTATTCGTTGTTTTGCATAAAATCGTATAGTTTTTAGTGTTTACGGAGTGTTTTCCCAGAATGTTACGCCTGCATTTGACTTTAAAATAAAGCAAGGCGACACACGCTGTTCCCAAAAATTTAATTTTGGATTCATTATCTAAATATAGTTGGGATTTTTTTCTTTTGCAAATGTGTTAAAACAACAGGCGTTCGATTCGGATAAATCATACTATAAATGGAGCGCAAGCGTTATTGCAATAAATTTTGACGCTGAACATCGAAAAAATCATTTCATCGAGAAAAATTCGCATTAAAAATGATATTAAATTACACCAAACGGGTTTTTATTTTATGTATTGGGCTTTGTATTGCCTTTATTTCTGTGATTCATGCCCAGACTGAAGAGCCGACCTTTACGGTCAGCATTACCAAAGGTTGCGTGGGGCTGGAAGTAACCGTAACCTCTCTTGTGGATTCGCTCCCAGCGGTTTATGATTATGGCGAAGGCAACGGCACAACCGATGAAACCACCCATAAATACCAAAAAGCGGGACAATTTTATATCACACAATATTTGGTCGGTTCGGATGGCACAGGCAAAAAGTCATCTTTCAGACCGTTTGTCGAAATTTTCGAGCCAGATAAACCGCAAGTGGAGATTCAATTATGCGCCCAGAAACAGGTCTTGGTCAGTATTCGCGAAGGGCGATTTACTAATTATATTGTTGATTTTGGCGATGGTACATTCGACACCATGTCCGTAGGCGGAAAAGCCAAAGTATATACCTATCAAAATACGCAACCCAAAACCCTGAACTTCAGTGGGTTTGTAGCGGGAATGCAAACAGGTTGCGGAACAAATCCTTATACCATTGCGCCGATTGATTCATTGGAAAAACCCCAACTCAATCACATCGAAGTAACGCAAAACGGCAGTATTCAAATTACCTTAAAAACTTCGGATACAGGCATTTACAAATTGTATGAAAATATGTCATCTGGCAAAAATAACGAATATGAATTGGACTATAATCTCAATTCGTTATTGGTATCGGATGTTGATACAGAATCTGAAACCTACAATTATCGCCTCGAAACACAGGATAGATGCAATTCTGCGCCCGTTTTGGCGGATGCGGTGCTGGCAACTTACGATGTGGATTTGAGTACGGAATTGGGTAAAAATACGTTAGCGTGGCAAAATTCGACCCGCGCCACCGCTGATTGTGTGATGATTTATCGAGATGGCACACCAATTGGCGTGATTAGCAATCCGTTGGAACAAACTTTTTTTGAGGATACGGATGTAAAATGTGGGCAGACATATTGTTATCGTATCGAAGTAAGTTTGTCAAACGGAAAAGCCACGTCATTTTCTCGGCAGGAGTGCATCCAGACCAGCTCGGATTCCAAGCCGCTCCCCGTGAATTATGCGTGGGCAAGTATTTATCAACAGGAAGGCAACGATTCGACCCGCAGTTCGTATGCCGTGCAACTTTCGTGGAGCATTCCCAAAGACGAAATTATTGAGCCAGCCAATATTCGGATTCGGAAAAGAATTGGGGCAGATTCCATGAATTTACCGATTCAAACTCTGATAATTCCGTATCAAGGCAACGAAACAGGCTATAAGGATACCGAAACCAATCCCGAAAAAATTTCCTACGGATATTACATTTCGTATATTGATGAGTGCGGAAATGCCTCGCCCGAAACTTACATCACACGACCTATCATCCTGAATTATAAAACCGAAGACACCAACAAGGACGACAAAGACGATGACATAATTTTGAGCTGGACACCCTACGAAGGCTATTCCGAAGTCGTTTATTTTCTCGAAAAATTGGATACGCTCGGCAACCCTTACGGGGAGGATGCCCTTGAAAATCAGGATTCTACATTTTTACGATTGTCTTTATTGAGTTTGGATTCACAATCCGTAACCTATCGAATCAAAGTGATTTCTAAGTTGAATCCTAATTTGGTATCTTACTCCAATACAATTACTTATACGCAGGATGCGAAATTGATTTATCCTACTGCCTTTTCCCCAAATTGGGATGGCGTGAATGACGAATTTCGGATTTATGCTTTTTTTATTGACAAAAACCGCCCGATTAAAGTTCGTATCCTGAATCGTTGGGGAAATCCGATGTATGCCTACGACAACAGCCCCGAAGATGCCCTTGCCGAGGGGAGCGATGCTAATATTTTGGATTTTGTTTGGGATGGTACAGCGCACAGCAAGCACGTCCCTGCGGGAGTTTATATCATTCAAATTGAGGCATTTGATATGCTCGGAAATGTAATTCGAGAAAAGAAAACTTTGACCGTATTGCGGTAATTTGGTATTGTTTCCCGTCAGTATTGCGGGCTGATGATTTTGATTTTTGAGGCACAAGCCCTGTCAAGTTGGAAACTTGACAGGGCTTGTACTATTTTGGGCAAATTTTTCTGAATTTCACGTTTGATTTCTGAAAAAATCAATAACTTGGGAACTCATAAACAAATTCATTCATCAAAATTAAAAATCCGAATATGGAAAGTTTCAAAGTCGATGGACGCATGACAGTCAATTCATTAAAAAACAAATTCAAAGAAGCATTTGGCGTGAGTTTGCGTGTATATCAAGGAAATAACGCAGGTCGGGGCGCACGTTATGCTGACGATAGCAAGCGATTAGGCGAAGTAGCGGACGAGCGAGAGAGCTTGGCGGGACAAGGCGAATTTGAAGCCTCTGCCGAGATGACCGTAGGCGAATTTGAAAAAGCCTTTCAAGAAAAATTTGACATTGCCATTCAGATTGCCGATGCTGCCAATGAAAAATTATTGGATAATGACCTCAAAATCTCCGAAGCAAACGCATAAAATACGGCTTTTTATTTCCTTCAGAAAATTATTTTCAAAACCTTCTATGGCAATATTGCTATGGAAGGCTCTTGTTTTTACTCTTTGACAAATTAGGCAACGACAGTTATTACAGATTTCTCACTCTACCCGACATTTTTCCCACCTTTGTTGGTGTTTAAGCGAAGCGACACCAACAAAAAATACTGAATCCCTGATAATTGCTGGTGTCGTTGCACTCAAACACCAGCAATGGTAAATGCTTTCCCATTTTTCCCACCTTTGTTGGTGTTTAAGCGAAGCGATACCAACAAAAAATACTGAATCCCTGATAATTGCTGGTGTCGTTGCACTCAAACAC
>CAZNYR010000006.1:11351-12260 GCA_964577275.1 uncultured Cytophagales bacterium | reverse complement strand
CAGCAATGGTAAATGCTTTTCTACTCCAGATAATGTGTCAAAAATCCAAACGCATCTTCATTTTTGAGATAAAATTTAGCGGAAGAAAACGGATAATCCTCTGGTAATGAGGCTAAGTTCCATTTTTCTTGAATGGGATTATGGTGAATGTAATTCAATTTTTGTTCGGTCATTTGTGGGGTGTAACAATAGACCGATAATGGATTTCGTTGCCAAAATTGATATTTACGGTCAGCTTTATCGACTCGAAAATAAGGCAATACTTTGGGGTGATTTTTGGTCAAATCTTTTTTGATTTGTTGTGCCGTAAATTTCAAAAAATCTCGTTGCACTTCCAGCCGAGTAAAAGGCGGTAAAATACGCCACAACAAATGAATATGATTGGGCATCAGGACAAAAGCGTACACTTGAATTCGATTCTTTTCGACCAAAAAACGAAGACTATCCAGCATCAAGATTTTGTATTTTTGAGGAGCTAATAATTTTTGCCAATTCAAAATCGTAGCCGTAAAAAAAATAGGGTAACGGTGTTCCAGTAAATCGGTTTCTTGAGTGGGCATGGGTTTTTGTTGGTGTCGCTTCGCTTAAACACCAACAAAGGTACAAAATACGCCACAACAAATGAATATGATTGGGCATCAGGACAAAAGCGTACACTTGAATTCGATTCTTTTCGACCAAAAAACGAAGACTATCCAGCATCAAGATTTTGTATTTTTGAGGAGCTAATAATTTTTGCCAATTCAAAATCGTAGCCGTAAAAAAAATAGGGTAACGGTGTTCCAGTAAATCAGTTTCTTGAGTGGGCATGGGTTTTTGTTGGTGTCGCTTCGCTTAAACACCAACAAAGGTACAAGATTTCGCCGTCTGTTGTTGAAAAAGTTTTTGTTGGTGTCGCTTCGCTTAAAC
>CAZNYR010000006.1:0-11251 GCA_964577275.1 uncultured Cytophagales bacterium | reverse complement strand
AGATTTCGCCGTCCGTTGTTGAAAAAGTTTTTGTTGGTGTCGCTTCGCTTAAACACCAACAAAGGTACAAAAAAGGTACAAATATTCAATTTTAGAACTATAATTTTTGCAGTCCAATGTATCCAGCAAGGGATAAATTTTTTGATGCAATTGTATCTATTACATCATCAATAATTTCTCGTAAATGTTCTGTTTTCAGCCATTCGACATAAGTTTGATACGCCCACAAATGCTTAAAAAAATTAAAATCAAAGTACCAAAAATGAAGTTTTGAGGCAATTTCTTTTGTCGAATTGCCATTTGTATGGTTTACGCCGTACTCATTTGATGTACCTTTTATTTTGTAAAATAAAATTTTTCGTATCTTTGAATATCTACTTCGGGCATTATTTCCTTGTTTTTTTCCAAAAATTGATACAGCATATTAGCAAAATAAGGAGCCTGTGAAACCCCCTTTGTTCCTAAGCCATTAAAAAGGACAATCCTCTGATTTTCAGGATGTAACCCCATAAATAATCGGCGGTCGGCGGTCGTAGGTCGAATGCTGGCTTGATGTGCCACAATTTCATAGTTTAAATCAATAACTGCTTCAAATCGTTCGAGAATATCTTGTTTGGATTTTTCGTGCGGAACGTAATCGAGCCGATGCAAATCGTAAGTCGAACCCACCCGATGAATTTGATTTCCGTTCGGAATAACCCAACACTTTTTATTGATGATTTGTGCCATATTTTTTTCCAAGCGCAAATCCAAAATATCACCTTGTGTAGGGCGAAAAGGTAGCCAGCTAAACCATTGACTTTCAGCATCTTGAAAGCCTCTACAAAAAATAATTCGTTCTACTTCGTAATCTTTCCAGATAACTTTATCATCCTTGAATATGATTTCAGCGTCATCAAAATTTTCTTCCAAAAACGCAGACCTTTGAGTCAGAAATGTTCTAAAATCAGACAATAAAACTGGTAAATTTACATAACCTGTTTTTCGGAGTTCCAAGCCACCCAAAGGCGCATGAACATGAGCAATCTCGTGAGGCTTTACATCTCGTGAAATGTATGGAAGATTCTCTTTTTCAGCACTTTCTGCCAGCCATGCGTTTTGTTGTGCTGTTGAATGGAAAGGGCGAAACATCGGAATCTGGAAAAAAAATCGACTCCCCAAAACGGATTCTAATTCTTGATAAAAATCAAAAAAATACGGAAAAAGTACATCTGCCTTCCATGTTTTGAGCATTCGTTTTCCTGTAATCGGATTAAAAAGTCCAGCCGCCACACGGGACGAAGCGCACGGATTCTGATTATCGACCACCAAAATTTGATGCCCGTTTTTGAGGAAAGTATATGCCAAAGTTGTTCCTGCAACTCCCTGACCAACAATAAGATACTCAATTTTTTGTCTGGACATTTGTCGTGTTTTTAAACTGGGCGCAAAATCATGTCTAATCCAAATATTTAGAAATAAAATCCCACACTAAGCGAAGTTTGCGCTTGCGTATTTTTGATATTGGCAACAGGTGCCGTGCCATCGCTCAAAGAATACGGCTGATAAATTTGCTGAAAATCTCTGAAAATCAGCGCAAAATCAATGTACCTTTTGGCGTTCCGATAACCTAATCCGCCCGTAAAAAATACTCGACTACGATTAATATCATCAATTTGGGTGGCTATGGGGTCGCTAAAATATGCCATCCCGCCTCGCAACCGAATATGGTCAATCCGAAGTTCTGCGCCCGTCCGAAAATTCACAGCATTTCCGTACAAATTATTGATGGTGCGATTGTCGCCACCGAGCGAAAAAGTAGGCTGGGCATCAAATAAAAATAAACGTTGATAATTTAAAAATTCCAAATCGGCAGTCCAAAAACCACGCTTTCCAAAAAAGACCGCTATGCCAGCCTGAATCCGTGTGGGTGTCAGCACCGAATATTCCGATTCGATAATTGCCGAACTTTCCGATTCGGTATTCAGCACTTGGTATGTTTCCTGAAATTCATCATAAAAAGGATAATTATTGTATTGCACCGTCAATTCGGAATTATAAGAGTCTGATACTCTGATAATTGTAGGCGAATGAATGTTAATTGCCAAATTTACCAACGGAATTGGTTTATAGATAAAACCAGCCGATAAATTAAAGCCCGTACCATCCTGATATAATTTTTCGGTCAGGACGAAACTATCTAATTCTGAATTACTTACCGTTACGGTTTCGGTATATGTTTTTTCCTGTCGATACGAAAATGAGCGTACCCCCAAGCCCAATCCAAAAAATAATTTGTCTTTATAATTTCCGCCATACGAAAAATTCCATTGATTCATCGCCCCCGATTCGGTTACCACTTCCTCTTGTCGCGTGGGCGCAACCTGCACAAATGAGCTATAAGAATTACCCGCTTCATCATTTTGGATAGTCGGATTAATCAAATAAGTCCAATATGCCAAGCCATCCAGACTCGTAATTCCGTTCGTGCCTTCGTCATTCAAAACATTCCAAGGCGTAATCTGGTCATTGCGTTCCAGAAAATAATCAATTAACGAATTTTGGTCATTGATGCCCGAATACGTAAACCGAGTCTGAAAATCCTGTACTCGTGTGAATGTGATGGCGAATGCACCATTTCGTAAATCTCGATGTCTGCCGTTATTATTCGCAAAAATTAACGCAAATTGTGCTATATTTGGATTAATCTTTACATCAAAATTTTCTTCATTTAAAAAGCGTGCGTTTGAAACTGATGCCGTAAAAGAAGGCGTAAAACTGATTTCACTTTTTCGATTAAAACCCAGTCCAGCGGGATTGCTCCACGCCGAAGTAGCATCACCACCCAAAGCCACATTAGCACCGCCAAGTCCCTGAAAACGAGCTGTTCCCGCAATTTGATTTTGTCCATATCGCAAAGCATCCTGATAATATCCCAGTGCTTCGTTATCAATCTGGGCTTGAGCCGATTGATGTAAAAATGCCAATAAAAAAGTGGCAAAAATGTACTTAGAAAATATCTGATGATGTGCCATATTTTTACTAAAAGTTATATGATATAATTTTTGTAAGATTTTATGTGTAATTAACTTATTACAAAACATTTTCATCATCAAGATAGAAAAAATAAACCAAAGGATGCGTAGGTTTATCATTTAAATCTTACTACCTAAAGCAATTATGAATACAAACTAAATAATTTTAAACTATCGAATTTTCGAGCAAATTTAGTTTTTTACCAAAAATATAATGATGCTTATTCTATGTGTTTTTTTGTATATTTTTTTAAAAAATTAACATATCACATCAAAACTAAAAAAAGTCATAGCATAAATTTGTGTTTTGCCATGACTTTTTTAATAAAAATAATAAATTCACTAAAAAATTGCAGATGCAATTTTTTGTACAGAATTTGAGCGACTCATCGAATAATAATGCAAAGAAGGCACCCCAAATTCAATCAATTCTTTGGATTGCTGAATGCTCCATTCAATACCAATTTGTCTGATGGAGGCTTTATTATCTTTATATTTTTCGACCTCTGATACCAAATCTTCAGGCAAATCAATATGAAAAATACGAGGCAAAACGGTTAATTGTGCCGCACTTGTAAGCGGTTTTAGTCCGGGAATAATCGGAACGGTAATGTCCATATCTCGACACATCTGCACAAAATCAAAAAATTTTCGATTATCAAAAAACATTTGCGTTACGATATAATCAGCTCCCAACTCAATTTTTTGCTTCAAATATTTGAGGTCTTCGGTCATGTTTGGTGCTTCAAAATGCTTTTCGGGATAAGCCGCCACGCCGATACAAAAATTAGTCGGCGCAGGATGTTGAAGGCTGTCATCCAAGTACTTACCGTGATTCATGTCGATAACTTGTTGAATCAAATCGGTCGAATAATGATGCCCGCCTACTTCGGGAATGAACGTTGGCTCCGATTTAATGGCATCGCCTCGCAAAGCCAATACATTTTCGATACCCAAAAAATTGAGGTCAATCAGTGCGTTTTCGGTTTCCTCAATCGTAAAACCTCCGCAAATAATATGTGGCACAGCATCCACATGGTATCGGTTCATGATTGCCGAACAAATCCCGACAGTGCCAGGACGTTTTCGGATTGATTGTTTTTTCAATAAACCATTTCCCATATTCTTATAAACGTACTCTTCCCTGTGATACGTTACGTCAATGAAAGAAGGTTTAAATTCCATCAGTGGGTCGATGCCATTGAAAAGCGATTGGATGCTTTGTCCCTTGAGCGGAGGTAATATTTCAAACGAAAAAAGCGTTTTTTCTGCTCGTTCGATGTGTTCGGTAATTTTCAAAACACTATTGATTTTGTGATACGTATTGCTAAACTGAAACTATCTTTAAAAATTATACAATTTTAAGGGATTTATTTTTAAAATTTCGCAAAAATTTAAACTTTTAATGCGAATTTTAGAAAATTCAAAAAACACCAATGCCCTGTTTTTCTGAAAAATTTAGTCCGAATCTACTCGAAAATATTACTTTTTTAGGGTATTTTTTGGACAATTTTAATTTCAAATAATTATGATTGTGTATCATACAAACGATTTTCTCAACCAAAATGTTTTCAAGGCATAAACATTTGAAATACGCCATAAATTTCTAAAAAAACACCCCAAAAGTATCCTACTTTCAGGGTATTAAACATTGATTATCAATGATTTACAATCGAATTAATTTACTCTGATATTTGGTATGCTCCTTGTAGCGCGCCACACAATCGTAATATACTTCGACCGCCACTTTTTCGTCTTCCCAGCCCTCGACATCCACTTTTTTGCTTTCCAAATCTTTATACACCTGAAAGAAATGTTCGATTTCCTTCATTAAATGTGGATTTACTTGGTCTAATCGAGTCAATTTATTCCAAATTGGGTCGCTGACAGGCACACACAACACTTTGCTGTCGGGTCCTTTTTCGTCCGCCATATTAAATACACCAATCGGACGCACACAAATCAGACAGCCGGGAAAAGTCGGTTCGGAAACCAAAACCAACACATCGAGTGGGTCGCCATCAAGTGCCAACGTTTCGGGAATAAATCCGTAATCACTCGGATAGTGCATGGACGAAAAAATCATGCGGTCGTATCGGATAAGCCGTTTTTCGGGGTCATACTCGTATTTATTGCGACTTCCTTTCGGAATCTCAATCAAAACATCGAACGAAACATCTTTGGGACGAATGCCCACTTCTGCATGAGGGATTTGCTCTGACATAACTAAAATGGTCTTAAAAAATGGTTTAAAATCGAATTGTTCGTAGTAAAAATGAGTAAAAAAAAATACAGGCTACCTTTATTTTGTCTGACAAAGATAAAACATTGCGAGGGATTTCAATAAAATTCGAGGATTCCTTATCTTTGAGTTCAAAATTTAATTCAATAATAATGAAAAACATACACGCAATTATTTTTGATTTTGATGGCGTAATTTTAGATTCTGTTTCTATCAAATCTGATGCTTTTGCCGAAATTTATCGTCCGCACGGCACAGAAATTGAACAAAAAGCCTTAGCCTATCATCATCAACACGGCGGAATTTCTCGATACGTAAAGTTCAAACATTTACATCAAACATTACTCGGAAAGACACTTTCAGAAGCAGAAATTGAGCATTTTGCCCAAAAATATGCGGATTTGGTCAAAAATAAGGTCATCAAATGCCCCATGATTCATGGAATCCATGATTTTTTAGAAAAATACCATCAAAAAATTGATTTCTTTGTTTCGTCAGGTACGCCACAAGCCGAACTTCGCGAAATTACGTTGGCTCGAAATCTAAACCGTTTTTTTAAGGTAATTTATGGCTCACCAGACCAGAAACCTGCTCATATTGAGCGAATTATCGAACAGTATCGCTATGACCGAAATCATGTCATTTTTGTGGGCGATGCTTCCACAGACCGAGATGCCGCACAAGCGTGCCAGATTCCTTTTATCGCTCGTGAAGACGGCTCAAAATTATTAGCAAACGAAAAATTTAGCGTTACTGATTTTACATATTTTGAACAATTTTTAGATAAAAACTTTAATTCTTTATAAAACTTACATGATTAAAATTCAAAACCTAACGGTAAGCTACGGAAAAAATATAATTCTTGAAAATCTCAAATTAGAATTACAACCTACTCATATTCACGGACTTATCGGGTTAAATGGCAGTGGAAAAACTACCTTACTCAACACCTTGTACGGCTTGAATAAACCTGATGCAGGTGAAATTTTTTATGAACAAAAAAAATTAACTCGCAAAAATATTGCATTTTTGCCTACTCAAAATTTCTTTTACTCTCGCATCACAGGCGAGGAATATTTACGCTTGTTTCAGACTCAAAATCAACAATTTAGCATCCAAGATTGGAACGAAATTTTTGAATTACCACTCAAAAAACTTATTGAAGATTATTCGACAGGCATGAAAAAAAAGTTAGCTTTATTAGGAATTTTAAGTCTGAACCGTCCTATTTTCATTTTGGACGAACCTTCAAACGGCTTGGACTTGGAAAGTAATCAAATCTTGAAAAAAATCATGTTACGACTCAAAGAAACAGGAAAAACTATTTTGATTACTTCGCACATTTTGGAAATGTTATGGACAGTTTGTGATGTGATTCATCATCTGGAAAATAAGAAAATCCAACAATCCTACACTGCTTCTGAATTTCAATACCTTGAAAATCAATTATTTAACTATCATCATTCCCAAGAAATTCAACTTCAAAAATTATTATTTTAATAAACTTTATCGTATCAAATTTTTAGCATGATTGAGAGTGTTTTCTTAAAAATGAGATGAATTACGTACAATGTCTGAAAACTCAAAAGGTGAAACGTATTTGCCTACAAAAACTCGAAAATCAGCCCTTCCGAACCGCTCAATACGTAAAATTTTGCGATGTTGTCCATCAAAATAATTCCAAACCATCGCATTTATTCCAGATGATTTTTGTGTCAAATCATACATCATGCCTTCAGCAAAGTTTTCGATATAAAATGTAGTATCCTCGAAAGTCAGCATCTCGAAAGGGGCATCCGTAGCAATGATTTCGGGCGCCAAATTTTCATCTACCATCTGTATATTGACGGGACGAGTAACGTGCGAAATTAGCGTGTACTGTTTTTTCCATAAATGCAAAAAAAGCCTTTCCGAATGATTCAATAATTTGAACGTCTTTTCCGAATTTCCATCCGTCCGACTAAACTCGTACTCGCCCGCTATTTCCCACGTTTTCAGGTCATAATCCAAGAAAAAACCGACTCCTAATCCTTCAATATCAGTTTTCATAGGGTCAAAACTGCTTTGAAAATCTGATGATGTCCGCTCCTCAAAAAAATTAGGACGAGCATTCTGAAAGTTCTGAAGAGGCGGCGGAGTTCGAGGACGCTCCGTGTAATTATGAGCCGCTAATTTGTGCTTAATTAATGTTTGGCGCAAAGCAGAATTTGCGACTTCTGGAAGTTGATTTTCTTTCAAAAACCACCAATAAATCACAATCGCCACAGAAATCGGAAATATGCCACTAATTATACTAAAAATAAAGAAAAACACACTAATATTACGTCCATTTTTCAGGCTTCCCGTCCGATGAGCATATTGCTCATAAAAATCTAATTGCGCGGTATCAGGTAATTGTCGTACTTTTTCTTTGGTATCGAGTGGTAGGCGTTCTGGCGCAAAATCTGGCCATATATATTTCTGTGCCAGCGATTTACAATCCTGAACAAATCCCGAAAATTTATTTATTAATTTATCCATCTCCAGTTTAATTAATCATTCGATTTCGCATTATTTTACCTCAAAAATACGAATTTTCTATAATTCAATGTCGCCCAATTCTTGCACTTCCCACGTGTGGTCTGCCAATAAATAGACTTTTGCCAAAAAAGTAGGCACATTTCTGCCCCATTCCTGCGGTGCAATCAGAGATAGTCGGTCGCCAGAAGGATAAGCATACAAATAATAAATTTGCCCAATTAATGGTTGAAACCGAATATCTGCCTGATAAATTCGTTCCGAAACCACGATTCGAGCCTGAATCCCCTGTGCTTGTTTGGCGAGAGTTTGCATTTGTTCATAAAGCTGATTCATCTGATTATCAGTCTGTTGCTGCATTGCCCGAAGCGCACGCCCTTTGATTTTACCTTCATCTTCGGGCTTGATAACCGCCCCGCCTGCCGTGTGTGCATAGGGCAAATTGTGTGGCGTTTCAGTGATTTTTTCCTTTTCTCGCTCTAAATCAAGTTTGGAAACGTCTATTTCTTGTGGTTTGTGTTCCTGTTTGCTCATGTTTATTTGCTTAACTTCTCTATCTCGGTTGCAATTTCGCAATCCTACAAAAATAATAGGATTTGACCGAAAATGTTTGGCAAATTATCGTTTTTTCTGCTTCGTTTTTTAATCGCAATCCGCTTGCTCATAAATCTTTTTGGGAACCATGGTTTCAAACACAATTTGTCCATTTTGGTTTATGTAAGAAATATGATATTTTTGCGTTTTAATATTGTACTTTTCAGTACGATAAAAGGGAACTGAATACTCGGATATATTTTGAATATCATCATATTTTAATTCCAAAATTTGACCTGAAATAGAACCAATCAATCCATAACTTTCACTTTTAAATATTTTTATAATTATCTCATAATCAGATTCATAAACTGTTTTATAATCATCAAATATAGGTTTGTTTTTGAATATCAAAAAAACGCCATGAATGATTATTTCTAACTAAAATTACATCTTTTGTCCATGCTCTAATTTCATCAAATCGAAACGGGGCTACCAAATTATTTTGTGTACCTACTAATCCTAATTTACTTTTTTTAACAATAAAATAGGTGTTCCACTTTCCATAACAACGAGGCATAATTTCATAAAATGGCGGAAACTCTATGTGTTTTTCGTGATGATAAAATCCAAAACCCCGCCCCGCAAAAGTCGCAAAATAACCATCCCCCCGATGCACAATTCCACGATACCGTAAAGGCAATAATTCGCCGCCATTGAGGTTGTAAAGCCCTTTTTTAGAATTTAATTCGGCAATAATTTTATTGTCCTCAAACGTGATTTCGGTGTATTTATTGGGTAAAACATGACTGCCATTGTACCGAATGACACCTTTTTTACCTCGTTTATCTTCAGTAATAAAATATATTTTTGTGATTTCTTTTGGTGCATCCCATAAACTACTTTGAGTATCCGTATAACGGATGGATACATTTTTGTACTTTCCCAAGAATTTAAAATCTTCGCTTTCATGCAAAAAGTAAAATTCATCGCCTTTCATAAACAAAAATCCCGCCTTTCCTAAGTCCTGTACTTGGTCATATTCGAGGTCAATCAGTGCCTTTTTTTTATAATTGTAAGCTGTCCATTTTTTGCCTTTTCTTAATGCTACAAATTTGGTATGTGGTATCACTTGGTCATAGTCAAGACTGAAATGATGTTTTTCTTCAATATTAAAAAAGTACAATTTTTTATCATATTGAATTATCCACCCTGTAGGAATTTCAGTAATTGTTTCGCCCCGTATGGGTACGATAAGTTTGCCCGACATATCATAAATTTCGTACAAACCTCCCGACTCAATGATGACGTATTTTTCATGCGTAATTTGTGGATTTTTCCACCGAAAAAAATGCGAATTTTCTATCGAATCTCCGTATTGAACAAGCGCATTTTGATTGAGCGTAGCGGTCTGAAATTCCCAATCTACACGAAGTGTATCTCCTACCAATAATTCAATATTATCGAATTTGGTCGGCAACAAAGCGCGCCCATTTATCAGATACAAACCATATTTATTTCCCGATTTAGTTCGGATATAAGTATCTGATAATAAGTTAATTTCATCATAAATATTTTCGAGAATCGGAAACCCGAAGCGATGAAAAATGCCATATTTATTTCCTTTTTTGACTTGGATAAGTTCATCATTTATCAATTTAATGTCATTAAATTCGTGCGGCAAAATCAGTTTTCCCGTGTAATCGTATGCACCGAACAATCCTCGTTTTTCGGACAAAATAATGTGTTTAATTTCATCGGTACAAACGTATTTTTTGTGTTTGAAAGATTGCTTTATTTGACCTTTTCTATCTATCAAAATAATTTTTCCGTCATTCCATACTGGAAAAATTTCCGTATCTAAATAGTCGTGATATTTTTGAAATAAATTTTTATACAGTTCTGGACATTTACTAAAAAAATACAATTTATCTTTTTCAATAAACCACCACAAGCCTAATACTCTTGTGATAAATTGCTCTGAAAATAGCTCTTTTTTGGCTAAAATGGTTTCATATACTTCTCGGCTATGGTCAATCAGAAGAGCGTTAAATAACTGTTCTTCAGCTACTTTGACGTATTGGCTTTTGGGATAATTTCGGATAAATTGCTCAAAGGCTTCGGCGGTTCTGGCGTGCGTTTCGGCTTTGTACAGAAGTCGTTCATAATTGAGTGTAGCTTCCTGATATTGAGGGGCTTCTGGGTATTTATCTATAAATCTTTGATAGGCTTCATAAGTATTTAAGCGTTGAGCCACCAAATAACGTTCGAGATAGAGTTCTTCGGCACTAAGTTGCTCGGAAGAAGACAGAGTTTGTAATAAATTTTTTTGGCTCTTTCGTTCTTGAGTAGTAGCCACCCGATAATCAAATTTAGCCTTCTCAATTTCGCTTTTTTGTAATTGTATTTTTTCAAGATTAATGCCCACCTCATCGAGTTCTATTTCCAATGGTTTGGAGATATAAGGGTATGTTTCCTTTGTGCGTTGCAAATAAAAATACGCACTATCTGGATTAAACAACTTATTTTGTAAGTCATTGAAAAACAGACACTTCATAAATAATGCGCCTACATGAAGCGAGTCCTTTTCGATAAGTTTATCGGCTTTACGATATACGCCCTGAAAATTTTGTTTTTTGAGTGCGCGCATCATCGAAGTCATGCTTTGCGCTTGCACGTAGCAAGGCAAAAATGTGAGGAAAATAGCTACACAAAAATAATTTGTGTGCGCTAATCTTATATTTATTTTATTGATAATCAATATTTTATGTAATTTTAACAACCTATAATTTTAGAAACTTCTGAAATAAAATACGGTTTTTATTCGTAATTTTCGGCGTAAAAGAACAGTTTTTTTAGTTTCGATATTTTTCGCTCAAAATTTACTCCAAACGTGTATCAAACTCCATTTTTTATCGCGCGACGCTATTTTTTTTCTCGGCAA
>CAZNYR010000005.1:44827-70270 GCA_964577275.1 uncultured Cytophagales bacterium | reverse complement strand
GATGTTTCATGTACTTTCGGGGATTTTAGTGCCTCAAAAACGTACTCGAAAATGGAATTATGAGTTACGAAATTTGCGCTGGAATTTTGAAAATGAACAAGAATTTTTAGACATTTTAAATGCGGATTATGTCCTAAGTATTTGGGATGAGGCGTATGGCTATGCAAAAAAAAATGCTGAAATTTTAGTTCAAGGAAAAAAAGAAATTCCTGAATTAACTTGGGAAGAAGTATTTGAAAAAGAATATCTTAAAGGACCAACTAAAAATGTAAAAAACTAATGAGTAAAGACAAGAATGCAATAAAAAGTCAGTTGGTTCGGTTGATGATGCACGTTTTGAAGTTTTTGATTCAGCCTTTGAAACGAACCGCAAGTTGGATAGCCTCGATAAATAATGCCAGAGATGAAATTGAAAAATATACTCGAAAAAAGCCCAGTTTAAAAAACTATATTTTGAGTATTTGGGATGGTGTTTTTAGGAAAGCAAAATTAGATGCCGAAGATGAAACTGGAGAAAATTGCGACATCGAAGAATTGGATTGGGAAACGGTTTTTAACAAAAAATTTGGGTTGGATGATGACGAAAAAAATACGCCAAAATAATTTTATAACTTATTGAAAATCAAAATACAAACTAAATCATTGTTTACTTTTAATTAAACTAAATTCGATGAAAAATCAAGATAAAAAACCTTCGCAGGGTGCAATCACACGAGAGCCATTTCCTGCCTCAAGGAAAATTTATGTCAAAGGCGAACTCCATGATATTCAGGTGGCTATGCGTGAAATTACGCTTTCGGATACGGTACAAAAAATCAATGGAAAAGTCATTAAAGAAGAAAAAAATTCGCCCGTAACCGTGTATGATACGAGTGGCGCATATACCGACTCAAATGTCGAAATTGATGTCCGAAAAGGCTTGCCTCGTCTGCGTGAAAATTGGATTTTGTCCAGAGGCGATGTCGAAGAATTGCCTTCGATTTCTTCGGAATATGGACAAATGCGCGCCAATGATTCCAGATTAGATGGCTTGCGTTTTGAACATATCAAAAATCCGTTGCGTGCCAAAAAAGGTCAAAATGTAAGTCAATTACATTACGCCCGAAAAGGCATCATCACACCCGAAATGGAGTACATTGCGATTCGTGAAAATCAACGCATTGCGCTTCAGAACGCCGAACTTGCCAAACAACACGCGGGGCAAAATTTTGGAGCAAATACCCCAATCCGAGAAATTACGCCCGAATTTGTACGGCAGGAAGTGGCGTTGGGACGGGCGGTGATTCCGTCAAATATTAATCATCCCGAAAGCGAACCGATGATTATTGGACGTAATTTTTTGGTTAAAATTAACGCCAATATTGGTAATTCGGCGACTACTTCGAGCATCGAAGAGGAAGTCGAAAAAGCGGTTTGGGCGTGTCGGTGGGGAGCTGATACGGTGATGGATTTATCAACGGGCAAAAATATTCACGAAACCCGAGAATGGATTATCCGAAACTCGCCCGTGCCGATTGGGACTGTGCCGATTTATCAAGCTCTCGAAAAAGTGAAGGGCAAAGCCGAAGAATTGACGTGGGAAATGTTCCGAGATACGCTCATTGAACAAGCCGAGCAGGGCGTGGATTATTTCACGATTCATGCGGGCGTGCTTTTGCGATACGTCCCGATGACCGCCAAACGAATTACGGGCATTGTTTCTCGTGGAGGTTCGATTATGGCGAAGTGGTGTTTGGCACATCACAAAGAGAGTTTTTTGTACACGCATTTTGAAGAAATTTGCGAAATCATGAAAGCCTACGATGTGGCTTTTTCGTTGGGTGATGGCTTGCGTCCTGGGTGTTTGGCGGATGCCAATGACCAAGCGCAATTTGCTGAATTAGAGACACTTGGCGAGCTAACTAAAATCGCTTGGAAACACGATGTTCAGACCATTATCGAAGGACCGGGACACGTGCCGATGCACATGATCAAGGAAAATATGGACAAGCAACTTAAAGAATGTGGCGAAGCTCCGTTTTATACGTTGGGTCCTTTGACCACCGATATTGCACCCGGTTATGACCACATTACTTCGGGCATCGGAGCAGCGATGATTGGCTGGTACGGAACGGCAATGCTGTGTTATGTTACGCCCAAAGAACATTTGGGTTTGCCCAACAAAAAAGACGTAAAAGATGGCGTAATTACCTACAAAATTGCGGCACACGCCGCCGATTTGGCGAAAGGACATCCGGGCGCACAATATCGAGATAATGCCCTGAGCAAAGCCCGTTTTGAGTTCCGTTGGGAAGACCAATTTAATCTGTCGCTCGACCCCGAAACCGCCAAAGATTTTCATGATGAAACCTTGCCTGCGGATGGCGCAAAAGTGGCACATTTTTGTTCGATGTGCGGTCCGCATTTTTGTTCGATGAAAATTACGCAAGACGTGCGAGATTATGCTGAAAGTCTGGGCGTTCAGGAACAAGAAGCCCTCGAAAAAGGCATGGCAGAAAAATCCGAAGAATTCCTCGAAGCGGGTGCTGAAATTTATTCGTAACTCGATAGCTCAACCTATGAGATTCTTAAAAATCTCATAGGTTGATTTTAATTAATCGTAATGTACCGATTAGTAAAAATTAATATTTTCTTACCGTTTCAAAAATCCAAATTCATACACTTTTGGTTCAATTTTTTGGGCTAAAATTTTTAATTTATCTCGCAGATTATCAATAAGTTTCGTATATTTTTTGTCATCAGAATTGGGGTTCATTCTTCCGTTGGGATTTCTGCCCTGAAAGTGCGCCCAAATATCATAAAATGCGGCGTTTACATTGCAATTTGGTTGGGTGTGATAATATTTCCAAAGCATTTTTCCAGCCTCAAAAACAGCTTGGGCTTCTGCCGAAATTCTTTGGTTTCGTGATTCGATGGCGTTACATTTCAGTTAAAATCATTTTGATAAAACACCTCGTGAATATCCTTATAAGGAATAAAGGCAATTTTTTCGGTATCAAATGCGCCCAAAAAAGCCGGTGGCAAATGTAGGTCAAAAGTGCGTGCTTTTCCGATGGTCAAAATGAGTTGGACAAGGGAAGTAAAAATATCAGCATTGCCCCGTTTTGCCTCTGCCCAAAGCAAGGCTTGGGTTTCAATCAAGGCTTCGTTGCGGACACTGACACAAAAATCAATGTTGCCGATGATTTTTTTGCAATCAAAATCGTGGAAATAGACTTCTGTAATATGATTTGTGCCGTATTCTGATTGTATGTTATGATATATGGATTCGGGAGTTTTGGTACAAAAATACGAAAATGTTTGGAAATTCTTGACGGAGTTTTTGCCAAAAATACTCGGCATAATTGTGGTATTTTTTAATTAATCGGTATATTACGATTAATTAAAAAAATATCAAAACTTCAAAATTTTTATGGAATTTAGATTCGACAAGCATCCTTAGGAAAAAGAACCTTAAATCCTTTATCAAGATGAAAAAAATCATTGTATTGTTGGTGGCTATTTTGGCACATTCGGTATTATTTGGACAACAAAAAAATTTTATTGACCAAAATTATATCGAAGTGCAGGGCAGTGCCGAATTGGAAGTTACGCCCGATGAGTTGTACGTTGTTATCAAAATTCATGAAAAAGACAAAAAAGACAGTCAGCCACTCGAACAGATTGAACGTCAGATGCTTGACCGCCTAAAAGGTATCGGAATTGACCTCCAGAAAGAAATTTCTGTCAAGGATTATGTCAGTAATTTCAAATATTATTGGCTCAAAAAATCGGATATTCTGAAGAGCAAGGAATACGAAATTGTGGTCAAGGACATGGCTATTTTGGGTAAGATTTATTCGGAATTAGAAAAAATTGATATTTCTAACATCAAAATTGACCGTGTAAGTCATTCAGAAATCGAAAAATTTCGCCGTCAAGTTAAGATTGATGCCATCAAAATTGCCAAAGAAAAAGCCAGCGAAATGACTGAAGCCATTGGACAAAAAATCACGAAAGCGATTCATATTCAGGAAAATACGTCAAATTTGTACACTAATTTTAATGTAGCCAATATTATGGTTCAGGGTTCGAGGTCATTTTCGCCCTCATATGATGAGGATAAAATTGATTTGCCTACGATTGAGTTTCAGAAAATCAAGCTCTCCTATTCGGTATTGGCTCGTTTTGAGATGGAATAATTTTCAAAGTAACTTATTGATTAGCAATAAATTAAATCAAAAAAACAGCCCAAGCAGAATCCGCTTGGGTTGTCGTTTGGTCAATCATATCAAATTATTGATATATAGTCTTTCAGGCTTTTGCCTCTTTGATTTTTGATTTTTGGTTTTCTTCAGCTAATTTGCTTTTTGCTTTCTCCTCAACGACCAGTGAACCGTCCTCTTTTTGCTTGATGACTCGCGCCTGTAATCGCTTGTTTAATGCCCTAAAAATATAAGGCAAACTCATGGCAAACGCCATATTTGTAATCAATCCAATAATCGGCACGCCTCCCACAAAGGCAATGAGATAAGGGCGAATCAGGAGGAGAAAAAATTGAATGACCAACAAGATGGTATAAAATACTAATGAACTGGCTAAGGAAAGCGAAATATTCATTCGTCCCGAAGCAAAAGTAACTAAAAGTAATATGACGATGAATCCTGCAATTCCCACATATTGAAGGTTTTGCGCTCGTTTTTGAGCTTCTTCTTCTTCTTCTTTTGCTTCTTGGGCGATTCGTTTGGCTTCCTCAATTTTCTTTTCTGTTTCGTAACGCCCTTGTAATTTGCCTAATTCTTTTTGTTTATTTTCATTAAAAACACTGTCTTTGTAGCTCAAATATACTTCGTGATAATGCAAGGCTTCCTTGAAATTATTTTGGGCTTTTGAGACTTCATAAAGTACTTGGCTGGCATTAATAATGCAGGATTTGCACCCGATTTGTATGGAGATTTCCATGCTTTTTTTGCCGTGTTTGATGGCTTTGCCGTATTGCCCGCTTTTGAGATAAATATTGGCGATATTCGTCAGATTATTGGCAACGCCCTCTTGGTCAGAGAGTTCCTCACTGACCTGCAAGGCAGTCGAATAATAGGCTAAGGCTTCGTAATCTTTATTCTCCAAGTCGAATACTTTTCCGATGCTTCCCCAAGCCATAGCCACGCTTTGTAGGTCGCCGATTTCTTCAGAAATACGCATGGCTTTGAAGAAATATTCGCGCGCCTCGATATAATTTTCGAGATTAAAAAAGACCGTTCCGATATTGTGATAGGAGCGTGTTAGCCCACCTTTGTCCTCCAATTCTTCGTTAATGGCTAAGGCATTGACGAAATACGGCAAGGCTTGTTCGTTGTCATCTTGCTGTTCGTAAATATTTCCGATGTCATTGTAGGAATCGGCAATTTCTCGTTTTGAGCCTAATTCCTCCCTGATTTTCAGGGCTTTAATGGCATAATCCAACGCCACAGGATAACTGCCTTGCGTTTCGTAGGTGTGCGAAATGTGGCTATAAATATCTGAGATTCCTTTCTTAGAATTGAGGCGTTCCTGAAGTTCAAGCCCTTCAAAATAATATTGCAAGGCTTCGGCATACAGTCCCTTCATGTGGTGCGCCAAACCCAAATTTTCGAGGGCGTGCGCCTGCCCTTTTTTGTAGCTCAATTTCTTGGCTAATTCTAAGGCTTGTTGTGCATAAACGATACAAGTATCGGGATAAGAAAACCGATATTCGATACTCAAACTATTGAGTATCTTGATTTTATCTAATCCTTCTTCGCTCTGATATAATTTTTTAAGAAGGCTATCTGTTATCTCAAGATGTTGGGCTGAAGTCTGAAAAACAGTAAGAACAAATAACAGAAATAAAACGAAAGTGTGTTTGTAATTCTTCATTTCTTTCGGCTGAATTATCGATGTATTTTGATTGACCGATTAGCTAAATAACAAACTCCGTTCCTTTTTTGATTGCACAACAATTTTTTTATGTTTTTTTTGGATTATTATTGATAAACTATTGATTTACAGTTAAATATAAATTTTGTTCTGGTAGTTCAGAAATAGTATAAAACAACCAAAAAGGGTTGAAAATTTTATATTTTTGGGCGAGCTATCAGGCGAATCGAAAGGCTGAAAATTTCGATTATTTTTTGTCAAAACCAACTTTATTTTTTAGCTTACATTTGCCGTGTTTTGGTTAGAAATTTATGAATTACACAATTAATACACAAAATTAAAATCAATGAAGCATATTTTAGATAAAATCGTCAGTATTTTTCGTGAGGATATTTTGAATTTTTTGAAACATTTTTTCTTCAAAATTACGCATTTAGCTGATGATACGGACATCGAAGGGACTATTCTGAGCATTCGGGGGGGCGTTGTTTTGGAAGGTTCAAATCTTTGGATGCTGATTTGTTCTTCGATTATTGCCTGCATTGGTTTGGATATTAATTCGCCAGCCGTCATTATTGGGGCGATGCTGATTTCGCCTTTGATGTCGCCGATTTTGGGTTTAGGCTTGTGTATGGGCATTAATGACCGAGAATACTTAATCAAATCGGCTAAAAATTTTGGCATTGCCATTGGTTTGAGCCTGTTTGTCAGTTGGTTATATTTTCACATAACGCCTTTCGGCGAATATACCCCCGAAATGCAGGGACGCACCGAACCGACTTTGTTGGATGCGGGCGTGGCATTTTTTGGCGGGCTGGCGGGCATTATTGCAGGTTCACGCACCGAAAAATCCAACCCGATTCCGGGCGTGGCGATTGCAACGGCTTTGATGCCGCCACTTTGTACGTCAGGTTTTGGGCTGGCAACGGGACGATGGGAAGTATTCGGCGGCGCATTTTATCTATTCGGAATTAATGCCTTATTGATAAGTACTTCCACTTATTTGATTGTGCGTTGGCTCAAATTTCCACAGATTAATATGGAAACGGTCAAAAATAAATCGGTTTACCGTAAAAATCGAGCCGTAATTTTATTTTTTATGGGAATTTTGCTATTTCCGAGTATTATTTTTATGGTCAAAAAATTGTGGGAAACGCGCGAATATTCTGTGGTCAAAGAATTTATCGCCGAAAATATCCATCGGGATGTAGAAAAAGGTACGACTTGGGAGTGGGAACACCGCGGTATTGCCGATAGTTTGGCGACTTTGCGGGTGTATTATTTTGGGTCGTATATTTCGCCTGATTCGGTTAAGAGATTGGAAACCAAATTAGTTGATGGGCTGGATAATGGTTGGTGGATGTTAAAATTTATTGCGCCCGAAGCCACCAAAATTTCCCTGAACTCTTCGCAAGTAAAGCCCGATGAGGAGCGTGCCAAAATCCAAAACCGATTAGCCAAACTCAAAGATAGAGTCGATGAAATCGAAAATGTAAGTTATAAAACCTTGCGCCATAAGGATTCCGAATTGGATTCTTTGCGCCGAGAAATTAACCTACTGACCGCCGATAGCATTCCATTTGCCCAGATTAAAGAAGAAATCAAAGCACTGTATCCCGAACTCGAAAAATTTGCGGTCGGAAAAACCACTTTAACCAACTTTGATAGCACCAATCAACTTAGTTATGCGGCGATTGTTGCGTGGAAATCCGAAATTAGTCGCTATAAAGTCCCCGAAATTCAGAAACGCATCGGTTCATATCTTCGCGTAAAATTGCGGGCTGATACGGTTTATGTCGTAAATTATCCAAAATAACGGAATAATTGTCCGAAAAATAGTACATAAATAATCCGTAAGCTATTGAAAATGAATTATTTAGAAATAAAAAAAGCCTTACATCTTCATTGCCTTTCTGCCGTACAGGAGCGTATCCAGAACGCCAAAAATGCGATGAATGAAGCGCAAGCTGCCGCCAACCAAGAGGGCAAAAGTAGCGCAGGCGATAAATACGAAACGGGGCGAGCAATGATGCAAATTGAGCGAGATAAAAACGCCCAGCAACTTGCCCAAGTGCTGAAATTGCATCAGATTTTAAAACAAATAAATCCTTCGCAAAGGACTGATTATGTGCAACTTGGGAGTTTAGTTTTGACGAATCAAGGAGCGTTTTTGGTGGCGGTAAGTTTGGGAAAACTAACGCATGAAAATCAGACCTATTTTGCCATTTCGTTAGCTACTCCGTTGGGGCGACAACTCCATGAACGAAAAGTGGGCGAGGGCTTTGTTTTTAATCAACAGAAGTATGAAATTTTTGAGATTTTTTAAGCCAAAAAGCAGGCTTTTTTTTGTAAAATTTTAACGTAAGTTTAGCTATCTCAAGTCGGATTATTTCTAAATTTGTCCGAAAACCAATCGAAAATTATTCCTTATGAATACAGAATTTTTGCAACGCCTCCAAGCGCATCCTTATTATTTGTTCGGGCTTTCTTTGACGAGCGGAATCTTACTTTCCCTGTCGTGGTATATGCCTTTTATCTTGCTGATTTTCATAGGGTTTATCCCTCTTTTGGCGTTTGAAAATTATATCTATGAACATCGCCCTCGCTATGGATATCGGACGTTATTTTTTGGACTTTGGCTAACATTTTTTTTGTGGAACATAGGCGTAACGTGGTGGCTTTGGAATGCTTCAAAACCCGCTTCGGTGGCGGCATGGCTGGCAAATTCGGCATTGCAAACCTTGCCTTTTTTGTTTTTTCATTGGACAAAACGAATGTCGGATGATAAATTCGGGTATTTGCCGTTCGTGGGCTTTTACTTACTCTTTGAGTATCTGCACTTTAACTGGTTTTTATCGCATCCTTGGTTACAGGTCGGAAATGTATTTGCTTTTGTGCCTGAATTGGTGCAATGGTACGAATATACGGGAATTATGGGCGGTACAATTTGGGTTTTGGCGGTTAATATGTTGATTTTTTATGCCATTTTTTACGGTTATACATGGGCTGGGAGTGCGCTCGTTTTTTGGATGCCCGTACTGATTTCTTTGGGCATTTATCACACCTTTGAAGAAAAAGGAAAAACAGCGGAAGTCCTTGTTATTCAGCCAAATATCGACACTTATACCGAAAAATATTCGTACAATGCACGCACAGGAGAGGACAATCTGAACCCCCTTAATTATGGCGAACAAGTGGGGCGAATGTTCCGTTTGGCAGATGAAAAAATTACCGATACGACACATCTTGTATTGATGCCCGAAACTTCGATGCACCAAATCATCGAAGAACCTGAAATTCATAAAAATTTCGCCTTTGGTACTTCCAAAGCCTTTATTGAAAAACATCCCAAAACGGCGATTTTGGCGGGCGTAAATTCCCGTACTCGTTACCAAAATGAAGCCGATGCAAAAAAAAAATCAAGTACTTTTCGTTCGTATTCTGGCGTTTTTTATGATAATTTTAATGCTGCCTTGTTTATTGACCATCAATTACATTCCGATTTTTATCACAAATCTAAATTGGTGATTGGTGTCGAAACAAACCCTTTTGGTTGGCTTTTTAGGATGTTGGATAGTGGCTTAATGTTGAATCTGGGCGGTATGGTAGGTAGTTTGGGGACGCAAGCCGACCGAGTGGCGTTCCGATGTTCGGATACGTTATCGGTTGCGCCTGTGATTTGTTATGAATCGGTTTATGGCGAATTTGTGGGCGATTATATTTTGGCAGGCGCAAATTTGATTACGATTCTGACCAATGATGATTGGTGGGGCGATACGGCGGGGCATCGTCAGCATTTTCATTTTGCGAGGCTTCGGGCGGTCGAAACACGGCGGAGTGTGGCGCGCTCGGCAAATACAGGCATTTCGGGATTTATCAATCAACGAGGCGATATTTTGAAATATTCCGATTACAAAAAAACCACCGCACTTCTATCCAAAGTAACTCTAAATGAGCAAGTTACGTTTTATACTGCACACGGCGACTATCTGGGAAGATTGGGCGGTTTTGTGGCGGTGGCGTTATTTTTTTCAGCATTTGTCCGTAGGAAAATTCAAAAATAAAACCTTTCAAAGGCAACGGTTTAGGGTTGCCTACTTTCCTCTCTTTTTTTACAATCATTTGTAATTCCTTCCAAATCAAATTCCTTAATTATCTTTCTATTTTAATGTTTTAGCAGGTCTGTATGAAAACTACATAAATCTGCAAAATTAATTTTTTTACGTTAAAATATGTGCCAAAAACTCCCTGAAAATCAAAGCGTTATTATTTTTTAGTATCACAAAAAGTGATTTTATATCAAAAAAATTACGCAAAATATTTTGAAATATCATTTTTTTTTTTTGCTTTGCATCGTCTTCACAAATAAGGTTTATGAGCTAAAAAAGCACAAAATAAGCAGTACCGGTATGCAAAAGTCATGTTTTTGAGTTCATAAAATTTGTGAAAAATTAGTTTTTAACAATTTATTCTCACTTTTAAATCATAAATTGCGATGCGAAAATTATTTTTTGCTTTTGTTTTATCACTGGGCATGACGAGCGTAAGTTTTGCCACAGAAACAGTAACTAAAACCACAGAAATAACTCCAGCGGAAACCGAAACCGTCAAAAAGACTAAGAAAGCTAAAGGCGGATGTATTGGTTATATGACTTCGTGTACTGAAGGAACTCACTTAGCTTGTGCTAATACGCCGGATGAAGCTTTGGAGGAAATTTACGCAGCAGAGGCGAAATGCGGATAATTCGATAATTGATAATCTAAACTGTATCAAATTAATATTTGGTACAGTTTTATAAACTAATAGTTATGAAATCAAGATATATCATATTTATATTCTTTTTTACTGCTTTTTCAGGTAGTGTAAAAGCTCAGAAAATTAGTTATGGTGTCAAACAAAAAATTGACAATGTTAAATACACTTGTTTCTATGATTTGAAGTACAGAGAAGATTCGACAGATTTGGAAAAAGTGCGTTCTGCCAAAATGATTTTATTAGTTGGAAGCAATACATCCGAGTTTTTAGAGCAAAATCTGTATTTAAAAGATTCTGTATGTTTAGGTTTTAAGGGAGAAGACCCGTATGTTTTGCTTTCACAAATGTTAGGATTACCTAAAGCGCATTTGATGTATAAAATCTATAAAAATTATCCGACTGGCAAAATTACGCACGCAAAAAAATATGTCAAAGGATATTTATACGAAGAGCCGATGGATTTATTTAGCTGGAAGATTGAAAATCAGACAGATACGGTGGCAGGTTATGTTTGTCAGAAAGCGACGACTTCTTTTGGGGGTCGCAATTATGAGGCATGGTTTACGACAGAAATTCCGATAAATGATGGACCGTATAAATTTCAAGGATTGCCCGGTTTTATTACAAAAGTACAGGATACGAAAAAACATTATATTTTCACATTTAAATACTTGGAAAAGAATAATGACCCTGAACGTATTATTTTTATTGAAGATAAATATAATCGCAAAGTTTCTCGAAAAGCATACAAAAACTTAGAACGTAGGTTTTTAGAAGACCCTGAAGGAGTAAAGGCAGAACATGGGCTAACGGTTATTTCTTCTGAAGAATCACGCCAAAAAAAATTGAAATATTTACGCAATAAAAATAATATTATCGAACTGGAATAATTTACATTTTCAAACTCGAAAACCATGCGAAAATTATTTTTTGCTTTTGTTTTATCACTGGGCATGACGAGCGTAAGTTTTGCCACAGAAACGGAATCTAAAACCACAGAAACAACTCCAGTGGAAACCAAAACCGTCAAAAAGATTAAGAAAACAGAAGATTGTGTTGGGTTTTACATACCCTGTATTGATTATACTGGACTTTACTGTTCAGGAGCTTCTGCAGACAAAATTACGAATTCTATTGTCAATATGATTGATAGGATATGCTAATTAATGTAATTAGGTCTGAAACATTTTTTACAAACAATATAATTAAAATATTATACTAACTTAAAGCAACATGAACTAAAAACAAGTCTTTTAGCTCATGTTGTTTTTTGTAATTCAAAGTAAGATGCAAAAACAATTTCAAGTTTTTTCTGCGGTTTGTGGCATATTGTTTAGTTTAAATATGCAAGCCCAAACTACTAAAATTTTGGATAAATTGGAATATATGGCTCATTATCAACTTATTTATCAGGAAGATTCTACCGATGCCCAAAAAAATCAAACGATGATGCGCCTGCTTATTGGTCAAAAAATCGCTTTGTTTGTAAGTGAATCTTTGTATTTAAGAGATTCCGTAAGATTAGCTCATCAAAACAAAGATACTGATGCTTTATTAGGAAATTTGTTGAAAATGCCAAAAGTAAGAAATCACATCCGAATTTATAAAAATTATCCTGAATCAAATAAAGTTACTGTAACGGAACATCTTGAGAAAGAATACGGATATGAGGAACTTTGTCAGTTTTTATGGCAAATTGAGCCTCAAACCGATACGATTGCAGGTTATGTTTGCCAAAAAGCCACAACTTTTTATGCAGGACGGTATTATGAAGCATGGTTCACGAATCAAATTCCCGTGAATAACGGACCGTATAAATTTCAAGGATTGCCCGGTTTTATTACAAAAGTACAAGATAGCGAACAAGATTATATTTTTGAACTTAAAATCATACAACCCATTGATAATCAATATATTTACTTGCATCAAGTTACTCCATTACACAAATTATCCAAGCCAAAATTTAAGGCAGTCAAGAAAAATTTTGAAATAAATATGATTGATATATTGGCACAAAATGGGCAAAATTTCTTTGGTCAAGATGCTGAAATAAAGGATAAGGTACAGAAAAAACTAAAAGAAAAATTTGCCAAAAACAATAATCCCATCGAACTGGAATAATTTACATTTTCAAACTCGAAAACCATGCGAAAATATAGTTTGCTTTTAGTTTTTTATTTAATTATCACTTCTATTTATGCTCAAAATTCGTTCATAATTTCAGGAAACATTACAAATTTATCTCATGAGCCTATCGGAAAGGCAAATGTAGTCGTGCTGAAAATTGGTGAGGCAGCAATACGGGCTTTTTCGATTACGAATAACGAAGGAAATTATTCGATAAAAGTTCCTGAATTGGAGGCGGATTCTTTGGTCATTCGAGTAACGCATATTGCTTACGAAAAAGAGGAGAAAATTATTCCAAACCGAACACAAAAAATTGATTTTCAGGTAATTAATACGTCCGTAGAATTGGAAGAAATCATTTTTGAAAATCGAGAACCCATCCGAAAATACGGCGATACATTGCGTTATGATGTCGAAAGTTTTAAGCGTCAAGAAGACCGCGTGATTGCCGATGTTCTCAAAAGAATGCCCGGAATTGAGGTCAAAAGTGATGGAAAAATCTTGTATCAGAATCAGCCCATTAACAAATATTATATCGAAGGATTGGATTTATTGGAAGGAAAATATAACTTAGCCAATCAAAACTTACCTGCCGATGCAGTTGCCAAAGTCGAGGTTTTGGAAAATCATCAACCTATCCGAATTTTGGATTCCTTAGTTTACAGTGGCAAAGCTGCGCTAAATATTAAACTCAAAAAAAGTATTGCCGTAACGGGAACGGCTGAACTGGGAATGGGTTTTTTACCTTTGCTTTGGAAGGCAAATATTACACCGATGCTTTTTAATAAAAAACAACAATTAATTGTATCTTATCAAACCAATAATACGGGTAAAAATATCGCCAATCAGCTTAAATATTTATCCGCAACGGAGTGGATGGAATATTTTGAGATGCAAACATTGCCTTTTCAATGGCTGGGAATTGTGCCTTTGAATTTGCCTCCTTTGCAGGAAAAAATTTGGCTGGACAATCAGACGCACGTCTTGAATTTCAATCATCTGACACGCCTCAAAAAAGACTTTCAACTGAAAAGTAGTCTTTCATATCTCCATGATTATCAGCAACAATACGGAAAAATGACATCCCGATTTTTTATGCCTTCGGGAACAGTCGAATTAGAGGAAATCCAGCGGAATGCGTTTCGATTTCGAGAGTTGGAAGGCAAGTTTATTTTGGAAAAAAATACCACGAAAAATTTTTTACGAAACGAATTTTCTTTTGAACGAAAATGGAATCAAGAAGAAGGTTTAATTACGGGTACGCAAAATGTCCATCAGAAAGTTAATTTATCAAATAGTCATATTTCTAATCGTCTAAAATGGATTTTTCCGATAAAAAATACACTTTTAACCTTTAAATCTAACACGCATTATACCGAAAAAATGCCAAGTTTACTGACAAATGTTCCGTATTTTGATACGTTATTTTCAAGTCCGACCGCACGGCAAATGCTCCAATTTTCGGATTTTCATACGAAAAATAGTTTGCATTTCGGGCGCAAAATTGGCAAATGGATGGTCGTGCCTAAGATTGGGTTTTCGCTTGATAAACAACAGTTGAACTCTTGGATTTTGGGCGAAACGGAAGCTCGATTATCGTCTGATTTTCAGAATAATTTGAGTTATTTACGCACATATTTATTTGTGGATTCGGAGTGGCATTATCAGCATAAAAATTGGTATATTCAGTTCAGAACACCGTTTGGACAACGAAATTTTGAGGCAATTTCGTCAGAACAGCCTCGAAAAATGACGCAATTTACTTTTGAGCCTCGCATTTCTGTTCGTAAAGAATGGATGTACTGGAAAGTGAATTTGGACGGGCATCGGCGCAATAAATTTGGGACAATTCAGGAAATTTATCCCAGTTATATTTTACAAAATTATCGCAATCTGACACTATATAATGCTCCGATTCGACAAGAAACGCATCATATCTTACGTGCAGGAATGTCGTTTCAAGACCCAATTTCAGCATTTTTTGTGGGCATAAATTACACATATACGCACCAGACCAAAAATATTTTATTACAAAATTCTATCCTTCCGAATGGACAAAATATTGTTGAGGCGATTACTCAAAAAAACATCTCGGACTCTCACATAACTACCTTACATACAAGCAAATACAGTTCTAAAATTAAAACGACATGGAAATTTAAACAATCGTTTTCATGGACAAAAACGCCTATTTTTATGGAGGAATTTCGCACGTCTATTTCCAATCGGCAAATCAATTCGGAGGCAAGTATCGAAACGAACCCTATGCGTTGGTTATCATGGTTTTGGAGAGGAAACCTTACATGGTTCAAGAATCAATTAAATGAGTCGGAATTGAATGAAATTTTCTCACAAAATCACGAAATAGGTTTACGTCTTTATCCAAGCAAAACTCAAACGTTAGGTATGACATTTACATATTTACGAAATCATTATTTTGAGCGTCCCGATGAGGTGTATTTTTTGAATTTGAATTATCGCCATAGCCTAAAAAAAGGCATAGATTTAGATTTGAACTTCAATAATATTTTAAACACAAAATATTTTTATACAATTCATAATCAATTATTTACGGCTCAAATTAGTGAGTTTCAACTTCGTCCACGGCAGATTTATGTGGGGCTAAAATTTGGATTTTAAAATTCCGTTTCGATATATTCACGATATTCCACACGAAACGGAATTTTATTTATTTAAAAATTAATTCGACTCTTCGATTTTTAGCTCTTCCGTTTGCCGAATCGTTGGATTCAATCGGTGAACTTTCGCCCATTCCTTTGACTTGAATTCGGTTTTCTGGAATGCCTTTTTTTATCAGGTAATCAGCAATGATTTTGGCTCGTTTTTCGGAAAGTATTTGATTATTTTCATCTGTGCCAATATTATCGGTATGTCCCTGAATTTCAAGGTTTAAGGTATCATTTTGTGTCATTTTGGTAATGATTTCGTTGAGATAGGTGTAATATTTTGATGAAAAATCAAATTTTGCGAATGAAAAATTAATTTTTTCAATGGTTTCGGATGTGCCAGCAGTAGGAGCAAGATTTTTATTCATTTTCAAACGAAAGTCTTGAATTATCTCTTCGTAAGCCTTTTTTTGGGTTAAATCTATCCATTTTTCTGCCTCAAAATAATTTGTTCCACCCGCCACGACACGGTATTTTTGTCCGCAAGCCAGCGTAATATGATAGTTTTCGGAGGCGGTCGAACTCATCTGACCGAGTTTCTTTCCTTTGTCATCAAAGTAGGTAATTTTTTCGGCAATTTGTTTACCATTTTTTTGGTCTAAGACTTTGCCAGTCAATAAGATAACAGGTTCAGGTTTGATGTCTTCGGGGAGTTTAATTTGGAAAATATCAAAACTTCCGAAGGTGTTGGCATCTCGGCTAATATAGGCGTATTCCGCTTTTGCATCTACCGTAAAATCAGCATCATAGCCCGCCGAATTAATGTTTGCGCCTAAGTTTTTGGGTTGCGACCACATTTCCCATGATTCGTCCAGTCTTTTGCTCATAAAAATATCATAACTGCCGTATCCGCCATGTCCTTTGGAGGAGAAATATAGGGTTCGATTATCATTGGCTAATACGGGAAAAACTTCCGATAAATGTGTATTAAGGGTTTTTCCTAATGTGCGTGGTTTTGACCATTTTTTTTGAGTATTATCCCAAAAACTTACAAAGAGGTCAAATTCGCCTTCGGTTTCATTTTTCCAAGCCATCGAAATTATAAGTGTCTGAAAATCAGCGGAAACCGCAAAATTTTGGTCGCCCGCTTGTTTGGCACTAAAACCCTCAAAAAACAGGGGTTCGGGTTTTGACCATTCGCCTTGGTCATTTTTGTATGCGATATAAACTCGTGTATCGACATTGGGTTGATAGCCTCCATTGATGAGCATGGCGTGTCCATCGGAACGAATGCCGATGACTTGGTTAAAACTGGTGTCGTTCAGGGGTTTACGAGGATTTTTGGCTTTTGTCCATTTGCCCGAAGGTAATAATTCGGTGTACCAAATATCGGCTGCTGCCAGATAGCCGCCCACATTTGCCGAGTCTTGTCGGCGACAGAAATAAAGAGTTTTGCCATCGGGCGATATTTTGGGTTCGGCATCTGTACTGGCAGAGTTTACTTGTTTGCCTAAATTTTGAGGTTCTTGTGCCGATACATTGATAGTCAGGAAGATACAGAAAATAAAATATAAATTACGCCTCATTGTTTGTTGTATTATAGTTTGAGATAATTTTGTTTGATTTGGATGTAACGTATTGATTTTCAAATAATATAGTATAATAAATAAAATTAATCGTCTTCAATATCTTGAGGTTTATTGGCTTCAAACCAAATCGAAAAATATTCCATTTCTCGATATTTATCACAAATGACTTGAGCATATTTTTGGGAATAAAAAGGACCTAATCGGAAAGCATAACCGCCGGCGAGTTCGGATTTTTTGCTGATGTCTTTGAGCAATAATGCCATTTCTTCTTCTTGCAGTTTATCCTGCGGAATCAAGGCTACTTCGTAATGTTTTTGGGCTTCTCCAGCGTGCATATATCCATGAATTAGCCCTGTCAATTCTGCCAAAATCAAATCTTCTTCTTCGGATACTTCTTCGTCAATATTGACCAACATATTGAGCAAATCGGCAAGTTGAGAGGTCTGAAAATGAGGCGGATGCGTTTTGAGATAGAGAATCATATTCTCCCGCAGTTTGTCATAACTAAACTGTCCTTTGGCGAGTCGTTTTTCGATTTCTTCCCACGAAATTTTGATTTTCCATGAATCAGCAAACGCCTGAATAAATTCACGCTCTCTGGGGTCTAATACTTCGTCAATCAGTGCTACTTCGGTCAGAATATCCAAGACCAATTCGGCATGAGAAGGACGGAAAAAAGACTTGGCTAATTCGGCAGATTCTTTGCGTTCGTCACGTAAGGAGTCACGCAATAATTGAAAAAAATTTTTACCACTTTCAGATTCTACCCAAAAACCAATGCCAATAAAAGTTTGAAGGATTGCCAAGATAACAAAGAGCATTCGGTTCGTACCGCCCAGCCATTCGGCATCCAGTAACAGATTGAGTCCCAGAATAGAGCCTCCCACAAAGGCGACTAATCGCCCTGCGACCGAAATACTATCGGCAACAACCTTGAGGTGCTTTCGTTTCCAGAGTTTATTGATGGTCAGATAGACATTCAGCACAGAAAAGCCGACTGAACTGATGACCAAGATATGTAAGATTTGTCTAAAAAGTTCCATGCTTTTTTTGTCGTAATTTTTGTGCTAAACCGCATCTAAATTTCCTTCAAAAAACTGATAAGTTCCCGTGCGAAGATTGCCTTTGACAGGCATACTCAGCAGGTTTTGTTGGCGATATTTTTCGGAAATCAATTCGGCATATTTGAGCGAATAAAAAGGACCGACCAAATATACATCTCCGCCTGCCAAGCTATTTTTTTGTCCTGCGTCCGCTACTTGGGTTTCGATATAATGCCGTTGGGTTTCGCTTTGTGGAATTAAAACGACATTAAATTCATTTTTTGCGCCACCTTTCTCGACATATCCCTTGATGAGTCCTGTGAGTTCATCAAGTATAAGTTCCTCTTGTTCAGTTACTTCCTCATCAATTTCTATCAAAACTCGGATGAGTTCCTTGAGTTGCGAAGCCTGTTCGGGTGGGGGTGAGGAGTCTAAATAAGAGCGCACGTCTTTTCTCAATTTGGTGTAGGTGGTACCGCCTTCAATGAGCCGTGTTTCGACATCTTTCCAATTTACGGGAATGTGCCATTGCTCGGCAAATGCCAAAATAAACTTTTTTTCACGCGGTTCGATAACCTCATCAATCATAGAAACTTGCACCAAAATATCAATAATTTTATCGGCATGAGAAGGAAAAAAAAGTAAACGAGCCAAATCACCTGACTCACGGCGTTCAAGTTTGAGGGATTGTTTGATGAGTTGAAATAAACTTTGTTTGTCTTCGCGCATGACCCAGACCCCTGCGCCAATCAAAATCTGAACGACCTCCGAAAAAATAAGAATGCTCATATTCAGGAGATTTTGCCATTTTGCCCGCAAAACAAATTCGAGCATAAAAATAAGTCCTGACAAAATTGCGACAAAACGCCCACCCAACGAAACACTTTCCGCCACCTCTCGGTGATGTTTCCTGCGCCATAACTTATTGAGTGTCAGATAGACATTGACCACTGTAAATGCCAATGCCCCGTATGCCAAATACCCAATAAATGTCTTGAAATATTGAAAAAGTACATCCATATAGTTCGGTCTTCATTTTTTAGTTTTGATTCCTAAATTACAACGCCCTGATGGTTGCTGATAGTACTTTTGGAATTCAGATGATAAGGTCAGTATTCCGAATATCAAAAATTTGCCTATCCGATTTGGGCGTTACGATTTGTGCAAACAAGATGCAAAAATTTAGGTAAACTTACACGCATTTCATTATTTTATGCCTAAAATTTTACTTTTTTCTTCATTCTGCCGCAATTCATTCAATCTTGACATCATTTTTGTTTGTATAAAAAGGAACGGTTGATAATTTCCAAGTTCATGAAACAACTATACCAACTCATAATCAGTATTTTAGTTCTTTTTTCGGGGACTATCCACGCCCAAAATACGGGGCAGACCGATAGCCTTTTGGCGGCACTCGAAAATGCCGAACAGACGAATTATGCCTTGATTTTAGACCAAATTGCACAAATTCAAGACCAATTACCCTCCCAAAACGCATTTGTTATCGGGGCGCAAGCCTTAGCAATTACCCAATCTTTGTCCTTTTTGGATGCTACGCCTCATGCTTATCGGAATGTAGCGCAACTCCATTTGCAGGAGAATAATTTTTCTGAAGGATTAGATTTGGCGTTTCATGCCTTGCAATTTGCTGATAAAAATAATTTGACGTATGAAATGTCTAAAACGATTGCTTTTTTGGCTGAAATATATTCAAAACAGGGAAATATTACATTATCAATCGAATATAATTTTAGTGCCGCAGAGTTATTTCGAAAAATTGAATTGACACAGGAAGCCGCTCAATTATACGGTCAAGTGGGGCATTTATATTTTGAGGAAAAAGATTTTGACAAGGCTGTTTTTTATTATGAAGAAGCACTGAAAATTGCCCAAGATGAAGCCCAAAATAAAATCCAAAATCCTATTTTTATTTCTCTATATCTGAATGCGGGCATTGCTTATCGAAAATTAAAAAAATATGATGTCGCCTTTCGACACCTTAATTTAGGACTACGTTTGGCTCAAAAATCAAAAAATACAAGCAAAACGGCTTTGATAACGGGCGAAATTGGTAAAATTTATCAAGAACAAGGCAATCTGAGTATTGCTTCTCGATACATGGAAATGGATTTAAATTTGAGTATCCGAACGGGCGATTGGGCAAATGTGGCGGAGGTCTTGAATCATATCGGCGAAATCCAGACTGCTTCAGGAAACTATCGCTTAGCCGAAAAATATTATGATAGTGCATTGGTTATTTCTCGAAAAATCAAAAATTTGGACATTCTCGAAAACACTTACAAAGGCTTATCCGAACTTTATGTCAAACGAAAAGATTTCCAAAAAGCCTATCAATTTCATGTTATTTTTTCTAATGTAAGAGATTCATTGATTCGCCGAAGAAATGCACTCAATCTGGCAAAAGTACACGCCTCGCATAATCTGGAAAAAAAGCAAGCTGAAATTGAACGCCTGACCGAAAATAACGAGGCACACGAAGCGACTATCAAAAAACAAACCGTAGTGAATTTATTGATTATCATGGTGTTAGTATTGGTTACGGGACTGACGTTCATGTTTTTTCGGGCAAATAAACAACGCACCAAAGACAATGAAATGCTCAAACAACGGCAGGAGGAAATCCAGATGCAACGCGATGCCTTGCAAGCCAAAGGAAACGAACTCGAAACAGCGTTTGAATTGCTCAAAAAATCGAATAAACGCATGACCGATAGCATTAATTATGCACGGCATATTCAGACTTCGATTTTTCCATCAGTCGCCAAAATTCAGAAAACATTGCCCGAACATTTTATTTTATTTCAGCCTCGTGATGTGGTTTCGGGTGATTTTTATTGGGCGGTTTCTCAAGCGAATCGAACGATTTTGGCGGCGGTGGATTGTACGGGACATGGCGTGCCTGGAGCCTTTTTGAGCATGATTGGGAATGATATTTTGCATGAAATTGTCATTCTAAAAGGTATCAGCGAAGCCGATAAAATCCTGAATGCCTTACACTTAGGCGTGCGTGCGATGCTTCGACAGGAAGAAACCGAAAATCGAGATGGCATGGATATTTCTTTGTGTGTGATTTATCAAACGGCACGAAACTCGGCTCCGAATGCGGAGATGCCTCGCCTCGAATTTGCGGGCGCAAAAAACCCATTGGTTTATATTCAAAATCATCAAATGCACATCATTAAAGGGGATAAGCATCCTATCGGAGGCAAGCAACAAGAGGAAAAACGATTATTTACCAAACATATCGTTCCGTTAGGCAAACCCACCACGTTTTATATTTTTTCGGATGGTTTTCAAGACCAATTTGGCGGTGCGGAAGGGCGAAAATTTATGCGAAAACAGTTTTATGAAATGCTATATCAAATTCACGAATTGCCAGCCAAAGCGCAAAAAAAACATCTCGAAAAAACGATATTGAATTGGATGAGTCCAGCTCCCGGGCAAGAATATCGCCAAATTGATGATATTTTGGTCATTGGAGCTAAAATTTCTTAAAAAATGCAAGTTCGCTCCTTTTCGAGAATCTATTTTGCATTCTTGAAGCGATAAATTTGTTATCAAATAGGTAAGTACAAAAAAAATTACCCTGATAGTTTTTAAGACATATCAAGGGTAATTTTTAGGAAATTCATGTGTCAAAAAATAAGCAATATTATTTCTTGCGTTTTTGTGCTTTTTGCATCGGATTGGATTCGCCCGTGCTGCCTCTTGGCAATTCTCTTTGTTTAAAAATTTCAAATTTGGAAGGCGTAACTTTTGTGGGGAAATAATTGTTATTTCGCTCAGTATCAGCCGTTTCGAGAAATGGGTCGATTTCAAATTGTGTTACTTCTTTGGTTGTGGGAATGATTTTTTTGATGTCATCACCAAATCGCCAAATTTCGGCGGGGAATCGTTTTACCTCTTCCGAACCGTCAGTATATGTAATTTTTAGAATAATAGGCATGACCAAACCGCCGATATTTTCAAGGGCTAATTCATAAAAATATGTGCCTGTTTTGATGAAGTCTTTTTCTGGCTTGCCGATAGTTTGCAAATAATTTTGGTAAGCCTCTCGGTCTTCTGGCGTTACATCGAGTTGGTCATAGGTGGTATAAAAATCACGCAATTCCGAACGGCTTTCGGTAACGGTTTTGGGGATTAATTTTTCGTTCCGAGTTTGGGCGATATCGGTATCGGCATCATCACGGCGTTTTTTGTCTTTTGTCTTTTCGAGGTCTGGGTTTTTGGTATCAATTTCGACCATTTTCACGCCTTTTAGGGCAATATCGGTGTGGTCAGTGGTATAAAACCAACCTCTCCAGAACCAATCCAAATCTACGCCAGAGGCATCTTCCATGGTTCGGAAAAAGTCCGCAGGTTTGGGATGTTTGAATGCCCATCGCACGGAATATTCTTTGAAAGCATGGTCAAATAATTCACGTCCCATGACGGTTTCTCGCAGGATATTTAGGGCGGTGGCGGGTTTTCCGTAGGCATTCTCACCAAACTGAATAATAGATTCCGAATTAGTCATAATTGGAGTTATAAATTGCTTATTACCCGCCATATACGGCACGATTTTATGGGCAGCACCTCTGCGAGAAGGGAAATTTCGTTCCCATTCTTGTTCTGTCAAATATTGGACAAAACTATTCAAACCTTCGTCCATCCAAGTCCATTGCCGTTCGTCCGAATTGATAATCATGGGAAAAAAATTATGCCCTACTTCGTGAATAATTACGCCAATCATGCCATTTCGGGTGTGTTCGGAATAGGTGCCATCGGCATTCGGACGACCAAAATTGAAGCAAATCATGGGGTATTCCATGCCGTTATTTCCTTCGACAGAAATCGCCACAGGATACGGATACGCAATCGTATATTTGGAATAAACTCGGAGCGTATGCGCCACCACTTCGGTCGAATATTTGCCCCAAAGCGGATTGGCTTCTTTGGGATAATAGGACATCGCCATAATGGGTTCGTCTTTGCCATCAAGTTTTACGCCCATGGCATCCCAAATAAATTTTCGTGAACTTCCGAAGGCAAAATCCCGCACATTTTCGGCATGATAAACCCACGTTTTTTTGTCTTTCGCTTTGGTTTTTTCTTTCTTTTCAGCTTCCTTTTGCGAAACAATAACGACTGGTTTTGAGGCAGTTTTGGCTTCTTCATAAAGTTTTTGTTGAGCTTCGGTCAAAACTTCTTCGGGATTTTGTAGTGTTCCTGTCGAAGCGACAATATGGTCAGCGGGGACAGTAATTTTTACTTTGTAATCGCCAAAAGGCAAGGCAAATTCGCCTCGTCCCAAAAATTGTTTATGTTGCCAACCATTTACGTCATCATAAACTGCCATGCGTGGAAACCATTGCGTAATCGTATAAACATAATTTCCGTCTTCTTTGAAGAGATTGTAACCACCTCGACCGCCCATCAAATCACGGTCATTGATATTATAGTACCATTCGACCTGAAATTCAAACGATTCGCCTGTTTTTAGAGGTGTAGGCAAATCGACACGCATCATCGTTTTGTTGATGGTATAAGGCAAATCTTTACCGTCTTTATCCTGGACACGCTGTATTTTATGTCCGCCGTCATACGCTGGATAGCCCAGTACGTTTTGTATGGCTTCCATCGTATATTTTTTACGCACGCCCTCGGTCGAAATTTTGTACGTATCCGAATCTTTTGCGCGCATATTTTGGTCTAATTGTAGCCAAAGATATTTCAGTACATCGGGCGAATTATTAGTATAAGTAATTTTTTCCGAACCCGTAAGACGTTGGGTTTCATCATTAATTTCGGCTTCAATTTCGTAATCAGCCTTTTGTTGCCAGTATTCGTGTCCGGGTGCGCCAGAGCCTGTGCGGTAGGTATTGGGTGTGGGTAAAACTTCGTCTAATTGCTTAAATCGTGATTTATTCACATTTTCGGTTTGTGCCGATAACATTCCAGAAAGCAACAGCCCACTCAAAAATAAACTCCAAAACGTAAAGTTTTTCATTGTCAAAAATAGTTTTTAATGTTGTTTATCAAAATTTACGAATAGGCAATTTAAGCAAAAATTAATAACAACAAAAAATTGTGCTATAAAATCTCCAAAAAGGACAATTTCATGAAATATGATGCCGTCAGTAATTTAAAGTTAATCAACTTAAAGTGGCATCTCCAGTATCGTAAATTTTTGATAGTCATCATGCCTCATTTTTTGACCAAAAAAACGTAAAAATCAACAACTTACCCTCAAATTTTCCCAAAAAACAAAATTTATTTCCGAAAATTTTTTTAACATTTGGTCATTACTATTTTGCAAAAAAAATCATTTTGAACGATGCAAAATATCTTTTTGATGGATTTTTCACACGTTCAAAATGACCAATCAGAATTGATGTTTTAAATCAAACTTTAGACATTATCGACCACCAGTTTATAACTTGGGTCTTCCAATACATTGACATCAATGATTTTATCGGCATTTTTGAGCAATTTTTGACAATCAGGACTCAAATGTCGCAGATGTACCTTTTTTCCTATTTTTGAATATCGTTCCGTAATTTTATTCAGGGCTTCAATCGCTGACATATCAACAACTCGGCTTTCTTTGAAGTCAATGATAACTTCTGTGGGGTCGTTGAGCACATCAAATTTTTCGTTAAAAGCCGTTACCGAACCGAAAAATAAGGGACCATAAATCTCGTAATGTTTAATGCCCTCCGCATCAATCGATTTTCTTGCCCGAATACGTTTTGCGTTATCCCAAGCGAAAACCAACGCCGATATAATTACGCCCACAATCACGGCTAATGCCAAATTATGCAAAACTACCGTAACCAATGTTACGACTATCATCACAAAAATATCCGATTTAGGCATTTTATTAAAAGTTCTTAAACTCGCCCATTCAAAAGTTCCGACAGCGACCATTATCATCAGTCCCGTCAGTGCTGCCATCGGTAATTTTTCGATGAGTTCTGCCCCAAACATCACAAATAATAACAAAGCCACCGCCGCTACGATGCCAGAAAGTCTTGCCCGTGCGCCGTTAGAAACATTAATCAGGCTTTGTCCCAACATCGCACATCCGCCCATACCAGAAAAAATGCCCGATAAAATATTGGCAATGCCTTGCGCTACGGCTTCTTTGTTTCCTCTGCCGCGCGTTTCGGTAATTTCATCAATAATATTTAAGGTTAATAAACTCTCAATCAAACCTACCCCAGCCATAATCGCCGCATACGGAAATATAAGCACAAATGTTTCGAGGGTTAAAGGAATATTCGGAATATGAAAAGGCGGAAAACCGCCCTGAATTGAGGCAATATCCCCTACCGTTTTGGTGTCAATTTCAAATCCTATCACAATACCGAAAACTGCCAAAATAGCCACCAGCGAAGCAGGCACCGCTTTCGTAAGTTTTGGTA
>CAZNYR010000005.1:16050-44817 GCA_964577275.1 uncultured Cytophagales bacterium | reverse complement strand
TAATTGCCAAATAATAAACATTGTTAATAAAACTAATCCAAGCACCATATACAAAGGCTGACCACTTAGCCAATTTCCAGATGTATCCTTGAATTGGTCGAGCTGCGACATAAAAATAATAATTGCCAGCCCATTCACGAATCCGAAGATGACAGGATGTGGCACCAAGCGCATCAATTTCCCCAATCGGAAAGCACCCGCCAACACTTGAATGAGTCCCGCCAAAACCACAGTGGCGAATACATATTCGGTTCCATGAGAAATCGCCAAAGCCACAATAACGACTGCCACTGCGCCCGTAGCCCCAGAAATCATACCAGGACGACCGCCCAAAATGGCAGTAACCAATCCCATTACAAATGCGGCGTAAAGCCCAGTCAAGGGCGATAAACCTGCTATCAGAGCAAACGCAACTGCCTCAGGAATAAGGGCTAAGGCGACCGTAAGCCCAGAAAGTACTTCCGTTTTGTAATCTACTTTTTGTTTGAAGTCAAATAAGTTTAAATATTTTTTCATAGTAATTTTATGACAAATGGATGCCCACTTGAGTAATTTGATTTTTTAGTAAAATTGATAATTTAAATAATTATATAAATAATTTAATGGAGGATAATACAGGGAAATTCAGGGCGGAGTAACCGCTACAAAAAGGCAATTCGACATTACTTTCATGCTTGTTATTTTTTTGAAGGCGCAAAGGTAGCAAAATTTTTAACTTCAGAAATGCGACTGAAAAATGCTTCATTTTAGCTTTGTGATGAAATGTCCAAACAAAATGAATGATAAATTACATTTGTTCATATTTATCTGATTATCAAACAGATAGAATGTTTTAATTTGTAATGATTTATTAAATCACACAAATAAATTAGCCATAATTTCATCGGCAAGAAACTTTCCTTTTTGAGTTAGTTTGAGGTGTTGCGCCGTGATTTCGAGCTGATTCAGATGAATATATTTTTGTAATTCCTGATGGCGTTCTTTCAAAATATCAAAATTGTACTTTTCTAAGATAGTAATATCACAACCCCACTTGGTTCGTAAGCCCGTCATGAGATATTCGTTGATATGATTTTCGCGCGTCAAGATTTCTTTTTCGGCAGGAATTTCATGCGCTTCAATCGCTTTCATATACTGATGATTATTGGCAATATTAGATTGTCGAGATGCACCATCATAAGAATGTGCGCCCGCCCCAATGCCCAAATAAATTCCTCTTTTCCAGTAATTAGAATTGTGCCGAGCATAAAAATTAGGCTGGGCAAAATTTGAAATTTCGTAAGCATCATATTGATTTTGGGTTAATTTTTCAACCAAAAAGTCAAATTGTCGTGCCGAAAATTCATCAGAAGCCTCTGAAAAAACCCCTTTTTCTAATTGATAACCAAAAACCGTTTTTGGCTCAATCGTCAGACAATACGCAGAAATATGAGGCGGACACAATTTCAGAGTTTGTGCCAAGTCCGCTTTCCATGCCCTGTGATGTTGGGCTGGAATGCCATAAATTAAATCTATCGTAAAATTTTCAAAGCCTACTTTTCGGATATTTTCGACTACTTGCAAGGCTTCTTTTGAGGAGTGCGCCCGATTCATAAAACGCAAAAAATCATCCTGAAAAGACTGAATGCCGATGCTCAAACGATTGATTCCAAGTTGATACAAATTTTGTATTTTTCCAAGATTCAAATCATCAGGATTACCCTCCAATGTAATTTCTGCCCTGTCGCTAATTTTGTAATATTTATAAATGGTTTCAAGGATGATTTCGAGGTCGGAAATCGGCAAAATCGAAGGCGTGCCACCTCCAAAATAAATCGAATCCGAAACGTAATCGCCTGAAAAATAGTGCATTTGCATTTCTAATTCCTGACAAATCGCCTTGACCATGCGTTCACGATAAGACGTATTGACGCTAAAATGAAAATCACAATAATAACACGCTTGTTTGCAAAATGGAATGTGAATATAAATCGCCATAAATAATTGATAGTCAGTGATATAAATATGAATTGTTCCCCTAAAATTTGGCGCACGGCACAAAGATAAAACTCTTTTTGCCAGACATCGCATGGTTCGGTTTTTATGAAATTATCGGCAACAAAAAAAAGCAATTTTCAAAATCTTGAAAATTGCTTTCTTAGTTTATACAGTTGATTTTCAGTGAATTACCATGTATCAATGTCGTAATCATTGGGCATAACCAACGCCAAAATTAAATAAACCGGCAGGGCAATCCCAAATCCCAGTAAGGTGGAGAGCGCAAACCCAATTCGGACGAATGTCGAATCCACATTAAAATAACGACCTAAACCTTCACAAACACCGAAAATCTGCTTGTTATGCGATACTTTTACTAACTTGTTCATATTTTCTTAATTTGACTTGTTTAATAAATTATACGGAGATAATCCCCGAAAAGTTGTGTAAGTTTTTATAAAAATTACAAGTTATTCAAGTTTTATTTAATGTTCCGAAAACTATTTTTTTTGGAATAAACGTTGGTATTTTGAGAAACCCTAAATTTGATATATAAATCATAACTTGTTTATTTTCAAGGACTTATAATACAAAAACTCCTTGCATTTTCTATGAAACGCAACGAGTTTTTAGTTTCGAGTGGATTCAAATTATTATATTGAATAAATCTTTTCGATGGTTTTATCGCCACTGGTCAAGCTCAAAACGTATGTACCTTTTTTGAGTGATGAAACGTCATATTTTTTGGCATACATATTTGCGTCCTTTGTCGAATCTTGATATACGATGTTGCCTTGGGCATCTCTCATGGAAATATTTACATCTGCTCCGTTTTTGTAAAAAACACGGATGGTATTCTGTCGAATGACGGGAGAAATATACGCCTGAAATGTGTTATCTAATTGATTATCAGAGAGTCCTACGGCGATTTCGTTTTCGGCTTTGAGTTCTCCCATTTCGATTTCGACCTTATAGATTCCTGCGCCGACCTTGCTTAGGTCGTAGTTTCGGTTCAAATTTTCCTGATTTTTTAAGACTTCTTTGTGTACTAATTTTCCTGTTTGGTCTAAAATTTTGATGACGATTTTCTCCTCGCTTGCATTTTGGAACGCCAATTTGAATTTTAACGCATTTCTGAAGGCATACACATTGTACGCAAAGTTTTGAGTTTCAGTAACTTTAATAAGTTTTTCCTCGCCATCATGGGTGGACGATGCAAAAGTCGTTTGCCCAAATAATAAGGCGACAAACAGGATGATAGGGCTGAATTTCAATTTTAACGTGTTCATTGTTTTTGTGATTTTAAATTTGTTTTTGAATTAATTTGACATGAACCCTTATTTCCAAATTTGTGCCAAAAATTTGTAATTAATTGATAATCAGTAAGTTATGTATATTTTGCCTCGAAATAAATGGCATAATTTGTCCGAAAATGAACAAGAAGTGTTTGGTTTTGGAACAGTAAGCGTGGTAAAATCTTAGCGATTTTTTTATTTTGAAATTAGGCTTTGAGATTTATTCGAGATAGGCTTTTAATTCCTCGATAGTTTCGGCATAATGCAGGCGTTTAACCTGTATAAAGTTTGTGCGTGTTTTTTCGACCATACTTTTGCCTGATAAGAAAATCAAAAAACTGTCGATATTTTTACGATTCTTACACAAAGAAGTATTTTCTTCATATTCGCAATATTCAAAGTCTTTTTGATGATAATCGGTCGAGATTTCGAGATATTCGTAACCACCTTTTTCGGGTTTTTGGGCATCAAAAGGTATAAATTTGCGCTTTAAATTGGCAATATTTTCTAATTGAAATAAGATTTCAACTCGTTTTTGTTTGACGGCTCCCGTTTGATAACTATACACATAAGTCGAATCGGTTGTAGCTGAAAATGAGGCACTTTTGATTTGATTTGTCCAAACAGTTTGGCTGTCGTGTTTTTCGATAATCCCATTACCAAAACTTTCGACTGCTCCTCGAATCTTCTCAAGGGATTCGGTTATTTTTTGCTTGGCTTGGGCTTTGAGTCGGAGCTGCTCAGCGTGTTTTTTCTCTTCGGTTTCTTTTCGGAGCTGTTCGGCTTTAAGTCGTTCAGTTTCAGCGAGTTTGTGGGCTTCTTGCTCTTCGGATTGTTGGAGTTTGAGTTGGTTTTCTTGCTCTTTTTCTTTGAGTAAAAGTTCATATTTTCGGGCTTCGGTGCTGTACGTTTTGTATTCGACCCAGCCCAAATAAAGCCCGATAATTGCCAAACATCCCACCACAATCGCTAAAATATTTTTTTCGTTCATTGTCTTATTGGTTTTGGTCAAAATTCGTTGTTGCTCTCCGTCAGAACAACAACGAATATTGGTTATAAACTTTCTAAAATCTTACAATCTTTGTAATCTTGGTCAATGTCAATAAAAACGCCAATTCTTGTTTTTTCAAACCATTTTTCGAGGACTTTATTTTTTTCTTCGGCAAGTGCTGCCTGATAAATCTTCTCAAAATCGGTGTCCAAACTGGCTTGATGTCCTTCGGTTTTACTTTTGAAATAAATAATCCGCACGGCAGATTTTCCATCATCGGTTCGGAACTCAAGGGGTTTGCTGACATTGCCAATTTGCATCGAATCAACGACCTTATATACCGCATAATCAAGCTGTTGGCGACTGATTTTGGCGGACATATTTTCCATATTCATAAACATTCCAGCGTACATTTTGGTGGTGCGGTCGTCCGAATGTAGTTTGGCTGCTGTACCAAATTTGACGGTATCCACCAATATTTTTTCACGCAAACTATCCAAAAAATGTTCGGCTTGTTTCATGTTGGCTTCGGTGGGTTTGGGACGTATCAAAATGTGTCGGGTCTTAAATCGGTTGCCTCTTCTGTCCAATAATTGAATCAAATGAAAGCCAAATTCGGACTCAACGGGGTCGCCGATTTCGCCTTTTTTCAGATTCAAAGACATTGCCTCGTATTCGGGAGCTAATTGCCCTCGCCCAAACCACCCCAAACTACCGCCTTGCGTTGCCGAACCCAAATCCTCGGAGTGAATGCTGGCTAATTTTTCAAATGTTTCGCTACCCGCCTCGACTGCCGCCTTAAATTCGAGCAGTTTTTTACGCACTTTGTCCTTTTCGGATTTATCGACTTGGGGTAATTTTACAATTTGTCCGACTTCGACTTCGGTGGGCAAAAATGGAATGCTGTCTTGCGGAATGGCATTAAAAAATTTTTTGACCTGACGAGGCGTAACTTTGATGTCCCGCGTGAGTTCCTGTTGCATTCGTTGAATCGTAAGTTGCTCACGGATAGGCTGTTGGAGTTCATCTCGCATTTGAGAAACTGATTTTCCGAGCCGTTCTTGGATTTCGTTTTCGTCCGCATTCATGCCCTGCATAATGTATTCGATGCGTTGCTGGACTTGCATATCGACCTCTTCGGTGGTTACCTCAACCGAATCGAGTTCGGCTTGTGCCATTAGCATTTTATCGGTTACTAATCGCCTCAATACCAGACACTTATCCAGCGTTTGTCCCTGTGATTTGAGCTGAAGATACATTCCTTCCAGTTCTGATTTAAGAATGACATAATTATCTACTTTGGCGATAATTTTATCAATATTGACGGGCTTTTTCTCGGATTGAGCCATGACCGAATGCAGGCTACACCAAATACTTAAAACTCCTAAAAATAATGAACGTTTCATATTAGATTTGTACAATTTATAAGTCATTGCCTTCGCAATTTTGAAAGGTAATTTTTGAAATAAAATTTTTATGCAAGACGTATTTTCTGCTACAAACGTACACGGAATTTTTGATTTTTTTGGCGAAATGCGAGGCTAAAATTACGACTTGCTTCTTGAGGTCAGACCGATAAAACTACGCCAAAAGTATTGAAGATGACATATTTAACCGTAACATTCAATTTAACTTGGCAGTTGAAGAAAATATAAAATTACTTAAATAACCTTTCGAAATGAAAAACAGACACTTTTTTTTACTTTTTATGATGTGCTGTTTGGTTATTTTTTCGAGTGATGCCCAGACGTGCAGTTGTGCGGGTACGCCCCTGACCAACAGTTTGGGTATTGGCGTGGCAAATCGAACGGATTTACAGTTTCAGTTGCGCTATGATTATCATGTCATGAAACATTTGGTTTCGGGAAATAAAATTTTAGAAACCAATCAAAATCAGCGAATAACAGAATCCACGTTGCTACAAATTGGGTTGCCACTCGGTAAGAAATGGCAAATTATGGCTGTTTTTTCGTGGATGAAACAACGATTTTTAGCCAGTAATGAAATTACCTCACAAGGTTTGGGAGATGTAGTTTTATTGGGACAATATCAAATTTTTGAAAAAAATCAGACCTCGTTTTATGCTGGTTTAGGTACAAAAATTCCGACAGGCAAAATAGACCGAACAACGCCAGATGGTATTTTGTTATCCCCTGATTTACAGACGGGTACGGGAGCTTGGGATGGCGTTCTGATGCTTTCATATTTGCAAGAACAGCTTTGGAATCCGCAAAGTAGTTTGGTTGTTTCAGGAACGTATCGCACCACCTCAACAACCGACCGCCTTAGAAATGCCCAATCCTATCGGTTTGGTTCGGAATTATTGGCGCAGGCAGGCATTACAAATACGTATTTTATTGGTAACCAACAAGTTATGCCCAGTTTATTGTTTCGTTATCGTCAGACAAAAGCCGATGTATTAAATACCGTCATTGCCCCGAATACAGGTGGAAAATGGTTTAATATAGGCTTGGGCTTACATTGGCAATATCGTAGTTTTGGTTTGCAAATGATGGGTTTACTTCCAAGTTATCAACATCTAAAAGGTACGCAACTTACTTCTTCATTTCGCTATAATTTAACATTTAATTTTAATATTCCAATTAAAAACACACATGAATTAATAACTTATGAAAAATAGCATCTTATACATTGTTTTTTTTAGTCTTTTGGTGATGGGCTGTACGAAAGAAAATCAACCAGTTCCCGAAGAGGACTTTTCATCTTATGTTATCCCCACGGGAAGTCCTGATATTCAGGTTATTGAGGATGAATTTGAAGGGCAGAAAATCGTCTTAGCAGGTAGTGGGCAACAAAATATAATTGTGTCATTTTTGCGGACGAACGACAAAGGCGAATTATTGGAATTTACCGCAATTCCGAACAGCTTGCCCAATATTATGACCGACCAGAAAGGAAATATTTATAATATTTTTGGGGAAGTGGTGAAGGGCGAAGACATCGGAACAAAACTTTTGCCTACGTATGGGTTTATGGGATATTGGTTTTCGATTGGAACATTTTATGAGCAAGTTTTTTTGTATGGTCAAGAGGAACAACCGCCAATTCATTCGCTTCCAGAACCTACGAATCGATGGCTCATTCCACAGGATAACTTGCTGATTGCCAGTTCACAGGATGGGATTCCTGCGATTGATAATCCTATTTTTAGTGAAGTCCAAAAGTCTTTAGGAACAAATTCGGAATCGGATTTATTGCAGGATAATGATTTAGTTATTGGGATTAATATTGATAATCAAATCCATTTATATCCGCATAAAATATTGGACTGGCACGAAATCGTGACTGACGAATTGAGTGGTATTCCTTTTTCGATTATTTATTGTCCTTTGACAGGTACGAGCAATGCGTGGAGCAGAAAAATTGACGGCAAAACGACTACATTCGGCGTAAGTGGAATGCTTTATAACAGTAATATTGTGCTGTATGACCGCCAAACCGAAAGTCTTTGGTCGCAATTATACGGGCGAAGCGTACAGGGCGAAATGATAGGCTATCTCCCTGAAAATCTGCAAGTTATTGAAATGACTTGGGCAAAATGGCAACAAATGTATGCCTTTACCGAAGCGAAGGTTCTGACACCCAACACGGGATTTGCACGCAACTACCGTCAGTATCCTTATGGCGGTTACAGAGCTGACCCAACTATCTCATTTCCAATTAGTTATCGGGATGAACGTTTGTATCCCAAAGAGCGAGTCCATACGATTGTTGTCGGAAATAAAGCCAAAGCCTATCGTTTACGACACTTTTAAAAGTAGTTTAAATGATAGTTTTTGTGGTAAAAATATTGATGTTTAATATTTTTTTGTGCTTTAAAAGTTTTCAAAACTATTTATTGGCAATAATCACAAACTTTGCCGATAGTTTAGAGAATATTTATTTGAATATAATTTAATGATTTTCAAATACTTATGATATTTCAATACGCATACGAAATACTGCTGATGACATTATTTTTGCAGTTCCCAAAGCCACGTTCCATCCGCCCGAAAATAGCCGATTCTGTCGCCTTTTTGAATCGAAAAAATCCCATCCTTAATCAACTTAATGACCTCAAAATGAAGGGGTAAAATCTCATTTCCATTTTCATCGGCAATGCCATAAAGCGAACGAACGCTTACTTTAGCGACCTGATTATCAAAGTGTTCTGCCTCATCAAACCGAAAATCTGTCAGACGAAATCCATTTTTATCCATGACCGCCCATTTCTCGTTTTGAAGTACGAATGTTCGATTTTCGTGATAATTTTTGATGCCTTCAAAGTTTGCCCTATGAATTTTATGTCCTGATTTATCCACCACAAAATAACGATGGTCTTTTCCCTTCAGAATCAGGCGATTATCGTAAAATTTGGAAGCCGAAATATAATTTTCTGTCCCAAAAACCGGTTTGCCCTCCGAATCTATAACCATCAATTTGGTGCGAAATTTTTCGGATACCAACGCTCTATTATCCTGAAAATCAGAGGCTACGGCATATTTGGGGGCAATCACAAATTCACCCGAAGTATTGATAAATCCCCATTTTCCGTTTGTGGTCAGTTGTGCGGGTGCAAGTCCATTTTCAAAATTGCCTGCATGATGAAATTTAGGCGCAATGACCTCTTCGCCTAATAAATTTAGAAAACCACTTTTTCGCTTGTAAATATTGCGATGAAATCGTTTAACATTTATCAAGTTTTCCCGAAAAAGTCCTATTTTGGCGTAATGAAATTTGGATAATTTATTGCCATTTCTTTGGAGTAATCCCAGACGCATATTGGGTTTTTGAGCAATTGCAATGCCTTGTTCATTAAAAGTATTAATTTTTTTATACCGAAAACGAGTTAGTTTTTTCCCTTGTAGATTAATTATTCCGTAGTTGTACTTTTTTCGTACAATAGCAACCTCATTCTGAAAATCTGAAACTTCTTTGTAATCTGGTTTAATGACAATTTTGCCTGTGCTATCAATAAACCCATATTTGCTCCCAATTTTGACGCTTGCTCGTCCGTTCCGAAAGTTTCCTACCATCGAATATTTTGGCTCGATAACCCAATTTCCTAAGGTATCAATAAATCCCCAAAGCAAGTGATTTTCAGGTGTAAAAACGGCAACGCCCGCCAAATTTTCGTGAAAATCTTTTGCCTTAACATACTGAAAATCAATTTGATAGTTTGTTTCCAAGTTTTGAAAACCCCATTTTTTGTTCTTCTGAATGCGAACGATATTTTGACTAAATTTACCAACATTTTCAAAATCAGCCTCCAGCAAAATTCGTCCATTTGCATCCACATATCCAAAGCGTCTTGAATCAGCGGTCAGGATGAAAAATCGTTCATCTGATTCGGGAAGATAATCAATAAAATCATATTTAATAGGAATAATTACCTTCTCATTTTTATCAATGACTCCCCATTTTCCGTTTTGCTTTACGATGGCTTTACCATGCCGAAACCTACGCACAAATTCATAGTTAGGTTGAATAATTAATTCGCCTTTTCGGTTAATAAATCCCCAAGAACCGCCAAAAACCCGCATTTTAGTATCAGGAAAAAAAACGGCATCACTTTCTAAATCAAAAACGGAATCTCGTTTCGATTCATTTTCAGAAATTAATGTTTTGAGTTTTCCATTCAAATTCACGGGAGCGAGGTCTTCAAAAAAATCATCAATAAACGTAATTCGTTGATACCGAACGGGTTTTGTGCTTTCATTGGACGTGTTTTTGACAGGCAATGTCGAAATCAAGTTTCCTTGATTCGTAACCAAAGCATACATTCCGTAGCCTGTGGCGGTTATCGGCTGAATTTTTCCAGTAGGATTTAGTAGATTATCTATAATCGCACGTGCGTGCGTACCTTGTTGCCAATCTGCCAAATGAATATCGTAAATTGGTAAACTTTTTTTGACGATTCCTGATTGATTAATAATATAACTTTGCTTTGTTTTCTGATGCCAAGCTACTGAAAATGAGCGTATTGTATCTTCTCGATAGGCATCATAAAAGATAATATTTTGGTTACGAACGGCTTGTCCGTTGGCATCCGCAAAAAAATATGTTCTATCCATTCGAGCCTGCCAGCCAGTCGAGGGAGTCGTATTTTGTCTTTGCCGAACAGTCAAACTCCGCACGCTATCCCGAAAAATACGAGGCATTTCGCTTGATAATTGTCCCGTGATATGTAATGTTTTATAGTTATGGAACGTTATTGAATCTGTCCAATTTCCATGGGTATCAAAATCGACCACAGTTATTTGATTTGGAAGGTAGCATTTTGCTTTATTTTGGTACACTTCAATTTTTCGATAATTTACGCGTGTCAGCAATTTGCCCATCCGATTCAATAACCCATAACTTCTTGATAATCTGACTTTTGTAACTGGAGAGCCGTTCGGAAAGGGCATCACTTCATGAAAAGTGGGCGCAAATAATTTTTTGCCTTCCTGATTCATTACCCCCCAAATTCCGTCTTTTTTATAACTTATCAAGCCTTGACCAATAGTGGCAAATTCATCATATTTTGGCTCTAAAATCAACCTTCCTGTCTTAGAAATCAAGCCAAATTTTTCGCCTTTTTGGGTAATAATATAGGTGGATGAATCCTCCAAAAAAATGAAATCATCGTAAACCAAATTTGTAATTAACGTATTGGTAATCAGGGAATAAAGTGCTTTTTTATCGGAAATAACTTGATTTTGAAGTACGATAAAATCGGTATGAATTTGCTCGAAAGTCGTCCAAACTTCGGGAATTATTTTTGTGCCTGTTTGTGCCTCCCAGATTTCCCATTTTTTATGCTGATTTTGAGATAGAATCGTATTCTTTGTTACGAGTTTGAGGTCAAGATAGTGAGATGTCAAAATTTGTGTGCCGTTTGCAGAAAATAAGCCAAATTTCTGATTTTGCTGAACTTGGAAAAATACAATATTATTGATATATCTGAATGAAATTTGTTCAAAATTTGGAGGTAAAATTTCGATTCCTTCAAAAGTAAATAATCCATATTTGCCTGCTTTTTTAACCTGAAAAAATTGGTCTTGTACGATTGTAACTTCTTGATAATCAGGTAAAATAATGAATTTACCGTCCTTATTTTGTACGCCTTTTTGGTGGTCATCATGTCCGACCAAAATCCATTTTGCTGTGAGCGGTTCGATAATTTCAAATTGAGGATTAACAATCCATTTGCCTTTTGGGTTAATCAATCCCATTTTGTGATTTAGGCGTACAGGTGCATAATCAAATTTATCAAATAAACCAATAAAATCATATTTTGGAGTTAGAATCGTATCTCCATTGGTATTGATAATTCCCCACCGATACCCTACTTGAATCGGCAAAAAGTCGCTTCCAATCTGGGCGCAGAGCATCTGGGTTTGTCCTGACAGCAACAAAAAAATTAATATACGAAATTGCATAGCATTCGGGGGTTGTAAATAGTTTGAGGATGTAATCTGAAAACGCACCAAAAGCAAAAAAATTTTATATGGTTATTACTAAAAAATCTTTAAAAATCACTATTTTAACAAATTTATTGGAATCAATTAGGCACAAAAATTCCGTCAAGCGCAATCCTCGTATTGCACCTGACGGAATAAAATTCGATATTATAGTTTGGCAATGATTTGCGTCAAATCATCCATATTTTTGATGGGTTCTGGCAAAATTTCCAATGTAAGTTTTGCCTTTCCGTTTGCCTGAATCTTTGTTTTATCCAATTTTTCAAATTCTTTTTGGCTCAGAACGGCTACTTCTTGATTAGGCAAAATGGCAAGAAATTTTGTGGGTGTATCGGTCAGAATCCAAAAATTATTCCAATGTTGTGGCATAAATCGGACAACAGCCGACCCATTAGTTTGAGGAATCATAAAAATCGAAATCTCGTTTTTGTCCAAATCTATTTCTTTTCCGAAATCAAACTCGGCGACAAAATTTAGACGGCGATTCATAGGCATAACGACATCAAAATTATGCGTTCCAAAGCCTCTCACCTCAAATTTTCGCAGCAAATCCGCTTCATGCGCCAACCGTTTCGACTCGGTGAGGCGTTGTATTTTGGCGGCTTCAAACTCTTGCATTTTTTGGGCAAATAACTGACGTGCTTTTTCCAATTCTTTTCCACGTAAAACAGGTCGAATAATGGTTTCAAATTGTTGAGTATCGGTTTTAATTTCCAATTTAAAAAGCCCATGTTCTCGGTCGATACATTGTAGTCCTACATCGCCCCATTTTTTTTCCCAAATCCACGCATTTTGCTTATTTTCAGGGTTTTGTGTTTCATCTTTGCCTGCAAATTGGAACATAACTCCTTCCATTTCTCGGAGTTCAGGATATTTAGATAAATCCGTTTTCAGTTCAAAAGCAAAGGCTTTCGGGTCGATTTCTTGCGGTTCAATCGGGCGCAAGGATGCAGGTACTTTTTCGTCTAATTTCGCTTGTTTTATGAAATTAGTGGTGGGGGTTGTTTGTGTAATAAATTCCCAGTTTTTTGTATTTTCGTTGAGTTTATAGGAATTGTAATTGCCTGCCACAAAAGAAGCCATTTGAAGGTCAATTTTCTTATCCTCGGCAATAAAAACAGGGTTTTCGTTGGCATCAACTCCCTGAATATCAAACATTCCGGCACTTTCAAAATATTGAGTTTGCCCTGCACTATCGTAGGTCATTTTGATTCCGCTTGCGAGAATTTGGGCTGGTGTATGAAATTCCCGATAATTCAACTTTATGTTGCCCTGAATCGGATTTCCTGCGGCATCCACAAAGCAATCTTTGGGGACAGAAATTTGCGTACCATTCGGGAAATCAAATTGACCTCCTTGGGTTGCCACAAGAGTTAGGGTTTGAGGCTGAATGTTTAGGTTTTTTTCCTGAAAAGGTGGGTCAATTAATTTTTGTGTAACTGACTGATTTTCAGTATATTCAGAGCATGATTCGGCTTGCAAAACTAATCCTAATGCTACGAAAGAGAGCATTTTTATCCATCTAATCATTTTAATCAATTTTAGGTTTAGAAATTCTTAAATGTAGGATAATTTTGGTGAAAAGTATTATCCTATCATCTTGTTTGTATGGAATATACCTTTTGTTTAAGATTTTCCTATTTCCGAAAAGATACGACATTTCAACACAAAAAAAAACATATAATGTTATGACTAACAAGTTGTTACGGGTTGAAAAGTTTTCATTTTGACGAATAAAATCGTATTTTTAGCCAAATCTTGTATAGTTCTACGTATTTTGTACATTGAAGGATTAGCGAAATAAATTTTTTGAAATATGCTGTTGAACGATTTCTTTGAAGTCATCTGGAATTTCTTGTATATTTTCTAAACATTTGAAAATGAATTTGTTATGTGATAATTTTTGATACGCACGGGGCATTGTTTTGTATCACATTGTAAGCGCAAACTACGACTTTATTTATTATCAAATGATTGGCAAAATAATAAGTTTGAGTTCGGAGTGTATGATGTATGATTTGAGGCGTAATTCTATTTGGGCAAATAAAAATTTGTTGAGCAGAATAAAAATGGTTAGAAATGAGTAATCTTTTTGATTTTTTCGGAAAAAATGTAAATATTTGTGGGTGTAAATCAAAGTAATTCAGACAACCTGAAGGCAAATGAAGGCACACCGTTGGATGATGGACTAATATGATTTTAAATACATAAATTTGGTAATTATTGCATAAAATACAAAATTCATGAGAAAGACAACGCTATTTACGCTTTTAACTTATCCCATTGTATTCGGTTTGGCATATTTACTTTATGCTGGGGTGCAAGGCACGATTGATAAGGCGGAAAGCATCAAAAAACGAGAAAAACAAGTTACGGATAAACTTTCGTTTATTCGGGATGCGGAAAGAGCCTACCTTGATGTGCAGGGACGTTATACGGATGACTGGGATTCTTTGCGGTATTTCTTGCAAAATGGACGAATCTATCGAGTTCAGAAAAACGAAACCATTATTGAACGCCCCGCAGGTGAAGCATGGAAAGGCGATAGCATTTATGTAAGTTATGACACATTAGGCACGGAAAATCCGCTGGATGTACTCAAACGTTCGCATAATCCGTATAACATTGATAGCTTGGAATATATTCCGAATAAAGGCGACAAAAAATTTGAAGTTTTTGCTGATACTACCACAAAAGGTACATTGATTGTGAATTTGATTGAGGTGGTCGATAAATATCCAGAGGACAGAACCCGAAAAGATGACCACGATAACCCCAAACGGCGATTCTTGCGTTTTGGTTCGAGAGAAGAAGCAACTACGGCAGGGAACTGGGACGAAAAAGTTGAGAAATAATTAACCCTATTTGATTTGAAAACCACTTCGATTCTTCGACAAAATATACGCAGTTCCGAATTTGGAACAGATTATGAAAATTATATCAACTGCCTGAATATCGGATTTGGGCAGTTTGATTTTATTGTCATGGACGGCGCAACGCAAAAAATGCTCGTTTATGAAAGTTACGAATTGGACAATGTAACAAATGATGCAGAATTGGTAACTGTTTTGAATAATATTTACCATAAACACGATTGCTTACGAGTAGGGTTTTGGAAAAAAATTATTGTTAATATTTCGACACATAAACATACGTTCATTCCAGACCAATATTATACGTCCGAAAATGCCACTGTATTTCTAAAATTGAATACGAGTTTGAATCCTCATCGGGAAACCACCGAAAGCATTTGGATTAAGGAACAGCACGTAGTTTCGGCTTTTGGCTGCTCGTCAATTCTAAAGAACTGGTTATCTGATAATTATAGTCAAAATTTAGTGCTAACGCATGATATAGCATCGTTTATCAAGGGGCTTATCAAATTACCTATCCGTCTGATTTCCAATCAGTTGTATGTATTATTGAAAAAAGACTTTTTGTATGTAGCGACCTTTGAGGACGGCAAAATAAGATTTGCGAATGCCTTTTCTTGCCAAACAGTTACTGATTTTATATATTATATCGTATTGGTTTCTAAGGAGTTAGGTATTAATCGTTCGGAAGCCTGCCTTCATTTTTATGGTCAAATTGATGACCGTTCGGTGTTTTATCAAGAAGCCAAAACGTATTTTTCGGAAGTCATTTTAGGGAAACTGCCGTCCCAAATTCAAGGTATAGAGGGAATGCCTGTTGATTCTTTGAGGGCTTATTTCGAGTTAGTAGGCGCATATTTTTTAGGAAAATAACCCTGCAACATAAAAATTGATGAAAAAAATTGCACTTTTTCCCGGTTCCTTTGACCCTTTCACGAAGGGACACGCAGATATTGCGCTACGAGGCAGCCAGATTTTTGATGAAGTAGTTATCGGAATTGGGTCAAATACCAGCAAAAAGCGTTTTTTTGATTTAGACATCATGATTCATTGCATGAAACAATCTTTTGCCAGCCATACGAATATTCGGGTAGAGGCTTTTCAAGGATTAACTGCGGCATTTGCCCAAAAAATTGGTGCAAGATATTTATTGCGTGGCTTGCGTAATACCACTGATTTTGAATATGAAAATACGATTGCACAGGTAAATCAAAAAATAGGGAAATTAGAAACCGTTTTATTAATAACATCGCCCGAATATGCTTATATTAGTTCGACCATCGTTCGGGATATTTACAAATATGGAGAAAATATTGATGAATATTTGCCGTATGTCTTGCCTGATTTGAAGTAGTTATGATAGATTTCGCCTCTTTTTTTTCTTATCTAATTTGCGGATTTGCGGATTATGTTGTTTTTGGCTATCTTTTTGATGGTCTTTACCAATAATCTAAGTTGAAAGTATCAAGTTCCTAAAAAAACATACACGATAAATGTCTGATTCACAGATTATTCCTGCAATTTATTCCCAAAATTACGAAGACTTGCATCAAGAATATCAAGCCGTTAAACGAGCCTACGAAAAACGACTGTATGAGGATAAGGTGGCAGATGAGTTTGATGTCTTACTTCGGGCAAATTATAATACTGATTTAGAGGTTTTTTCGGCAGAAGTTTTGCGGAAAACGGCAGAATTTACGGGAGCATTTCAGGGTATTTTTTATGTCCTTAATCGGAGCAAAAAAGTGGTTCAAGCCACCGCAGGGTATGTTTTTGAACTGGATGATTTGGAAAAAAAAATGTTTGGAATGCACGAAGGTATTATCGGTGAGGTCATCAAATCAGGCAAAACTAAATATTTCCAACATTTGCCAGCGGGACACACCGTTTTGAGGTCGGGTTCGATTCCGATAAGTGCCTCCGAAATCTTGATTATGCCCCTGATATTCAGCGAGATAGTTTTTGGTGTATTGGAATTATTTTTTGTGCAACCGCTGGAATCCGAAAAATATGAATTGCTCAAAAAGCTCAATCATAACATTTCGGCAACTCTCGAAAGTGTACTTAATGTGCTGGGAACGAAGGAGTTACTAACGGATTCTTTGCGTCAAGCTCAAGCCCTTGCCGAAGCCCGCAAACAAAACGAACAAATCATCCGAAAATACGAGCAGATTCTCGAAGGCTCATTCGACCCCATTGTCATTGCGGATGCCAACGGAACGATTGAATTTTTTAATGAAGCTGCCGAAAAAATGTGGGGCTACTCACGTCAAGAAGCGATTGGGCAAAATGCTAAATTATTAATGCCTGAAATTTATGCACTGCGCCACGACCAATACATGGAAAACTATCAGAAAACAGGAGAAGCTAAAATCATTGGGCGTTCTAAAGAAGTAGAAATTTTGACCAAAGACGGTAAATATGTACCCGTACTAATTACTTTGAATGAATCAAAACTAAAATCAGGGACGATTTATACCGTATTTTTTAAAGATATTACGGTGCAAAAAGAACGTGAACAAGAAATTCATAACAAAAATACCGAATTAGCCGCCAGTGAAGAGGAATTGATGCAAAATATCGAAGAGATGGAAACAATTCAGGCATCCATGAAAGAGGCGCAAGATGAATTAGTCCGTCAGAAAAGCCTCACCGATGCGCTTCTCGAAGGCGATAACAAAAGCATTTATGCCATTGATAAAGAATTTAAGTTATTGTTATTCAATGATTTAGCACGAGAATTTTATGCCACACAAGGCATCGACATCCGAATTGGGATGAGCGTACTGGATTTGACTACGGGACAGAACCGAAAAATTCTTCAAGAAAATCTGACCAAAGTCTTGAGCGAAGGAACTGATTTTGAAATAGAAATCAAACGAGAAAGGCATGGCAAAATGAGTTATTATGTCATTTTTTATTTTCCGATTCGGGATGCGGATAAGCGCATTATCGGCGCAGGAATTTCGGCGCGCGATATTACTAAACGCCGTGAGGAACAGCTACTTATGAGCCAAATGAGTTTTGTGTTTTCTAGCGCACGGGAGTCGGTTTGGATTATGAAAGATACTCGCATCATCAATTGTAATCAGGCTTCCGCCGACTTATTCGGATGCACGATTGATCAATTAATCGGTAAGAAATTTGAAGATTTTTCGCCTGAAAAACAGCTTACCACAGGAACACCAGAAAATCATTCTAACTATCTGATTGTCAATGAATTAAATCAATGTTTGGACAAAGGCACACATTTATTTGAGTGGCAACACCAAACGGCGGATAACCAACTAATTGATTGTGAGGTACTTTTGAGCAAATTAGAATACAATCAGGAAGTATTGATTTCGGCAATGCACCGCAATATTACCGAAAAAAAACGCCGCAGAAAAGAACTTGCCACCCAAAATCGCCGCATTACGGATAGCATTCGGTATGCCGAAAGTATCCAAAAAGCAATTTTGCCCAACGAAAATTTGTTGAAAAATAATTTTGCCGAATATTTCATTTTGTATTTGCCCAAAGACATCGTTTCGGGCGATTTTTATTGGTTTACGGAATTGGAAAATAAATTTTTCTTGACCGTTGCCGACTGCACGGGGCATGGCGTGCCGGGGGCGTTTATGTCGATGATTGGTGTTTCGATTCTGAACCAGATTATTCGAGAACAACGGATTTTTGACCCTGCTCAAGTCCTAACACACATGAACACCAAATTAGCGGAGGCACTTCATCAAGAAGAAAAAGCCAATATTGATGGCATGGATTTGGGATTTATCGTAATTGAACAGCTTGATAATCAGATAGTTATTACGTTTTGTGGGGCAAAACGTCCTTTATATTATGTGCCAAATGGCGAGATTCTCGAAATCAAAGGTAATCGCAAATCAGTAGGTGGTACACAAAATAGCCAAGTATTTGAAAATAAGACACTTACACTCAAAAAAGGAGCGGTTATTTATCTGACAACTGATGGCTTTGCCGACCAAAATAGCACACAAGGACGTAAATTTAGCTCTCGAAAACTGAAGGATTTATTGATTCAAAATGCACATCTATGCTTAGCCCAACAACAACAAATTTTAGCCCATCATTTTCAGACACACAAAGGCAAAAAAGAACAACGTGATGACGTTACGGTGCTGGGAATCAGGCTATAAGCCCCACAAACTTTCGTCAATATCGGCGTGATTATTGAAGCGTTTGGCAAATTCGGTGATGCGCGGATTGACATAAATATCGCGTGGATTGATTCGGCTGTGTAACGTAATGCCGCCAAATGTCCGACACCGACTCAACGCCACATAAAGCTGCCCGCTGGCAAATGTGCCTCGCCCCAAGTCAATACTTACCTTATCAAAAGTCAGTCCTTGCGATTTGTGAATCGTTACCGCCCACGCCAGCATAATCGGAAATTGTGTATAACTGCCTATCACTTCGGAAGTTACCTTGTTTTCGGAGCGGTCAAATTTATAGCGTACATTTTCCCATATTTCGGGTTCAATCTTAAAAATTTTGCCGTTATCCATTTGTATTTCAATCATTTCCTCATCCAGACGATAAATTTTGGCAATCGTACCGTTTACCCAACGCCGATATTCGCCCGATTCATTTTTGACAAACATAATTTGTGCGCCCTCTTTAAGGTTGAGAATCAGGGGAGTAGGCAATCGTTTTTTATCAAAATCGCCTTCAATTTTCCCGATGAATTGGTAAGTTCTATTATCCAATTTATTCAATTCCGATTGATTAATACGAAAAGCTATCGAGTTGGTTGTCGCCAAAGTAATGTTAAAATTTGCGCCCGCCTGATAATCCGCATAACACGCATTCAGATTGGCAAGGTCTTGGGCAGTCGCCTGATTAATTCGGATGCGGTCAAGCAGTTCGATAAAACCTTTGTCTTTTTGGCGATATACTTTTTGCAATTCGAGGGCTACCAAACTGACGGTCTTAAATACTTGAGCATCAAAGAAAAAGGCACTATCATATGTTTCGGTCAAAATATTAAATTCGCCATTTTGGGACATCACCACGGGTTCTAATTGAAACAAATCGCCCACAAAAATTAGTTGTTTTCCGCCGAAGGGCTGATTGGGATTGCCGCCATTTTTGCGTAACGAATTATCAATCGCATCAATTATATCGGAACGCACCATCGAAATTTCATCAATAATAAAGGTGTCCGTTTTGCTGATAATTTTACGTTTTTCAGAGCTTTTCCAAAATTTTTTGATGCCCGAATCATTGGGCAAAAGTGGGCGCAAAGGCAATTCAAAAAAGGAATGAATCGTAACCCCTTTGACATTGACGGCGGCAATTCCTGTGGGCGCAAGAATCACGAAATTTTTATCAATATTCTGACAAATATATCGTAAAAAAGTAGATTTTCCTGTTCCTGCTTTCCCTGTAAGAAATAGACAATTATTCGATTTTTCGATGATACGATACGCCAACTGCCATTCTTTATTTTTGGTGTCAATTTTGGAGGGGAGGATTGCCATATTGTTAAGTTTTAACGTAATTTTTGCCCTGAAATAGTTTACAAAGTTACGAAAAACCGTCATATTTGATGATATGAAATGTATCTTCAGGTAAATTTTTACAAATTAATTTTGATATAACGTCTGTCTTAATCAAACCGAAAAGAGAGCATCGAATAGTTTTTTTGTTGGTAGCCTTCGTAGATTTTTTCGACCTCGCCACCAATTTCGGCAGCCATAACCAAAGGCATAAAATACTCGGCGGTCGGATGTGCCTTGCGGAATAAATCGTGATAAAATAGTCGCATTAATTTTTTGGTATGCTCATCGGGCGTGTCTTTGAGTAAAATATCACACACTTCACCCTCAAAATCTTTGACCCATGGGTCGGGTTCTTCGGTGCTATCAGCCTGAAATTCAGCAAGATTGCCGATAATTCCGCCACTTGCAACAAATAAAATGCCAAAACCTCGTTTCAGATAACGCAACACGCGCGCCACTTGGACATGATATTCGGGGCTCAATTTGTATGCCAAAGACAACTGAATGACAGGCACATCGGCTTCGGGAAACATAAATTGCATCGGAATGAGTGCGCCATGGTCAAGCCCTCGATTTCGTTTCTCTCTGATTGTCAGGCGATTATCAACAAAAATATCACAAATTTTATCGCATAATTTGAGATTACCCTTGACCGTATATGAGTTCAAATATAAATCCGGTGCAAATCCCTCATCAATGGGCGAAAGTTCATCATCCGCCGTTAGCGTAATATCCGTATTTTTCCATTGCGAAGAAATAACGACCACCGCTTTGGGCTTTACGGGGATGTGTGCCTCCCGAATTTGGCGAAACATCCGCTCCACTTCGGGATTTTTAACCGCCTCTTCTAACGAGCCATGCGCCACAAATAATACAGGATATTCTCTCATTTTTTTCGTAATTTCTCTCAAGTAAAGCTAAGAAACACATCAAATATCCGCAAATAACACGCCGTTTTTTTGGATAAAAACCTGTAATACACAAAATTTATCATCATTCTTGAGCAAAAATAATACGCATTTCGTGAGCTGTTTGCTCATAAACTTGACGTAAGTTTTGTATGTTTTCAGCCAATTTTTCATGATTCTGTGCCTTTAGCTCGTCATGAATTACTTTTGATTGCTCAAAAAGCCGTGTTGCTCCGATTGTTCCCGCTAATCCTTTAAGTGTGTGAATTGATTTTTGTAATTCTACAAAATCTTGGTTTTCCAATGCTTGTTCGGAAGTATGTAATAAATTTTCAGAATCCGCATAAAAAGACTCGAATAAATGATTCACATACTTTTCATTTCCTTGTGCCAAAGTCTTAATTTGTTCAACAACTGTTCGGTTGATAATAGCTACATTTTTAGAATTTTTTGATTCTAAATTTAATGTTTTATTTTGATTATTTTTTGTGTTTTTAACAAATTTTTCAGGCAAATACTGGCTCATCTTTTGGAACAAAAATGCAGGCTCGAATGGTTTGGTCATGTAATCGGTCATGCCCAAACTGATGTATCGTTCGGCATTTCCTTCCATCACATTGGCACTGAATCCGATGATGGGTGGCGGTTTATCGCCTCGTCTTTTATATTTTTTCTGGATTAATTGTGTGGCAATAATTCCGTTCAGGACGGGCATTTGAATATCCATCAAAATGAGGTCAAAATTTTGATTTCGGACAAAATCTAAGGCTTCTTTGCCGTCTTTGGCAATGACCACCCGACAACCCGCATTTTCGAGCGTAATTCGTGTTACTTCCTGATTTACATAGTTATCCTCGGCGACCAAGACCGTGATATTTTCAAATCTAATGTCCGAAATTTTAGTATTTTGCAAAATCCGTAGCGATTCGATTTCCTCAGAGTTTGCTCGCTCAAAAGGCATCGTAAACCAAAATGTACTGCCTTTTCCTTCCTGACTTTCTGCCCCAATTTTGCCGTTCCATAAACGTACCAACTCACGACATATCGTCAAGCCTAAGCCCGTGCCTTCTTCTTTGGCATAAGCATCATTTTGGACTTGATAAAATTTTTCAAATAGTTTTCCCAAATGTTTTTTTTCAATTCCTCGTCCCGTATCGACTACTTCAAGTTTAAGTATGTTTTGGTTATTTTCATCCATAAAATTGATAAAAACTTTGATAAAACCTTGATTTGTAAATTTAATGGCATTACCTATTAAGTTGGTCATAATTTGCGTCAGTCGTTGCTCATCGCCAACGATATAACGAGGGATTTCGGGTGATTTTTGGATAGTCAAATCCAATCTTTTTTGGAGGATTAATGCCTCAAAAAGTCCTTCGATGGTTTGCAAAGTGTGCCACAAATCGAAGGGCTTGGATTGTAGTTTGAGTTTGCCCGCTTCGAGTTTGGAAAGGTCAAGAATATCATTCAAAATCAGCAGTAAGTTACTGGAACTCCGACAGATAGTTTCGGCATAGCGGCTTTGTTTATCGTCCAGTTCGGTATCGAGCAGTAGCCGAGTCATGCCCAAAATGCCGTTCATGGGCGTTCGGATTTCGTGGCTCATATTCGCCAAAAAATCGGTTTTAAAGCGGAGCGAACGCTCGGCAATTTCTCGTGCTTTGCGATTAATTTCGGCTTGTTTACGTTCGGCAATATTCCGAATGACAATCTGAATCTCTTCTTGAGGCGAATACGTAACGGCGGTCGTGCTTAGTTCGACAGGTATATTTTGCCCTGAAGCTGTCGTGATGTAAGATTCTAACGTATGATTTTGATGAAGGCGCAACAGGCGGTCGATGCGATGCGCTTGGGTCTGCCCCGTAATTTCATGCAAATTTTTGGTCAATAATTCGCCACGAGAATAACCTAACATCTGACAGGCAATCGTATTTACTTCGACAAATTGAAGTTTGTCCGACAAAATTTTGAGGATAATAATCCCATCGTTCCCACTGTTAAACAGGGATTTATAACGATTTTCTGATTGTTTGAGTGCTTCATGGGCTTTGATGCGAGGCGTAACATCACGCGATGAAATCTGCAAACTATATGCCCTGTCCTCCGCATCATGCAAATATCTGAGTATCGTATCGACCCAAATATAACCTCGATGTTTGGTCAATAAACGATGAGTGAGCTTAATTTCTTTGGACGATTTGACGGCTTGTTTTTGCGATTCAATTTGCAAGTCATCCAAATCGTCAGGATGAAAAAATTCTACCAAATTTTTGCCCAAAAGTTCGGCACGCCCATAGCCCATAAAACGTTCGGTCGAGGGGCTGACATACGAAATGGTGCCATCTGGCTTGCTGGTGGCGATTAATTCGCTCGAATTATTTGCCAATAATTGTAGCTGTTCACGGTTATCGAGATAACCTTTTTGCAAGACTAAATGTTCTCGTTGTTTGCGTCTTAATTGATTGCGCTCTTCAGTAAGTTGCCGATGTAAATCATTGATACGTTTTTGTTTTGCAACTCGTGTGGTAGTGTCTGTGAATGTAATAATTACCCTTCTGACACGCTTATTTAACACATCATAAAGAGGAATATACCGAAATTCGCCATATCCTATCGCGTGATTTTCCCGTTGATATTGCGTCTTGAAGCGTAACGATTTGCCTTGGCAGGCTTGTCGAAAATGTATTCTAAAATTCTCCAGACTATCCTTCGGAATTAAATCTTCGATGTTGCCTTCGAGTTCGATGCTTTTCTGATATGATTTTTGTAATATCCTGTTTGCCAAATTATTATAAATCATAATTCGCCCAAATATATTGGTAATAATCGTGGCATTTTCATAACCTTCGAGTACGGCACGCAAATTAATATCGGCATTTTGTGCTGTTTTCTCTTGTTTTTGTAGGTCTGTAATATCTTCGGTAATACGTAAAATATAGACAGGATTTTGAGCATCATCCTGCAAGATACGCCGCCTTGTTTTCATAAAACGCAAACTCCGATTTTGAATAATGGCATAGTGATGGATGTGTTCGTCAGCCTGTTGATGAAGTGCTTCTTGGTCGCGGATTTCGTTTGTTCGTGCATGATTCGAAGAATATAATTCAGCATCTGTTTTCCCGATAATAAACTGATTATCAGGGAAATTAAATAAATTTGCCTCTTGTATATTCGCATACACAAATATCCCTGTTTTCAGGCTTTTGACCGAAACAGCGTGCGGAATATGCTCCAAAATGCCCCGAAATAAATTTTCCATTTATTAAACGATATTCTTAATAAATTGATTTTCAATACGTTTAGGTTACTTTTAAAATAATTTTTCCAAAATTTTGATTGGCTTCCATATATTGATGTGCCTGCACCACATTTTCCCATTCCCACACCGAATCAATCACGGGACGTAAGGTTTGATTCTCAAATTTTGATTGGGCATATTTCCAAAAATCTGCCGTTAATTTTGCCTGATAATCCCATGTTCGTGAACGTAATGTAGAACCTATAATCTGTAATCTTTTTGTTAAAATATAAGCAATATTAATTTCTGAAATTTTAAATCCGCCCATGAGTGCCAGCATAATAATTCGAGCATCCAAACTTGATGCCTTTAGATTCGGCATAAAATAAGGTGCGCCCACCACATCAATAATCAGGTTTACGCCTTTTTGCGCAGTTTTTCCAAGAATTTCTTTTTGAAAATCAATCGTCTGATAATCAAGCGTATGATTTGCGCCCAATAATTTACATTTTTTGTGTTTTATTTCGGAAGCCGTAACAAAGATTTCGTTTTCCATACATTTTGCCAACTGAATTAAAGCCGTTCCTATTCCACTTCCGCCTGCATGAATTAATGTTTTTTCGTGTTTTTGAATTTTTCCTAACCAATGTAAGGTTTGATAGGCGGTCAAAAAAACTTCAGGCACGGCGGCAGCTTGTTCGGCAGTCCAATTTTGAGGTATGGGCAACGCCATATTTTCGGCAATCACCGCAAATTCGGCGTATCCTCCGCCCGAAAGTAATCCAAAAACGAGGTCGCCGATGTTGTATTTCGTACAGTGTTGTCCCACTTCCACAACTTCGCCTGCAATTTCGAGTCCTAAAATTGGACTGGCGTTTTTTGGGGGCGGATATTTGCCTTGCCGTTGCAAAATATCCGCCCGATTCAGGGCGGTTGCCTGCACCCGTACCAAAAGTTGGTGCGGTTTTGGCATGGGTTTTTCCCAATTTCCGAACGCCAACTGGTTGGCATCCCCAAAACGTTGAATCAAAACGGCTTTCATGCGTGATGTATTAATTTTGATAAAAAACCAATTTAGTAAATCTTGGTCAAAAACATAAGGTATTGGCAGAATAATCGTATTTTTGTGCCTTTGAAGTCTGAATCTATACCTCTAACAAATGCAATATTCAATTTCTACGCCCACGCTTCGCCGAGTCCAACTCTCGAATTTGGCGTTTGATGTGGCGGGTATTCGTCAAAATTTACTTCATTTTTCGCAAAGTGCCTTTGTGGTACGAAATCTCAAAGGCGAAATCGGCATCGGTATTGCCTCCTCGAATGGTATTTCTCAGGAAGCCGATAGCATCGCTGAATTGCCTGCGGTGATGCCCGAAAATTTGGGCGATGCCTCGTTTCGAGATTTTTATAACGTCAAATATGCCTACAAAACAGGTGCCATGGCAAACGGTATCGCCTCCGAAGATTTGGTCATTGCGATGGCAAAACATCAAATGTTGGCATCCTTCGGAGCAGCGGGCTTGGTGCCTTCACGAGTATTGGAGGCTATTAGAAAAATTCAATTTGCTGTCGGCAATCGGGCGTATGCTTTTAATCTCATTCATAGTCCAAACGAAGAAGCCTTAGAACGCGAAGCGGTCGAATTATTCCTGAAAAATAACGTAAAAATTGTCGAGGCTTCGGCTTTCTTGGATTTAACTCCGCACATTATTTATTATCGAGTGGCTGGACTTTCGACCAATTCGCAAGGGCAAATCCAAATTGGTAACAAAGTGATTGCCAAGGTTTCACGCCGAGAAGTGGGCGAAAAGTTTATGCAACCCGCCCCCCAAAAAATGGTTGCTCAATTAGTTCAGGCGGGCAAAATTACAGAAAAACAAGCCCGATTAGCCGAGCTTGTTCCGATGGCAGATGACATTACTGTCGAAGCCGATTCGGGGGGGCATACCGATAATCGTCCGTTGGTCAATTTATTGCCTTCGATGATTGCCTTACGAAATGAAATCCAGAAAAAGTACAATTTTGCTTCCCCCGTTCGGGTGGGAGCTGGAGGCGGTATCGGAACACCCGAATCAGCATTGGGCGCATTTATGATGGGCGCATCCTATGTGGTTACGGGGTCGGTTAATCAAGCCTGCGTTGAATCTGGCACTTCGCCACACGTCCGAAAATTATTGGCGCAAGCTGGCATGGCGGATGTCATGATGGCACCCGCTTCTGATATGTTTGAAATGGGCGTAAAATTACAAGTTTTGAAACGAGGAACGTTGTTTCCGATGCGGGCGCAACGACTTTACGAACTTTATCGAGAATATGAATCCATCGATGAAATTCCGATGACCGAACGCCAAAAACTCGAAAAAACCATTTTCCGAAATCCGCTCGAAACCATTTGGGAAAATTGCATCACATTTTTTAATGAGCGCGACCCCGAACAAATCACACGAGCCGAAAATAATCCCAAACGCAAAATGGCATTGATTTTCCGTTGGTATTTGGGGTTATCCTCAAATTGGGCTAATGCAGGGACGCAAGGACGAGAAATGGATTACCAAATTTGGTGTGGACAGGCGATGGGCGCATTTAATGACTGGGTACGAGGCACTTGGCTCGAACAGCCCGAAAATCGAACCGCTCCACAAGTTGCCCAAGAAATTATGACGGGCGCAGCGTATTTGTATCGGATTCAACAACTCAAAATGCAGGGAATTTTATTGCCTTCCGAATTGGAAAGTTATCGCCCGTCCTAATTTTGAACTCATGTACTGTTTTTGTTAAAATAGAACATAAAATAAAATATAAATTTGAATCACATTTTACCAAGACTTTGTATGCAAAGTCTTGGTTTTTTTGGTTTTTATTCGGTTTTCATTTTGTTAAGTTTCACAGGCTCAACGGTATAGCCTAATTCTCTCAATAACTGAACGACCCCTTTTTTGCCCATCAAGTGCGCCGCCCCAATTCCAATAAACAAACTTTTTTTTGGCATCATTTTATTTGCTCGGTTCGCCATCTTGATATTGCGTTCGATAAGTAATTTTTGGGTTGTTTTATCATCCATTTCGGCAAGCGTATAATTGTATAATCCGTCCAGATTTTCGGTCAAATACAATTCCAAGAGTTGTTCGTAAGTATCTTCGGGTGGTTCGGGCGATGTAATTTGTTGGTATAACATTTGGGCTTGTTGCTCAAGCGGAATGCCGTCAAAGGCTTCGGCTTGCTCCTCAAATGTTTCTAAACCAATGAGTTCCATTTTTTTTTCTTGGGCAAGCTGTTGAAAATACAAATCCAGAATCATTCCGTTGGATACTACTTTTTTTTGTTGGCTGCGTTGTTCGGTCAGCATCGTGGCGATTAAGATGGGTTTGAATTTAAGGATATAATTGGTCATAAAACCAAATTCTTTTTCTAAATAAGTTCGAGTTTCGAGATATTCTTTTTCAGGTAATAAATCGGACAAAGTCGTATCATTAGGCATGACCATAAAAGAAATTGTTTCGAGCATCATATTCATCGAATTATCGAAAATCATTTCGCCTGCAAAGGCATCGACCTCCGCAAATTTGGGCAAAACCGAATCGCCAAACTGAAAAACCCGTTGGTCAGTTACGTGAATCGTGCCATACAAATACGAAGGATTTTTGAGCGTATTTCCACTAATTTTCCATAAAAGTTGAGCGTAAGATTCTAAGCCCATACCCCCAAAAAATACCCAAAAGAGTAGCAAATAATTTAATTTTTTCATGTATTTCAGAATTAAATGATAGTACGTCAAACTGTCTAAATGAAGTAAAATATCACGCATCAAACACAAGATACTACCAAAAATGTTTTCTTACGACCCATGATGATTTGGATGTTTTGCGCCACAGGCATTGACCCATATTTTAAATTGGTGGATAGAAATCCTGAGGATAACATTTCGACCATGAAATAACCTGAAAATCAATGACTTGTATAGATTTGCCAAGATTTTAAAACTTGGCAAATCATCATTTTGGCAAATGTAATCTTTAGTTTTGGGTTTCCCAAACAATTTCGGTAAGCCTATCGCCATAAATTAATGTGGTGCGTTTGGTGTTTTTTGGTGGTGTAATAAAAATGCTCTTTTTGCCAATATTTTGGTGTTCCTGTTTGATTATCCGAAAGGCATCTTTTTTATGAAATAATATGAGTTTTTCTTTCGGAAAATCGGGATTTAGTTCTACCTCAAATTGGGCAATGGCTTTGACGGTTTTTTGAATCATAATTTTCTGATTATCAAGTAGTAATAACGCTTTTTGGGCATTGGGAATCCCATACCCAACATAATTATTTCCGTAAGGATATAGGTGCGCTGATTTTTCGATAATTTGCTTGATTTCTTGTGCGGATAATGTCGGGTTTTTTTGCATCAAACACGCCGCAAAGCCTGTAATAATTGGGGCGGAAAAGGAAGTTCCAGACTCCGAATAACACGAAACTTCGGGTTTGATGTAGGTCAAACTTTCCGTTCCG
>CAZNYR010000005.1:0-16040 GCA_964577275.1 uncultured Cytophagales bacterium | reverse complement strand
GATACTGCTATAAAATGCTTTCATTTGATAACTATTTGTAGCACCAACTGACAATACACCTTGTGCATCGGCGGGGGCGGAGAGGACTTGCCACGAGCTATATCCTTCATTTCCAGCGGAAACGACAATCAAAATGCCTTTTTTTTCGGTGGCTAACTGCGCCATTTGTGTAATTTTGGAGGTTTTGCCGTCCATCTGTTCGGATTTATAATTTTCGTTTGGGTCATCAAAATCGGAAGAATAACCCAATGAAGTATTAATCAATCTCACACCAAGGCTATCCATCCATTCCATTGCACTTATCCAATAATCTTCCTCGCCACGAAACTCATGATTTCCATCATCGGTTCGTGCCAAATAAAATTGAGCTTCCATCGCAAAACCTTCTTGTCTGGTGTTGAGTTTATTGCCTGCAATCATGCGTAAAACGGTGGTGCCATGGTCGTCAGATTCGGTGTCTTTTTGGGTAAAAAATTTGGTCTTCTTTGGGTTTACTAAATCCCTGATTCCCAGTATATTATTGTTATTAAATATGTGTGTGAGATAGCTACTTTCTTGTGCGCCATAGAACCCTGCATCAATCACGCCGATGGTCATATTTTTACCTGTCAGATTGGCTTCCAGAAAGGCATTCGGATTCATTTCGGAAATGGCTTTACTAAATTCTTTTTCATTAAATTTGGGGGCAATTTGTGTGATTTTTAAATTTGTATTAATTCGAGAAATTTGTTTAACAAATGCTTCATTTTTTAGGCGTTGGATTTGATCTGGTGTTGCCCAAACCGAAACTGCGTTCAACCATTTGGATTGACAAACTAAGGGAACATATTGCGCCACCGTTTGCACATAATCAGGTGTCAGCGGAATGTCTGTAAATTGCTCTAAATCAAGTCCTTGTAGCATTCTATTTTGAATAGTTTTTGGACTTAAATGATTTTGATAGTCGTAATTTTTGGTATGTTTATCCTGAAAAAAGACCCAATATTTTTGAGCCGTGATGGATTGTGCATGATTGGCGTAGCAGATACTGCATAATACAGCAAAAACAAGAAATTTTCGGTTCATATTTGTATGATTTTGAAGTAAAAAAATAAGTAATTTTTTGATGCGTTTCGGGGTTCGGGCAATGCAAAATTGCCCCCAAATTTGACCTTTCCTACGAAACTATTTTTAACATTTTATTGACACTATTTTTGGCATTATATTCGTCTGATTTTATAGAAATACAGTTTTTTGCTGTTCACAAAAAATACAATCAATCCATGAAAAAAGTATTGACATTATTATCTATGGTCTGTTTTACGTGTGTTGGCATGGCGCAGGATGATTTAGACAGCACGAAATGTTTGGTAACGACCGCTAAAATTACGGTGAATCAAGGCAATAAATATACACGCAATTCCGCAGTACCGCTCAATATTATGGCACCCAAAGCCCGTGAAATGATGGTTTCTAATCAGTCGGATTTTTCGGGCAAACGCTGGCAACCTTTTCATCAAAACGTGCCTGTTTGGGAAATTGATGACAAAGAAGATGGCGCAAAAACGGTGTATTGTAAATTTCGGGATGCGTTTCAGCATGAATCTACCGTGTTTTTTGGTGATGTAACGCTTGACCGTGAACCGCCAAAAAACCCTAAAGTCGAAATTATCCAAAAAAAGGAATTAAGTATGCGTAGTCCGAATGCGGTCGAGCTAAATTTGAGTGTCGAAGGGGCGGCTTATATGATGATAAGCAACGAAAAACGATTTTATGGCAAAAAGTGGCAATTATTTATCCCCGAACAGCCCGTAAAATGGGATTTGGGTGGACATGAGGATGGAAAACGAGCCGTATTTGTCAAGTTTCGAGATCATGCAGCAAACGAATCCGAAATGGTTTCGGATGAGGTAATTATTGATACGCGCGCACCAATTCGTTGTAAATTAGCGATTAATCATGGCGAAAAAATTACCACCGATTCCACAGGAAAAGTCAATTTATTGGCTTCTGCTTTGGGCGCAACTTACATGATGATTGCCAACGATTCGACATTTACCGATGCCACTTGGCAACCTTATGACGAAACCTTGAGTTGGAATATCGAACGAAAAGAAGGAAATCGGCAGGTGTATATCAAATTTAAGGATGATGCCGAAAACATTTCTGTAACTACGATGGCGGAGATTTTTCAGGACACTTATCCGCCTTATGATTGTTCGATTCGGATAAATGGGGGTGCGCCCGAAACTTTTAATCCTGATGGCAAGGTAACTTTGGAGATGAAAGCTACGGATGCAGAGTTTATGATGTTAAGTAATACGATTGATTTTGCCGCCTATAAATGGCAACGATTTCAGCCACAAATTCCTGAATGGCGACTGGCAAAAGGCAAAGGAATCCGCACGGTGTATGCCATTTTTAAGGATAAATACGGAAACCAAACGGGAATTTATGAAGCCACGATTATTGCAAAATAAATATATAAAATATTGATTTTCATTTGGTTATCTCTTGCGAAATACATATATTTTTTTGCAAGAGATTTTTTTTGTGCCAAAATTTTTATCAATCTTTAGTCCAAACAAAATGAGAAATATTGAGTTTCAATAACACTATGGCACATAAAAAAGTACATTTACCAACCAAAGTTTGTAAGACTTGCAACCGTCCGTTTGCTTGGCGAAAAAAATGGACAAAATGCTGGAATGAAGTCAAATATTGCAGCGAAAAATGTCGTAAAAATCTTAAAATATAACCATAACAATATAAAAATTACACATGGATTTAACACCTACAACGATTGCGATTCCACTTTATTTCGTGTTGATAGGGCTGGAATTGGTCTATAATCATTTCAAAAAAGCGGGATTATATCGGCTGAATGATGCCATCACGAATATCAATGCAGGTGCAACACAACAGATTTATGGCGTACTTGCCAAGCTCATTCCGTTGAGTATCTACGAATTTTTTTACCATAATTTTAGTCTTGGATTTATTAATAATTCAAGTTTTAGTTGGATTAATTTTATAATTATTTTTATTCTTTGGGACTTTTGTTATTATTGGGCGCACCGTATGAGCCACGAAATCAACTTATTTTGGAGCGGACACGTGGTGCATCATCAAAGCGAAGAATACAATTTGTCGGTGGCATTGCGCCAAAGTTGGTTTCAAGGAATTTGGACTGCGCCGTTTTATATCCCCTTGGCAATCATTGGGTTTGATACGGAAAGCGTAATTTTTGCCAGTGGCATCAACTTGATTTATCAATTTTGGATTCATACCGAAACCATCGGCAAAATGGGTGTTTTGGAATATATTTTGAATACGCCTTCGCATCATCGTGTACATCACGGACGTAATCCTAAATATATCGACCGAAATCATGCAGGCGTATTGATTATTTGGGATAAAATGTTCGGCACATTTCAAGCCGAAGAGGAAAAGCCTGTTTACGGAATCACGACACCGATTCATAGTTGGAATCCGATTTGGGCAAATTTTTCGCATTTTGAAACAATAGGTAAACAACTCCAAAATACGTCAAAATTCTCCGATAAATTACGTGTGTTATTTTATAAGCCCGGTTGGCGACCTACCGAACAGGGAGGCATGATGGAAATTCCGAAAGTGAATCGTCAAACTACGCCTAAATTTGATGTCAAACTGCCGCCCATCATCAATTTGTACATCCTGACACAATATGCGATAACGCTATCTGGAACGGCTCTTTTTCTGTTTATGAATGCAAATTTGAGCCTCGAATTTCGGTTTTTGTGTGCTTTTCTGATTGCGTGGGCAGTTTTGACGACAGGCGGAATTTTGGAGCGCAAACGCATTTATTATTATTTGGAAAATATGCGAGTCATCGCCACGCCGTTTTTGTTATTTATATGGGTCGATGACTTTGCCGACCCAATTCCGACCTATTACGCTGTCGGAGCAGGATTTTGGATATTGATTTCGCGGAGTTGGCTGTGGTATTTTCGGCAATTATTCCAATAAACTAAATTGTCAAAATCCGAAAAAATCGCTACATTTGATGACGAAAATTGACCAATAAATGACACAAAAATATGAATAAAATTGTTAAAAATGCCACTGAAGCCGTTGCCGATATTCAAGATAATATGACCTTGATGCTGGGCGGATTTGGATTGTGTGGCATTCCTGAAAACTGTATTTCGGCGTTGGTTCAGAAAGGTGTGAAGGGCTTGACGTGCATTTCAAATAATGCGGGCGTGGATGATTTTGGCATCGGATTGATGCTTCAAAAACGCCAAGTCCGAAAAATGATTTCTTCGTATGTCGGTGAAAATCAGGAATTTGAACGCCAGCTTTTATCGGGCGAATTAGAAGTCGATTTGATTCCGCAAGGCACATTAGCCGAACGAATCCGAGCAGGTGGAGCAGGTATTCCTGCTTTTTTTACGCCCGCAGGTTACGGAACGGAAGTGGCACAGGGAAAGGAAATTCGGGAATATGAAGGCAAAAAATATTTGCTCGAAGCGTGGTTGCGCGCTGATTTTGCATTGGTGAAGGCGTGGAAAGGCGATACGGCAGGCAATTTGATTTATAAAGGCACGGCACGAAATTTTAATCCAATGATGGCGACCGCAGGTAAAATTACGATTGCCGAAGTGGAGCAGCTTGTTCCCGCAGGTGAACTCGACCCCAATCAGATTCATACTTCGGGCGTATTTGTGCAACGTATTTTTCAGGGCGAAAATTATGAAAAACGTATCGAACAACGGACAGTTACAATTCCTATAAAATCCACCAGCTAAAAAATTGATAATCAATAAGTTATAATATTTTGAGCGGCAATAAAACCAACCATGGATTTGCCTACAAAAAACTGTTTCGTCCTAAAAAATGAAACAGTTTTTTTGTGTAAAAAAATGAAGTAAAACCCTTATTTTTTGCAGAAAGAACCGCACTTTTGCGCCAACAAATCCAAAAAAATCATATGAAATTATACATAAGAGTTCTTTCTTTCGGAAAATCTTACATCTATTTTCTGCCACAATATATCTTATTTACGTTATTGGGTGTGGTATTTGGAGCGGTCAATTTGACGATGATTGCACCAATTTTGAAGGCATTAGATTCGGCACAAATTCATACAGGAATTGCGCCACAGATGCCCGAATTTGAGTGGGCATTCAGCTATTTTACGAGCCTATTTTATTATGGTTTTGACTTCGTAACGGCGCAGTATGGCAAAGTAGCTACGTTGCAATATGTTTGCCTGATTTTGATTGTGTCTGTTTTCCTTGCTAATCTTTTTCGTTATATGGGCTTGCGTATCATTAATCATCTCCGAGTAACGGCAATTCAGAATATCCGAAGCCATACTTTTGAACGATTAATCGCCTTGGATTCAGGCTATTTTACCAATGCCCGAAAAGGGGATTTAATGTCCCGAATGACCAATGATATTCAAGAAATTGAAACCTATGTTTTGAACACCCTGAAAACCATCATTAAGGAGCCGCTGACGATTTTGGTATATTTCATCATTTTGTTTTATACTTCGTTTGAACTCACACTTTTTACGCTTATTTTTTTGCCTGTTACGGGCGGAATTATTTCAGAAATTTCTAAGCGATTAAGACGCAAAGGCATTAAAAGTCAGGAACTTCTGGCTACGATTTTGGGTATCGTAGATGAATCCCTGAATGGGCTAAAAATCATCGAAGCCTTTAACGCCAGACCTTACATTTTAGGCAAGTTTAATCACACCAATCAGGCACACGCCCACACGAATGCGTCTATCCTAAATCGACAAGATATTGCCTCGCCTTTGTCCGAGTTTTTGGGGGTCGGTGTGGTTGCTGGAATTTTGCTTTATGGCGGTACGTTGGTACTGAAAAATCCGAATGGAGATTTGACTGCCGAAACGTTTATGATGTACATTGCGGTGTTCTCACAAATTATGCCATCAATTAAGGCACTTTCTCGATTTATTACAAATTTGCAACGAGGTTTGGCGGCGGCTGACCGTGTGCTACAAATCGTGGATACGAAACCCAAAATTCAGGATAAACCCCACGCCATTCGGGTCGAAAATTTTGAAGAAAAAATCGAATTTAAAAATGTCTTTTTTGCCTATGAAGAAAAGGACGTTTTGCAGAACATTAACCTTCAAATTAGGAAAGGGGAAATGGTCGCTTTGGTCGGACAATCGGGCGGTGGCAAATCCACTTTAGCCGATATGTTAGCTCGATTTTATGACCCAAAAGCAGGAAATATTACATTGGATGGCACAGATTTACGAGATTTTGAACTGGAGTCATTTCGACAACAAATTGGATTGGTTTCGCAGGAGGCAATCTTGTTTAATGATACGATTTTTAATAACATTGCCTTTGGACTGGAAAATATTTCGGAAGATAAAGTGATGGAGGCTGCCAAAATTGCAAATGCACACGAATTTATTTTGCAAACCGAAAAAGGGTATCAAACGAATATCGGCGATAAAGGCACGAAACTATCTGGCGGTCAGCGACAACGCATCAGCATTGCAAGGGCGGTTCTCAAAAATCCACCACTTCTGATATTGGATGAGGCAACTTCGGCATTGGATTCCGAATCCGAAAAAGCCGTACAAAAAGCCCTCACAAATTTGATGCAAAATCGAACTTCGGTCGTGATTGCACATCGACTAAGTACGATTCGGGAGGCGGATAGAATTGTAGTTTTGCAGGATGGAAAAATCAAAGAAGAGGGAACGCATCAAGAATTGATGGAACAAAATGGTTTATATACAAAATTGGTTGAAATGCAAAATGTGAAATAAAAATGCGTTTTTTTGTAATCGACAAAAACCCTGCTAAGTTTTTAGAACACTGTCGCCCAAACTTAGCAGAGCATCCTACATATTATTCGCCAGCTTCCAATTCAAAGGAATAATTTTCCATAATCATATTTGCCAATAATTTTTTGCAAGCGAACTCGATTTGTTCTTCGGCTTTAGCTTCGGATTCTGCCTCGACTTCCATGTGAATATGCTTGCCGATGCGGATATTTTCGATAGTATTGATTCCCAAGTTTTTAAGTCCCAAACCTACGGCTTTTCCTTGTGGGTCGAGAATTTCTTGGAGTGGCATGACGTTTATTTTTGCTTTGAATTTCATAAGTCAGAAGGTTATGTTTTTTGGAATAAAGGTATAAAAAAAATGAACAAAAACATATTTTTAGTTATCTGACTAAATTTCTATGCTTTTTTGGTGTGGACGCGCATACGAAAACTGCTTGAGTTTGGTGGGCAAATGGTAGGTATCCAAGCCCGTAACTGCCACAGTATGTGTGCGATTCAAGTCAGGAGTACCATCTTCCGATACGATATTTTCGGGATAAAACAATTCTTGTACTTCACCAATTATCAAAATTGTTCCGTTCGATTGAATCGGTAATTCTTCCACAAATTTTAGTCCCATTCTAATCTGCGACTGCGCTACATAAGGCACGGAAAAACTTTCGGAATGGGTTATTTTTAAGCCTACTTCTTCAAATTCGGAAATATTTTCGGGATATTTAGCGGAAGTTTGATGCGCTTCCCAAATAAAATCGGCATGAACCTGATTAATCGTGTAAAAACCTACACGTTTGATATTTTCATACGTTTGACGAGGCACACTCAAAGGACGCATCACAAAGCCGATAAGCGGAGGAGTTGCTCCGATATGTATCGTTGAATTGAAAATAGCGACATTAGGCGTGCCATTTTCGTGGCGTGTCGCAATCAAATTGGCGGATTTATAGCCCAAAATCCCATTGATTAAATTGGCTCGGTAGCGTTTTTCTAACGTCAAAATTTGAGGCAATGTTATTTTTGTAAGTTGTTCCATATCAATAAGTTAGATGTTTTTAATGCTCGAAATTCCGCCGTCCGCCTGAATGATTTGTCCAGTAATATTTGCCGAATTATCCGAAATCAGAAATTGCGCCACATTTGCAATTTCGTGGGCTTGTGCGATGCGTTTGAGTGGATGTCGTTCGGCGGAGGCTTCGCGCTGTTTGTCAGTACGCAAATAACGACTTGCCAAAGGCGTATCGGTCATGGATGGTGCAACGGCATTGACACGGATTTTGGGCGCAAATTCGGCTGATAATGAGCGAGTTAGAGCTTCAATCGCACCTTTGGCAGCAGAAATACTGGCATGGAAATTCATTCCTGTTTGTACGGCAACCGTGCTAAACAAAACGATGGATGCGCTTTCGGATTTTTTCAATAAAGGCAAATATTTTTGAATGACTCTGACCGCTCCATGAAAATTAATCGCCATATCTCGCTCAAAATCAGTGGGTTTCAGACCATGAAAAGGCTTCAAGGTGATGCTCCCCGGACAATATGCCAAGCCAGCCAATGGTTCGGAAATGTCGGGTAAATCCGAAAGTATATCAGCCGCCACAAATTGGGTGGTGGGCGGAAGATTTTCGACAGGATTTCGAGCCAACACAATTACTTGATGCCCATTTTGCGCTAATTTTTGGGTCAGAGATAAGCCGATGCCTTGCGTGCCACCGACAACCAAATATGTTTTCATATTTTCAGTAGTTTTTCTTGAAAACTTCAGGATAGTTTATTTTGTTTAATTTTAATGATTTTTGATTAAACAAAATAAGTTGAAAAAATATTTTTAAAAAGTTAAAATATGATTATTTAAATCTAAAATTACATTAATTTTTTTGAGGACGATAATTCGATTTTCGGAAAATTTCTTGGGTGTTGGTATTTTTCATCAAATCGGATAAGGAAACATCAGGATTATTTTTGAGGTATGCCCGAACGATTTGCCATCCTAACCATCTTCCAATTCGTCCGGGACATTCCGAACTGATGGCGTGCGTAAATGGTGATTCGCCCAAATATTTATTTTTGAGTAAGTGGCTTTTTTCGTAAAACAAATCTTTTTCTACGAAGTGCGCCCATAAAAATTCGGCATTGGCTTTGACTTCTTCGGTTTGCTTGGCGGTATAGCCAGTAATCACAGAATCAGGCACTTGTGGGTTGGTCATGCGTACAAATTGGTAACTTTTACCATAATAAATCATGTCATCAAGCATGGAAGTCGAGCCATTTTGCCCTAAGGTAGCGTTATATTTATTAGACAAAAATAAACACGAAGTCGGCACGATATAATTTTTTTGGAGGCGTTGCAAAATATATTCAGGCACGTTTGGGGGTTGATAAGGCGCATTTTTGCCTAAGAAAAAGTCCAATCCTACAATCAATAAACTATCCGAAACGAAAATATCATTCCCATAACCCGTTACGTTGGTGTATATTTTGGGGGGCATAAAGGTCGGAAAATAATGTTTGACATACCGAAAAGCCTGTTTGTATTCTTCCTGAATATCAGTCATTTGTCCGAAATATTGATTTGTGGCTTGGGTCAGCGTGTCGATGTAAGGACTTTGCGAAATACGATAAAAATCAGCAATCATCGTTTGTGCGGGTACTCCGCTACGTTTTTGGTAATCTAAAAAATAAGTGGGATTTTTTTGAGCCACTTTCACAATATCTTGCGGATTTTTGGCGGTTTGTAGTGCTTTTTCAAGGCGTATCAGTTCAACATTCATCGGAATATGTGATACATCGGGTGCATCAAAATCCGACTGGCAGGCACTTAATACCAATAAAACGAATACAAAAAAATAATTCAATAAATAATTCATGATTTTTGATTAAGTTACAACTTATTTTTATCGGAGTAAATATCGAAATAACGTTGAGCAACAATTTAATGGGATAAATTTATAAATTTTTTTGTAATGAAATTTAAAAATATGATAATTTATTCATGTATAAAATACTATTTTATTGAGTTATTTTCAGATATTTAAGCTATAATCCGTAAACTATAAATTTTTATGAAAAAGTCTTACTATCAAAACATCGACTAATTTTGTGCCAGCATCTTTTTATATGATGAAATTCGGTTACTAATTTGTTAAAAAATACCAACAAACTAAATTATTCAACACATGTCAAAAAATACAATATTTTTGCTCATAACTCTTTGTATAATTTTTGGTCGGAATGTTCCTCAAGTCAAGGCACAATCCGAACAAAAGATACAAATTAGAGGTAAAGTTCAAGAAAAAGATACGGAAATTCCTATCGAATATGCGTCCATTATTTTCATGGATAAAACTTCAGATGAAACACTGGGAGGGGTTGTTACGGACAAAAAAGGGCAGTTCAAAACGACCATCAATGCGCTGAATTTTTATGTCAAAATTAGCTTTATTGGTTTTCATACGCAAACGATTCGAGAGTTTGAAGTATCTGATAATCAGGTAGATTTGGGCAATATTATTTTGAAACCCAATACCGAAATGATGGATGAGGTTTCGGTCGAGGCACAAAAATCCGAAACGATTTATAAACTTGATAAACGCATTTTTAATGTCGGAAAAGACCTTCTTAGTGCGGGCGGAAGTGCGTTGGATGTACTGAATAATGTGCCGTCAGTTGAGGTAAATCTGGAGGGCGTGGTCAGTTTGCGGGGCAATGCCAATGTTCAAATTCTGATTAATGGCAAGCCTTCGGTGATGACCAGCAACGGTTCGAAAACCTTAGGTACTTTGACTGCCGAAATGATTGAAAAAGTGGAAGTTATCACCAATCCATCCGCCAAATACGATGCGGAAGGCACGACAGGCATTATTAATATTATTCTGAAAAAGGAAGAAAAAAAAGGTGTCAATGGGTCGTTGAGTTTGAATACAGGTGCGCCCAAAAATCATAATGCTGGAGTAAGTTTGAATTACAGAACAGGAAAATTTAACTTTTTTATGCAGGGTGGAGTGGGTGTCCGAAAATTGCCTCGTCATCTATTCGGTAAAACGATTAATAATAAAAATCCGATTGAACAGATACTCGAAAGGGATGGGGAACATTATCGACAGGAACAATTTTATAACGGCTTAATTGGGTTGGATTATCATTTTAACGAGCTGAATGTCATGACGTTATCGGCAAATTATGCGTATGAAATTGAAAAGGAATTTACGGATATTTTATATATTTTGACCGAAGCGGACGAATCTTCAACCAGCCGTATCGAAACGATTGAGGCTAAAAATCCTTCGTTCCAGTATGAATTGCATTACAAAAAATCATTTTCTGACCATAAAAAGCATCAACTTACATGGAGTGCTATTGGCGTTAAATTTGATAAAAGTAAAAATGGGGCATTTCAATGGGCAAACTCTGTGGGGAATTTCATAAATTCTGACCATCGTTTTGGCAGTGAATACGGGCGTTCTGAATATACATTTCAAATGGATTATACTCGACCTTTTGCCGATAAAAGTAAATTGGAAACAGGTGCAAAATACGTACTAAGTAATATGATTAATGATTTTTTTGTAGAAGAAGTTCGGGGTGATGAGCGCATCTCAAATCAGGAATTTACCGATATATTTGATTTTCAACAAAATGTCTTGGGGGCGTATGCTACTTATGGAAAAGAAGGTAAAAATTTTGGTTGGAAAGTAGGTTTACGAATGGAAAATACGGATTTTAATTCGTTGTTAAAAACGACACAAACCTCAAGTTATCAGCAATATACGAATTTTTTTCCCAGCGTGCATACGTCATATAAATTGAGCAATGAAGCCTCTTTACAAGCCAGTTATTCACGGCGAATTTATCGTCCAAAATTATGGCTTTTGAGTCCATTTTTTTCGATTCGGGATGGGTATAATATTTATACGGGCAATCCATTTTTGCAACCTGAATACACGGATTCGTATGAACTTAATTCGATTCAGGAGTTTGGAAATGTATCATTGAATTTGGGGATTTTTCATCAACGCACTACGCAAGTTATCGAAGAGGTTTCGGTTTTTAATGCTGAAAATATTGTACGCACAAAGCCCGAAAATGTAGGCATCCGAAATCGTACAGGAATTGAATTAAATACCGAATACACGCCAACCAAAGGATTATCGCTATCTTCAAATGTTAATTGGGGTTATTTTGACCGAAAAGGTACATTTGGGAATGCAAACTTTGATTTCAGTAATCAAAATTGGTCGGTTCGCCTTCAAGCTAAACTGACGTTGGGCAAGGGATTTAATGCACAAATTGATGGGCGTTATTACTCTAAACTTCAGCAAGTTGGGCGAACCGAGCAGGATAATTACTTTATGAACATGGGCGTTCGGAAAAAAGTATTAAAAAATCGAGGAGTTATCAATCTTAATTTTCGGAATATATTTGCGACAAGCCGCTCGATGTTTGTGATGGACGAATCGGATTTTTATGTTACGATAACAAACCAATCGCCACGATACATGACATTAAGTTTTAGTTATGGCTTTGGCAAAGGAGAGGCGATGGTTTATTCTGGTGGACGATAAGCAATGAGCCAAAAATTAGCTCATATCTTATTGATTATCAATAGTTTACTGATTGCGTAATTTGCTAAAAAACCGTTGCAAAATGGCTTGGCATTCGGGTTGTAGAACGCCCGCCGTGATTTGTGTTTTGGGATGAAATAATGATTTTCCTGTTTTTTTGAAACCGTATTTTTGGTCAGAAGCTCCATAAATGACTCGCTTAAACATTGCCCAATAACTTGCGCCAGCGCACATCACGCAGGGTTCGAGGGTTACGAATAATTCACAATCTTGCAAAATAGGATTGCCCAGCGTATGACAAGCCGCCGTAATGGCTAACATTTCGGCGTGTGCCGTGGGGTCTTTGAGGCGAAGCGTTTGGTTGTGGGCTTTTGCCAAAATTTGATGCTGATAAACGACCAATGCTCCGACAGGAATTTCGCCTTCGGATTCTGCCGTTTTTGCCTGATTTAGAGCCAGTTGCATCCAATATTCGTCTCGTTCTTTTGAAGTATAAAATATCATGATTGTCAAATAAAATATGTAAATTTGAAAACAAACTAACCCATAATTCCAATGCAAGAGATAAAAATTATAGATAAGGATGAGTACTGGAAATTATCACTTTATCCTGAAATTCCGTGCTTACGCACCGATTGGCGTGTAGGGTCTTATCTGGATGATGCAACATTTCAGTTAAAAATGGAAAAAATTGCCGAACAGGTACAAGTTTATCAGCCTGTTGGTTTTTTGGCAAATACACTGAATTTTGATTATACGATTACACCCGAAATGCAGGCATGGCATAATGATTTGTTGTTTCCTATTTTTGAAAAGGAAGGACTCAAAAAAATGGCAATCGTAATTCCTAAAGACCTTTTTACGCAGGTTTCTATCGAGCAAGCCTACGATGAAAATACAGGTTTAATGACGCAATTTTTTGATGATGAACAAAAAGCCTTAGAATGGATTAAAGATTAAATTTTGTATTTTATTGATTAGCCCCGTGAAACAAAAATATCATGGGGCTAAAATTTTCTAATGATTTATTTTTCGGCAAGGATTTTGATGTTTGCTAATCCTCGTTCAAAATTTTCGCCCAGAAAAGTATCCATAAATAAGCCGATATATCGTTCTGAATAGGCTAATTTTCCGCCAAAACCCCATGTAACTTTTGTGCTATTTTCGTCGGATTCAAATTTCCAGAACCCTTCGGCGGGTGATTGTCCGTCAAAATCTAATTGGGTTTTAATGGATTGATTTTCGATGGATTCCAAAATTGTCAATTTGCCGCCCGAATTTTCGGAAGTCCATGAATACCAAGCATTTACGCCCTGTTTTTGGTCGCCGTACTGAAATTTCATGGTTTCGTCTTCCTCTGCCCAAGGAATCCATTTTGCCCAATTCTCGACCTGATTAACCAAGACAAATACATTTTCGGCAGGTGCATTGATGGTTATCGAGCGTTGAACTTGATAGGTTTCTGGCAAAAACATGGGAATAACTGCCAACATAATAAGTAAGTCTAAGACAATAAATGCGATAATTTTATTTCGTTTCATGGATAATAAAGTTTAAGTTTAAGGAACATTATTTGTAGGAAATTACAATAATCTGCAAAAACTTTGGGAAAGTCCAATTTATTTTGTTGAATGTTATTTTTTAGCAATTTGGGAATAATTTATACGAATCGTTATAAAATATTTTACTTCAAAAATTGGAATTTTCTTATAATTGTTCTATGTTTGATTTGTCCGAATTTTTGCAAAAAGTACAACATTCAGTTCATGACTTCCATTTAAAATTTCATTAAATCTAGCAATTATGACTCACTGGAAATATTCCAAAAGACTGATTATGAGTGCCTTCTTGGGGGCAAGTTTGATGCTTTCGTCATGTGGTGGCGGTAGCGGAAAAAGTAGCGGAAATTACGAAAAATCCAACACTTCGACCAATAACAGTTCCTCAACCTATAATAAGTCATCTTCCTCATCTTCAAGTAATTATAGCACGGATACGCAAGCGGCTACTTCGACAAAAAAGGCAGCAAAGGTCGATTTGTCAAAATACAAACCTTTGGCAGGCAAAGAGTTGAACAAGTTTTTCCCGAAAAGTGGGAGCGGTTATGATGTCAATTTTGCACAAGAAAAAACAGGAACTTCGCAAGCCAAACTCAAAAAAGCAGGCAAAGAAGTGGCAACTTTGACGCTCACGGATTTAGCTTCAAATCCCAAAGCGTTGGATAAATACATGACGACCTCGACAAAAATCGGTGTTTATCCTTCGTCTTCGGTCGGTTCATTGGGTTCATCGATTGTGGTGGGAAGCCGATTTCAGGTACAAGTGCGGGCAAAAGACAAGGCTTTTTCGGCAACTGACCGCGAAAATTGGATTAAAAAGTTTGATTTGAAAGGTTTGGAAGCATTAAGCCCCATCAAAAGTAACGACTTAGGCGGTGGAAATCAGGCAAGTAGCTCAACAGCACAAACATCCCAAGCTACGGCAACGCCTTCGTTTGGGTTAGATTTGTCGAAATACAAACCTTTGGCGGGTAAAGAATTTAATAAATTTTTTCCCTCAAAATCAAGTGGTTATGATGTGAATTTTGCACAGGAAAAAGTAGGAACTTCGCAGGCTAAACTCAAAAAGTCGGGCAAAGAAGTGGCAACTTTGACCGTAACCGATTTGGCTTCAAATCCGAAAACACGCGATAAATACCTGACTACCAGCACTAAAGTTGGGAATTATCCTTCAACAACGGTGGGTTCTTTGGGAACTTCGATTTTGGTAGGCGAGCGATTTCAGGTACAAGTGCGCTCCAAAGACCAAACTTTTTCGGCTTCTGACCGTGAGGCGTGGCTCAAAAAATTTAATTTGACTTCGATTGCAAATCTTAAAACTAAAAATCAAAAATAATTATGGGTTGGTTCTTTTCTGATGACGAAAAACCGTCGATTGATGGTTTAGTAAACGACCTTCCGTCTGGAGGGCTGACAGTTTTTGCCTTGAATGCGCTGGATTATATTGTGCCGGGCGAGTGGGAAAATATCACGGATTTCGATGAGATGATTCGGAGTGTAACGGGCGATGACGATGACGAATTTGTGGCAATGGTTCGGGAGCGTGCTATCGAATTGTATAATGATGACGAAGAAGGTTATCAAACGGCTATGAAATTATTTAACATCGTTGATACGGCGGATAAGGCAATGGGAGCGGCTGCTATGGCGGATAAATTAGCCGATAGCTTCAGTATGTTATCTTTTATGCAGAATCTGACCCCGAAAGCCGATACGGTGCAGACGGTCGATTTGGCGGTCAAAATTGTGGTCGAATTGGTGGCTTTTGCCAAAATTAATGGCTTGCCCGGCGATAGTATCGGCGATTTTGTATCGGCTTTGGCTGATTATGGCAAGGAGGCAAAAATGCGTATGGCGGCTTTGATTTGTTATGATGGTTTGATTCCGTTAGGTCCTGATTTTCTGAACTTTGTAATCGAAAAGTTGCAAAGTTTGACGGGCGATGATTTGGAGAAAAATGATACGTTCAAAAAAGTTTCCGAACATATCCCCGGTGATGGCGGAGCAGGCAAATTGGCATTTATTACCAATGCGTTCGATTCGGTCAAAGATTGGATTTCTAATTTCATGGAAGAGAAAAAGATTATTAGGATGGGATTATCTCCCGTCCAAATCGAA
>CAZNYR010000004.1:80887-83292 GCA_964577275.1 uncultured Cytophagales bacterium | reverse complement strand
TATAGAACACATTGAAGTATTTGAACTTGCATTAAAATATTCTTTCAAATATTCATAGTTCACGCTTGACAAAAAAATAACATGAATTTACAAGAATATATCACGAATTTAGACAAGCGATACCAACTCGGAAACGCAACTGAACACACTTTTAGAGGAGATTTACAAACACTTTTAGAAAGTATCGTTCCCAAAATTGCCGCTACAAACGAACCTAAACGCATCGCCTGCGGTGCGCCTGACTACGTATTGACCCAAAATGATATTCCTGTCGGATTCATTGAAGCCAAAGATATTGGAGATAAAGACCTGAAAGGAGAAAAAAAGAATGGAAATAAATCCCAATTTGATAGATACAAAACTTCGCTTGATAATATTGCTTTTACCGATTATTTGGATTTTCATTTTTACCAAGAAAATACATTTATCAAAAGTATTGCGATTGGCAAAATAGAAAACGGCAAAATCATACCGATTAGCGAAAATTTTGAAAGTTTTGAAAGGCACATCAAAGATTTTTGCATTTACGAAGGACAAACAATAACCAGTCCGAAAAAATTAGCCGAAATGATGGCTGCAAAGGCTCAACTTTTAGCCGAAGTTATCGAAAAATCGCTTAATTCTGATGAAAAAGAACGTGAGGATTCATCACTTCAAGACCAATTTGAAGCCTTCAAACAAATCTTAATTAAAGATATTTCTCATAAAGCCTTTGCCGATGTGTATGCTCAAACAATCGCCTACGGAATGTTTGCCGCTCGTTTGCATGATGATTCGCCAAACACATTTACTCGTCAAAAAGCAGCTTCATTAATCCCAAAATCAAATCCATTTTTACGTAAATTATTTCAATATATCGCAGGTTTTGATTTAGATGAGCGTTTGGTTTGGATTGTAGATAGTCTTTCTGATGTTTTTGTGTATGCCAATGTGGAGGCTATTTTGAAAGAATACGGCAGAACGACACAAACCGAAGATGCGCTTATCCATTTTTACGAAACATTTTTGGCAGAATATGACCCAAAATTACGCAAAAGTCGAGGCGTTTGGTACACGCCTAAGCCTGTTGTAAGTTTTATTGTTCGTGCTGTTGATGACATTCTGAAAACAGAATTTAATTTACCTAAAGGACTGACTGACAGTAGCAAAACGAAAATAAAAGTAAGCGAAACCAGTAATAATAAAAGCATTTTAGTAGAAAAAGAGGTTCATAAAGTACAGATTCTTGACCCCGCCACAGGCACAGGCACATTTTTAGCCGAAACGGTAGAACACATTTACAAAAATTTTGAAAATCAAAAAGGAATTTGGAATAGCTATGTCGAAAATGACCTTTTGCCACGTTTGAATGGCTTTGAACTTTTGATGGCGAGTTATGCAATGGCTCATTTGAAATTGGATTTTTTGCTCAAAGAAACCGATTTTAAACCCAAAAAGGAGCAACGTTTTCGGGTTTTTCTGACCAATTCTTTGGAAGAAGGAAGCTCGGAATTAGAAACCAGTTTTGCAAATTGGCTAAGTACAGAGGCAAATGAAGCCAATAAAGTCAAGAAAAACACGCCTGTAATGGTTATTTTGGGTAATCCTCCGTATAGTGGCGAAAGTCAAAATAAAGGGCAATGGATTATGGACTTAATGGAAGACTACAAAAAAGAACCCGAAGGAAAAGTAAAGCTGAAAGAAAGGAATCCAAAGTGGCTCAACGATGATTATGTCAAGTTTTTGCGTTATGGACAGCATTTTATAGAAAAAAATGGAAGTGGTGTACTTGCTTTTATCAATCCACATGGTTTTTTGGATAACCCAACTTTTAGAGGAATGCGTTGGAATTTGCTCAAAACCTATGATAAAATTTATACGATAGATTTGCACGGAAATAGCAAGAAAAAAGAAGTTTCGCCAGATGGAAGCATAGACCAAAATGTTTTTGATATTATGCAAGGTGTAAGCATTAATATTTTTGCAAAAACAGGAAAAAAGAAAAAAGACGAATTAGGACAAGTTTTTCATTATGATTTGTATGGAAAAAGAGAAGCTAAGTATGAGTTTTTAGATAATCATTCGCTTAAAGACGTTTCTTTTACTGAGCTTCCGAATGTTGCACCGAATTATTTTATGGTGCAAAAGGATTTTGAAAACCAAAAGAAGTACCATAAAGGTTTTTCTATAAACGAATTGTTTGTAGTCAATTCAGTGGGGATTGTCAGTGGCAAAGATGCTGTTTTAGTCAATTATACTCGTAAAGATTTAATCACAAAAATAGACTCAGTATATCACTCTAAACCTGAAAACGAATTGATAAAAAGTATTGATTATCGCCCTTTTGATGCCAGATGTATTTATTATGATACAGATTTATTAGAAAGAGCGAGAGAAAATGTAATGCAACATTTTTTGGATAGAGA
>CAZNYR010000004.1:75725-80787 GCA_964577275.1 uncultured Cytophagales bacterium | reverse complement strand
TAAAGAAATAGAAAAACTTTATCAAAAACAAACCAAAGAATACAACAAACTAAAAGAGGAGGTAGAAAAACTCAAAAATGCGTTGGAAGTAAAAGAAGTAACCGACGGAACGCTTTATGAAACAGAAGAACCACGAAAACCCAATCTAAAAAAAGAAATTGTGGCTCAGATTGCTCAAAAGTTGGGTTTAGAGTTTGTTGTCGAAAAAGACCTGACAGGTTTTCAAAACCTGTCAGGTCTAAAAACGTTCGCACCGATTGACATTTTAGACTATATCTATGCTGTTCTTCATTCGCCAAATTATAGAGAAACCTATAAGGAGTTTTTGAAAATTGATTTTCCGAGAGTTCCCTATCCAAGTGATGTCGAAACGTTTTGGAAATTGGTAAAATTGGGCGGAGAAATACGCCAAATTCATTTATTAGAAAGTGAAGTAGTGGATAATTTCATTACGTCTTATCCGATTGAAGGACAAAATGCAGTCGAAAGACCAAAATTCAATCTTAATAAAACAACCCAAAAAGGCAAGGTTTTCATCAACGAAACGCAATATTTTGAGGGAGTTCCTGCTATTGCGTGGGAGTTTTTCATTGGCGGTTATCAACCTGCTCAAAAGTGGCTCAAAGATAGAAAAGGTAGAAAACTAACGTTTGAGGAAATCAATCATTATCAAAAAATTATTGTTGCTTTATCTGAAACCGATAGGCTAATGAAGGAAATTGATAAAATCGAATTTATGAAAATAGACCATAAAGAAATTGTTTAACGTGTCTTAATTTCGTATCTTCGGATAAAAAAAGCGATGCAAAAATATCCGATAGGTATTCAGAATTTTCAAAAGTTACGGGAAGGAAATTATTTGTATGTGGATAAAACCCAATATATTCATGCTTTGATTACTCAAGGGGTGTATTATTTTTTATCTCGTCCTCGTAGGTTTGGAAAAAGTCTGCTTATCAGTACCTTAGAGGCGATATTTTTGGGTAAAAAAGAATTGTTTGAAGGGCTTTGGATTTTGGATAAAATTGAATGGGAAGAACGCCCTGTCATTCGGTTGGATTTCTCCAACGCTAATTTTAAAAAATTAGGTTTAGAAAAATCTATTGATCTACTCTTGGACGAAACTGCTGAAAAACATAGCCTAACGTTGCAACAAGAAACGATTGGGGATAAATTTAAAGAACTGATCATCAAATTAAGCCAAGAAAAAAAAGTAGCGATTCTGATTGATGAATATGATAAACCTATCATTGAGTATTTGGATGAAACCGAATTAGAAATCGCCAAACAAAACCGCGAAATATTGAAGCAATTTTATTCTGTTGTGAAAGGTTTGGATGCCCATATTCATTTCTTTTTTTTGACGGGTGTTTCTAAATTTAGTAAAGTATCTATTTTTTCGGACTTGAATCATCTGGAAGATATTACGATGAGTCCCCAAACTCATGCTTTGGTAGGTTACACGCAAGCCGAATTAGAACATTATTTTACGACCGAAATTGATCAATTAGCTCAACGGCAAAATGTGAGTCGTTCGGATATGATTAGCAAAATCAAGGAATGGTACAATGGTTATCGTTGGGATGTGGAAGAAGAAACGGTGTACAATTCATTTTCAGTGTTGCATTTAATGAAGCAAAAACGATTCAATAATTTTTGGTTTGAAACAGGCACACCTACCTTTTTACTGAAAATGCTTCGGCATCAGAAACTATATCAGATTGAAAATCTGGAAGTTGCTACAGAAAATATTAAAAGTTATCAGATTGAAAATCTGGATATTTATACCTTGCTTTTTCAGACGGGTTATTTAACCATTGCAGACCAGCCTAATCGGTTTGTTTATGAGTTACGTTATCCTAATCAGGAAGTCAGGGAATCTTTTGAACTTTATTTATTAAACCATTATTCTGAGCAACACAATGCGGGCGCGATTTGTTACCAAATTGCTAAAGCCTTCCGTCAAAGTGCTTTGGATGATGTCGCAGAACAATTCAAAACCCTCTTGGCAAATATTCCTTATGATATGTTTGAGGCAAAACAGGAAAAATATTATCAAGCAATTTTTTATTTGGCACTCAAACTGATTGGTTATCATGTCAAATCCGAAGTCAAAACGAATAAAGGTCGTATTGATGCCACTGTTGAAAACGAGGACACGATTTTCATTATCGAATTCAAAGTAAATAAATCTGCGGATGAGGCTATTCAACAAATCAAGGACAATAAATATTACGAAAAGTACCAAAATCAAGGCAAAAAAATCTGCTTCATCGGGATGAATTGCTACGATAAAACCGTCAAGGAATGGAAAACGGAATGGCTTTAGAGGTTTTAATAAAATAATAAACTTTAGGCATTATTTTTTTACTGTGTGATTTTTTACGAAAAGACAAAAAAATAACACATTGATTATCAACGTGTTATTATAATTTGTGGAGTCGGAGGGAATCGAACCCTCGTCCGAAAAAGGCACCTGATGCGCTTTCTACATGTTTAGTGAATGCTTGATTGTCGGGAAATTACTCGGTGCATTACAAACCAACCAAAGTCCGTATCTACTGATACTAATTCATGAGGCGCAGAAAACTCATAAACCGACCCTGCGGGATGATGCTTCTGAATCAGGAACAGCAGGGTAAAGTCCTGAGAAACACAAGCTATCTATCTATCTTAGATTAGGCAGCAAGGGCAAAGTTATTTTCGCCATTTAAGAGTTTGAAAGTTTTAGTTACAGGTAATACTCACAACACCTGACATGCTTACACTCAACCACACTTATCGTCAAAACCAGTCGACCCCAGAAATTAAAGAACCTAAAAAAATAGAGGGCAAAGATACGATGTCTATTTTTATTTTGCAAGTTTTTTTGCCTAAAAGTTGATAAAATACACCATGTCTAATATTTATTTCAGGAATGGCGATGTATTTTAGGGTGTTTTTAGTATCTTCGGAGATAAATCCAATCCCCCCAAACTTTACATAACAGCCGATGGAAAAAATACTTATTGTGGATGACTCCATGTTTCAACGTAAAATTTTGAGTGATAATATCAAAGAAACGGGTTGTCAGGTTATTACAGCCAAAAATGGCGAGGAAGCTCTCCAAAAAATTCATTCCGAAAAATTGGATTGTATTTTGCTCGATTTATTGATGCCAGACAAAAGCGGAATAGAAATTCTCGAAGATTTGCAAGCCCTCGACAATAAAACCCCCGTCATTGTGGTTTCGGCAGATGTACAAGAAAGTGTCAGGAAACGATGTCTGGAATTGGGGGCTTTTGATTTTGTCAATAAACCTCCAAAAAAAGAACAATTACAGGAGGTCATTCGCCGAGCCTTACTGACTATAAATCAATAAGTTATGCTATTATCCAAGTTCCAGAAAGATGCCTTAACCGAACTCATCAATATCGGAGTAGGCAAAGGTGGTGCCATGCTCAACGATATGTTGGCGACTCCTATCCTGCTCAAAGTGCCTGACATACACATTATTCATTTTGCCGATTTGATTTCTAAACTTGACTTTGAGCGGGATACCGTCATTTCTGGCGTGAATTTGGCATTTATGGGTGATTTTGAAGGCTTTTCACAAATTATTTTTCCGAAAAATAGTGCCAGCAAATTGGTTTCGGTCTTGATGAACGAAGAGAAAAATACTTCGGATTTTGATACGATGCAGGCTGGCGCATTGACCGAAATCGGCAATATTGTCCTCAATGGAATTATGGGGTCGCTTAGTAATTTTTTTCAAAAAAAACTCACCTATATCGTGCCTAATTATCACGAAGGAACACCCCAACATTTTTTCTCTTCCGAAATCATTAATCCTGATGCCGTTATTTTGTTTTGCAAAGCACAATTTGATATACAAAAACTTAATATTCAGGGAGATGTGATTATTTTATTTACTTTGAATTCGTTTGAAAACCTAAAACGAGAAATCGCTAAATTGACCTAAAAATGTCCATCAAACACGGCTTTGATTTCTTCAATTTTATTCCTCACGGAGTTTTTGTTTTGGATAATGATTTCCGAGTTTTGTTTTGGAATGATGTCATGGCGCAAATTTCCAAAATCACGACACAACAAATTCATTATCAGAATATTATAGATTTTTATCCACACCTTAAACAGCCTAAATATTATAAACGTATTGAAGGTATTTTCTTAGGGCAGCCACCTGTTATCTTTTCTTCTTATTTACATAACTACTTGATTCCCTGTAAGTTATCAGATAACCAATTCCGAAGACAACACACTATCATTACGGGAATGCCCTTGCCCAATTCGGAGGAGATTTTTGCTGTTTTTAGCATTCAGGATGTAACCCATGAAACGAGGCAAGTGGAGCGTTATCAAAAGGCTAAAAATCAGGCAGTTGCCGAAGTAAACCGCCGAATTATTACTGAAGAATTACTCCGCGAAAGTGAAAAGAAAAATCGAATCTTGCGCCAACAAGCCGAAGAGGCTTCCGCTGCCAAAACGACTTTTTTATCCAATATGAGCCACGAAATGCGGACACCGCTGAATGCCATTATCGGGCTTTCTGAAGTTTTATTGCGCCCAAAAAATCCTCAAAATTCGCCCGAAGAATTAGAAATCATACATCAATCCGCCAAAAATTTATTGCTCATGATTAATGATGTGCTCGATATTTCAAAAATTGAGGCAGGAAAAATCGAACTGGAGCGCATCCCGTTCGAGCCACATTACGTCATTCGGAATGTCCTCAAAATTATTGGTTTTGAAGCAAAAAGGAAAAATATCCAACTCCTTTCAGAAATTGATGTTCAGATGCCTAACCAACTCATCGGCGACCCCACACGACTTACACAGATTTTGTTAAATTTATTGCAAAATGCCGTTAAGTTTACATTCAAAGGGTCTGTGCATTTTCGAGCAAAAATCATGGCACATCAAAAAAATACGGTGCGTATTTCCTTTGAAATTAAAGATACGGGCATCGGAATTGCCGAAGACAAACTCCACGTGATTTTTGATAGTTTTTCGCAGGCTTCGATGGATACAACCCGAAAATATGGCGGCACGGGATTGGGAT
>CAZNYR010000004.1:75259-75715 GCA_964577275.1 uncultured Cytophagales bacterium | reverse complement strand
CGGGATGCCTGAGGAAGCGCTGGAGACAATTTTCGATGAGTTTCAGCAGGTGAAGGAATCGGAGCAGAAGCAGAAGGGCACGGGATTGGGATTGGCGATTGTCAAAGAGCTTACAGCATTGATGGATGGACAAATTAGTGTAGATAGTAAACTGAATCAAGGCTCGGTCTTTCGTGTCGAAATTCCTTTTCAAAACCTTGAATATCAGCATGATATGATACAAAATTTGATGCCTTTTGCGCCTCTCTCGATTCGAGTCTTGGTCGCAGAAGATAATCCCATAAATCAAATTGTTATCAAAAAAATATTAGAACAATGGAATATTACGGTGAGCTTGGTTCATAATGGAGAACAAGCGGTCGAAATGCTCAAGCAAAATGCGTTCGATTTGATTTTGATGGATTTGCATATGCCCGAACAAAACGGCTATGAAGCTACTCGACAAATCAGAATGCA
>CAZNYR010000004.1:60380-75249 GCA_964577275.1 uncultured Cytophagales bacterium | reverse complement strand
GCGCTCACTGCCGATGCTTCCAAAGCAACCGAAATCAGCATCCGCCAATACCAAATGAATACCCTGATTTCCAAACCCATTAACCAAGAAAAACTATATCGTATCCTGAAAAATTATTTCGATTAAATTCATTTTTTAGATAAAACCTTACTTTGTAAAGTCTTTTTCAGAAATTAACGTGCCATTTTTCCAGACTTGTCCTTTGGTTTTTGTACCTTTTTGGTCATAAAAAGACCATTTTCCTACTTTATTTTGGGCGTATTGTCGTCCTTTACTGGCTAATTCGCTGTTTTCGTGGTAGGTTTTGACATACCCCGAAATGTATCCGTTTCGGTAGGGCGTTTCCGATTTGATGCGTCCTGATTTGTAATAAACGAAGACACTTCCTTTTAATTTGCCTTTCAAGAAAGGTTCTTTAGAAAGCAATTCACCTGATTCATAGTAATTTTCACGAGTGCCGACTATGATTCCGTTGGTATAGTTTTCCATCGTTCCGAGTTGTCCGTTCGGGTGGTAATATTTTCGTTTTCCTTCGATTTTTCCATCCCGAATCGTTACTTCTTCTTGCAATTTTCCATTTTGGTAATATTTTTCGACTTTCTGATTTTTTTCATCATTTTTATAGTTAATTTTACGTTCTATCTTGCCATTTGGATAATAATAAATGTTCATACCTACTTTGTTACCGTTTTTGTAATTGAGGTCATAATTGAGGCTTCCATTTTCGTAATATCCTTGTACTGAACCATGTAGGACGGCACTCAAGAAAGCAGAAGAACGAATAGATTTGCCTAATCTTTTATTTCCTTTGAGCATGACCATTCCTTTTTTTCGTAATGTTCCTTTTGTGTCAAATGACCGAAAATCGCTAAATTTGTCGTTTTTCATAAAAATTTCGAGTTCGACCTGTCCATTTTCGTAAAATATTTTTGCCGAATCTGGGGCAAGTGCGCCGTTAAGAAATACGGTTTCGGTCTGCGGATTTCCGTTCGGATAATATTGCATGGCTTTCCCGTGTTGTATGCCGTTTTCGTAGGTCAGGACTTCCTGAATGCGCCCTGTTTGGTCATATTTTTTGAGGAGTCCGTGGGGTTCTCCATTGATAAAAGAGCCTTCGGATTTGAGGTTTTGATTGGGGTAATAATTCTGAAAAAGTCCATGTTTTTTGTCGTTTTTGTATTGCCCTTTTTCGATGATTTTCCCGTCAGCAGTATAGGCAAAAATTTCGCCTTCTCGCTTGTCATTCAGGCAGTTATATTCCAGCATTTTTTGTCCACTCGGATAATATTCGATGATTTTTCCTTCTCGTTTGCCTTCCCTAAAAGTTACGGTCATTTTTTTTTCGCCCGTTTCGTAATATTGGATGTAATCGCCAATCATTTTGCCGTGGTCAAATTTGCCTTTGACCTTGACTTTTCCGCTTTGATAAAAACTCATGTAATTGCCATCCATAATATTTGGGCTGTCTTTCAGGACGTAATATTCTTCTTTGATTGCCGTATTCATGGTGTCGAAGGTTTTTCGGACTTTGACCCATTCTTGTTGGGCAGAAATGGCATGAACAACTAAGAGCAAAAAAAATCCTAAAATATATTGTTTCATGTTGATAATCAGATAGTTATATGTAAATAAATCGTAAATTATTTGGATGTTTTCGTTTCAGAAATAACATCAAAACTTGAATTTTATTGCCATGGATGGTTTATCAAATAAAGTGAAAACGGGCAGAACACAGCATCGGTATGGAAATGACCGAATTACTTTTTTCCACTTTTCCGATTTTAGTGGGCTGATTGTCGTTTGGGTTTTGCTAAATTTGCACACCGATTATTTCCGAACTTTCCAAAAATACACTCGTTATAACTGTAAATTACAACAAACTCCTTTAAGAATACAAAATCTACATACTGCCACAAAGTCAGTTTATCCCTTTACTTATATCAAAAAATGAAACGTCAAGGCAATATATTGCGTAAAGACGATGGACAAGATATTTCTAAATGACAAAAGTTAAGTACTCAAAAATGGGATTAAAGAAATAAGAAATTGATTTATTTTTGTGTTTTGTCCAGATTTGAGGTTTACGAATTAAGATTAAATATTAAAAATAACTGATTTTAATTCATAATCATACATTTACTTATTTTGTATCAGAAAGCAAACAAATAAATTTAAATACCACTAAAATTAGATGAGAACGATTGCGCTTCAACACTTTCAAAAACTAAAAATCGCCTTGATTTTGAGCGGTTTTTTATTGATTCATCTCCCGATTTATTCCGATACGTTTTATTGGGATGGTTCTTCTGGCACCACCTGGAATGATGCTACCAACTGGACGAATGTTACGACAGGAAGTAATCTGGATGCGGATGGTGTGCCTGATGATAACGACCGAGTTTATATCGACACGGATAGTTATACGATTACGAATTTCCCCGTTTTGGCGGGCGATGTAAGCGTATTATCCTTGAATATGCTCGGAGCGACTACGCCCGAACTAAATCTGAACGGACATACGATTTTCGTGCGGACAAAAAGTTTGGCTTCATCAATCAAGAATGCCCAAATTACGTTCAATGGCGGTACGATTAGCACGGCAACGACTGCCACTACGCCAGATATTACGCATGGGGCATTGAGCTTTGAGAACACACGTTTTCAGGGCGGAAATATCACGATGATTGGCGGTTTGCAGTTCGTAAATTGCGTTTTTGACGGGGCATCGTACAGCCTGACGCACATCGGGGATAGTCATTTTAATGGTGGCAATCAATTTATGACTGCGCCCACCACAATTACTTGCGAGGAGATAGATAATAATGGATTTTGGTATTGGGGCAATGGCGCACCTGATATTTTTGGAGGCGATTTGATTGCCGAATCATTCTCGGCAAATAACAAACAATTACGTTTGGCAGATAACGCTGGCACAAGTATTTTTTTCGGGGATGTCGAGCTTCGTACACGGCGGTTTGGGTCGGCACAAATAGCGAACGAAGGCGGCAATGCCATTTTCAAAGGGACGGTTCGGATTTTGAACGAAACACAAGGCATTAATAATGACCAAGTTACACGCATCGGCGCAAAAGGAAATGTTGTTTTTGAACAAGGCGTAACGGTCGAATTTACAAATGATGGCGAAGATGAAATCCGAGTCGAATTTGGCGATACGGATGCGGGGTCAGTTACGTTCCAAAACGGAATCACATTAATTAATCCCAAAAATGCAAATCGTTCGGTTACTTTTGGTGATTTGACCCAAAAAACAGTGGGCAAACAAGTCAGTATCACGGGCGGTACAATCGCTTTGACGGATTTTGAATACGGCGAATTGCATTTTCAGAATATCGAAAAAACATCGGCAACGGCAATCAACTGGAACGAAACAGCGGCTGGCGGCGCAATAAATCGGCGATTTGTGTCGATGTTTTCGGATTGGACAGGAAGTTTTACTGCCAAAGCGGGTTTGATTCACCTTTTCGGAAATACATTTAACAATCTGGTTAATTTTACAAATTACGGTGTCTTGGTGTATAATTCGGGTTCGGATTATCCGAGTTCGGGCAAAAATACTTTTGAACAAGATGCTACATTAAGTTTAGGAAATGCCGATTATACGGCAGGCGATAACGATTGGGTTTGGGGTTATAATCCGCCCAATTCGGCAAATGGGACAGGCGAGGATATTTTTAAGGGCAACCTGACGGCTACGGTACAAACTTTGGCGAATCGTTATCTGAAATTAGCCCAAAATGCTTCAAATAATCAATTTCAGGGCAATGTTACGTTGAATGCCTTGGAGAAAGGAACGATTCTTTTGGCAAATGACCCAACGGCTTTTGCAACCATCACAGGCGAACTCGAACTGAATCTGAACGGGACGAAACCTTCTTATTTGGCTTCGCGCGGCACGCTCGTTTTGCAGGGCAATTTGGATTTGAACATTGCCAGCACAGGAAAACCCAAACTGGCGCAATACGGGGGCGAAATCCAATTTACGGGCGGCGCATTACAGCAATTTGATTCGGATGATGCTGACCTTGACCACATTAAAAAAGTCGTCATGAACGGAGCAGGCGGTTTGCAACTCAACACCGATTTGCGGATTTCCGAAACGCTGGATTTGACCAACGGAAAAATTAGTACGAATGGCAATAGTCTGACCTTAGGTTTTGCTTCCATTTCTAATGAAAATGCCAATAGTTATATCAATGCACAATCTGGAAGCGTGCTGATTGATGCACAAGGCTCCACGAATCGCCTAATTCCTGTCGGTGGAAGTGCTGAATATCAGCCCATTACTCTCAATCATAAGGATGCTGGAACGGTTACTTTTAATGTAACGATGCCCGCAGGAAAACCGACCAACGCCACCTCGAATGCTTTGGCAAATTATTGGTTGGTGAAGCACAGCACAGGCGCACTGACTGCCGATGTTACGTTGGGCTGGGAAAGTAGTCCTGCGGCACATTATTTTATGCAAGGCGATGAAAGTGATTGGGGAATTGTGGCGGGAACAGCCAATTTTGATGGTTCGACACAAACCAATTTGGTGGGCGTAACGAACGGCAAATTAGGCACTTTTGGCATTTCGACCAATACCGATGTGTATGCGGGTGCGGATAGAACCGTATCAGCGTGCGCCAATTTGCAATTAAATGCCGTTTCGGGAGCGGGTGGGACGTGGAGTTTGGTATTTACGGATGGGGACACCGACCCTGGCATAGGAAATACGGCTATTTTTTCTGATGTCAATGACCCCAATACATTTGTTACCACGGCTAATTTTGATGCAGGCAAAACGTATCGTTTCCAATGGACTGTCGGGGCGGATATGGATGATGTGGATATTGCCGTATCGGTTTCGGGGGCAGGCGGTGCGCCTTATCAAGTCTGGACAGGAACAAAAAATGCCGATTGGTTTGATTGTAATAACTGGCAAGGTTATACCGATGCCACTTTGACCACTACGGGCGAAAGTTCCGTGCCAAGCAATAGCATTACGGCAGTGATTGACCGCAATCATACTGCTTATACCAATACGCCTTCGCTTATCGGAGCGACCATAGCCGAAGCCAAATTCTTGACCGTCCAAAATAAAGGCGACTTGGATTTGAATAATCATACGATGCAAGTTTCGGGCGGGCTTTACGTGGCGAATTTCGCCACGGTCATGAATCCCGCTGGCGGTACAGGAACAATTCTGATTACGGCAGGCACTATGAAAATGACCGAAGCGCATTTTACCTCCTCGACCGTAGGCGCAATGCCCACCATTATTATTGATTATCAAGGAAATGCGTATTATCCGAGTTTTAACGGAGCGATTCGCTTTGATGTCAATTTGCATTTGAAACAAAATTCGGGGTATTCCGATTTGCTTTTCGGAGCAAATACCACTTACATGAGTGGCGGACGGGATATTTTCAATGGAGATTTAACGCTTGAAAATAATAGTCCTTACGAATTGGTCATTGCCCGAAATACCGCCAACAATACCATCAACGGCAATGTAACCATCACGAACACGGGCGAAAGTTATGTCCGAATTGGTGATGAAAATTACGCCAGTTCGTCCTCAACACTTTTGACGGGGGGCGACATCAATACTTCGGCAAGTACGAACGGAAATATTGTGTTGCTCAAAATAAATTATGACCCCAGCCTGACCTCCGACCCCGGCGCAGCGGGCAACCACGTTTTTGTGGGCGCAGGCACTTCCAACGTCAATTTTTACTTGTATAATTCAGTTTTGGGCGGAAATATTGATATTCAGGGTAAAAACGTAGAATTACGCACCACCCGACTGGGCGCAAAAGCTGGCACCAATACGGTCAATATTCAGGCAACGACCGACCAAAGACGCTATTGCGGGGGCAATGTATTTTATGGCAATACGACCCTGACACATTTGGGCGATTCGTCATGGCATTGGGGCTATTCGGGCGGTGGCGATAAATTCGAGAAAACCCTGAATCTCGTCAATCAAACGAATAATACGCTGGCTTATACTTTTTTGGCTGACCAATCGAACAGCACCGTTTTTGGAGGCGAAACCTTCATGACGGCGCAAGGCGCAGGCGGTATTTTTATTGCCGAAAAAGACGGTTCAAAAGCAACTTTCAAAGCCAAAACCCATTTCGTGGGCGCACGAACCACCGTACAAAGTACGCCCGATGGCGATGGCGTTTTTCGAGGATTTGATGCCATCAGTGTGGCATTGAAAGGAACAACAATTTTTGAGGCGGACGTAGAAGCTACTTTTACTGATGCGGGAACAAATATTTCTGGCGACCAAGTTTATATGAGTTTTGCCTACGATTCGGGACATGTTCAGTTCCAAAATCTCAAATTAACCGATTTGAGTGCCGCCGCAGGGGCTGCCAACGGCAAAAGACGAGGTTTTTATATCGGACGAGGAAACTCAAATCTGAAGGATGCAACCGGTGCATTCCATGAGCAAGTCATTTTGAATGGCGGAATTACCACCAATTCGCCCGCTGAATTTTTGGATGGACAAATTTTCTTGGCAAACGTAACGCAAAAAACCGCCACGGCGATTGATTTGACCGTTCCGAATGCCATTTTGACGGTGTATAATAGCGAATTTTTGGGATTTGTTTCGGCAAAAGCCAAATCGTCTTCTTACCGATGGAATGATTTTGATGGGCAAGTCGAGCTTTCGGTCGTGGAGGCAAACGGTGGCGAATCTGCCAGCGATGCAGATTTCTCGTCAGGAATTTTGAATTTTAATGCCAGTTACGGCGACTTTGCTTGCGGTGGAAATAATTTCGCTCAAAACGCTACGATTACGCACAGTTCCAATGATTTGGCTGTCGATTGGAAATGGGGAGATGCCGCATACGGGGCGGATACGTTTGCTTTGGCAGCAACCTACCGCAATCAATCGGACAAATTATTATTGATTGCCGATAATTCTAACGGAAACTTGTACGGCGGAAATCTCACGTTAGAAAATTCAAATAATGGCGAAATTTATATGGCTGGCTCGAATTTGCCGCCCACCGAAGCCAATGCTACGGTTTCGGGAACGGTAACGATAACCAACACCAATACGGACGCTACGAAAAATATCAAAATTGCCGAAAATGGACTTTTTGTCTTCAAAGGCGATATGACCGCCACGGCAAATACGGCGGAAATTCAATTTTCGCACGGCGCAAACGGCTGGATAAAAGCGGAAAGTACTGCCACACAAAATCTCAATTTTAATACCGCCAATGTTTCGGTACATAAATTCGAGGTCAATGCCACAAACGTTTCGCTGGCAAATGATGTGTATTTTGTTACGGCTGATAATACCGCCCAACTCAAATTTACGAGCGGACGAGTCAAATTATTAAATTCCGATATGGATTTGGATGAAGGACAAATTACTTCGACCAATTTCAATGTGCATCATGTGATTGCTATGGGACAAGGACACCTCAAACGAGCGGTGGAAGCCACACCAGTTTTATTTCCGATTGCAAGCGATACGCTGTATTACCCTGCTACCATGACCAACGCAGGCGTAAAAGATGTTTTGGGCGCACGAATTGCCTCAATTTTGAGTGATAAATACGATAATTCTACCAATAATAATCTCACGGGCAATATTGTCGATTCTCATTTTACGTCCGTAGGTTGGGTTTTGAATGAAGAAACCAAAGGCGGCACACAATTAAATTTGACCGTGCAATGGAATGGTGTGGGTGATGAATTACCTGATTTTGACCGCAATAACGCCACGCTACACCGCTACGATTTTGTTTCGGCGGCGTGGGGCTGTGGATTTGGCGGCACAGGGTTGGCTGGGGCAAATCCGTACACGCTGAACGCCAATTACGGCGCACTGGACGAGCTGGGCGTTTTTGCGCCTTCCACCCCGTATATCAATGCGGGCGCAGACGTAACGTTTACGGGCTGTGATTTTACCGTCTTGGGAGCGATTGTGCCTGTCGGGACGGGGGGTGTCGGACATTGGGAATTTGTCAGCATGACGGCAGTAGATGCCACTCCTTCTGTTCCTTCGATTATCCATTTTATGTCGGCATATACCGATATTACGAATGTAGAAGAAGGAACTTATACATTCCGTTGGGTCATTGATAAACCAGATAATAACCACGAATTAGGCGTTACCTGTGCAGGACTTACTGATTTGGTAGAAGTTACAATTACGGGCGTAACAGGCATTGTAACAGGCAACAGCAGCGATTTTACGACATGGACAGGAACAACCGATTCGGACTGGAATAATTGCGATAACTGGTCAGCAGGCACGCCCGGCAGCGGTACGGCAGGCAGTGGCACCACCATTACGATTCCGAGTGGCGTTCCTAATAATCCCAATTTAGCGGGCAATGTTACCGTTAAAGCTCTTCATTTGGATGGCGGCACCATTAATTTTACTTCGGCGGGGGTTACGCTGACGGTCGTAGAATTTCTTTCCGCAGATGATAACGGACAAATTAGCGGGCAAAAAGGAACAATCAAGGTCGATGCCAACTCAACGGACATAGCGCAAATCAAGAATACGACTTTCAATAATGAAATTACCTTGAGTGCGCCCAATATGAACCTGAACGGCAATACATTCAAGCAAAATACAAACATCCATAAAATCGTGGGCGGCGGCGAAGAGCGATGGTACGGCGGGAACGAATTTAATAAACGTACCCGAATTAACAATTATTCGTCCGATAAACTGCTTATGGCAGAAACTGTGGGGAATAATTTTGGCGATAGCAATGGTTACATTGATATTGATATGACCAATTCCACTACGCAAAATATTTATTTTACCACTGCTTTTGTAACGACCTCCATCGCCAATAACATTAATTTGTTCGGCAATTCGTTTGAAGGCGATTTCTTCTTTGGCGAAGGCACCATCGAAATTAGTGGCAGTAAGGACAAAGTATTGCGTTCGCATTTGGATTCCAAAAAAATGCTCATGGGAAGTCTGCACATGAACCGAACAAGTCCTGCAAAAGAAATTCGCTTACATCGCGACCATATTTTATGGATTCATGATCATTTGAAAATGACAAGTGGGCGAATTGCGGGCGAAAACGGGCGATATTTCAAGGTCAGTTTACGAAATTCAGACCCCAGTGCTTTTATTGATGACCGTTCTACTAATCCCATTGGCGGTTGGGTACGAACGTATGCCAATTCACACGTGAGCCGAATGGTAGATTTCTCGAAGGCTGGCGAATATCATTTTCCGATTGGTTCGGGATGGCATCGTCCTATTTCCGTCATCACGGATGGTACAGGAACGGGAATAGAGGAAATTATCGCTTCCGTAGATTTTGAAGTGTATGCTTTATATGATGATGCAAATAAGAAAAACACGAGTTCTACGAAATATGAAAAAGAATTTGCCAAATCGGCTTGGATTCTGACTCATGCCAACGAAAACTATAATCCGACAGGATTTAGAGTGCAACCTTACTGGAATGTGGGCGCACAGGGTGCTGATTTTAATTCGGAAGCCGCTACGGTAAATCGTTATAATTATAGCACCGATATTTGGGAATGTATCCAAACCGCACGCGATGCCACAACACCAAGCACGACCTGGACAAATGCTTCGCATTCTAACAACGAAGATTTATATTTTATCAGTTCACAGGTCATTGGCGATGAAGTGGCTTCAACCTCCACGAACTTAGGCATTTTTGCTTTGAGTTCTGCCAAAGCCAATATTGACGATACGGATGTTACGCAGGACGTTGCCGAAGGCTGTGCTTCGATTGTGCTTGATGCCAGAAAAAACCTCGAATCACCAATCGGGGGCGAGTGGGAATTGGTCAGCGCAAAAGGCGTTACAACGGGCGTGCCTTTTGATGACGTAATTATTGCCAATCCGCAAAGCCCGCAAACGGTCGTTTCGATTTTGAATTATAACGACCCCACGCATGATGGCGATTATATTTTCCGTTGGACTCGGAAATGTGTCGAAGATTGCGGAAGCCTCACGGCGTGTGGCGATGGGTCGGCATTGAGCGTGGCGTATGTTACGGTTGCAGTAACAGAAGACCCCGGATATGTCGCTCCGACTGCCGTTACGTGGACAGGCGCAGTAAGCGATGACTGGAATTTATGTTCTAACTGGACGGGCGCAATTCCTTTGGATGGCACGTACAGCATTACGATTCCAGAAGTTGCCAACGGACGATATCCGAAAGTACCAAGTTCCGTAACCGCCCTCAAATCCATTACCATGACCGAAGGCGGAAAACTCGACTTAAATGGTCAAAATCTGACCGTAGAAACCTTAGAGTTTAATAGCGCATTCATCACAGGGTTTTATACGGGAGCAGTCATTCCCGAAATTGTGGCGGAAGGCAAACTGGCATTTGCCTCTGGAACGGCATTTATGACAGGCAATTTTATTTCCGTTACCAAGGATATGGACATCCGAAAAACGGTTTTTTATACCAATATTGGTTTTCATTACACAGGAAATAACGAATCCCGAAACGGCGGCAATACTTTCAAAGAAAATACGGCGGTGGTGCATAAAGGAAAAAGCCGAATGTACTGGGGACGTGAAGATACGGGCGGCAGCACTTCGGGCGGCAAGGATATTTTCGAGAAGGATTTATATGCCTATTGCAATGCCTGTGCCACCGCACCCGGCTCCAGACCTACGCTCAATGCGCCCGGTAATTCAAGAAGACCTACGCTGGAGGATTTCTCCTCTTCGCATGACGAAACGGTCAGTTATTTGATTCCTGATGAGGCAGGCAAATATTATTATCCGCGTTCGTGTACCGAATCGATTGAAGACCCAAGCGACCCGACCAGCCAATCGCCTTGCGATGCAACTTATAATAATATTAGCGACCCTGATAATGAGTTTCTTGCCTATCCCCGAAAGGATAATTTCGATAGTAATACGGGAACTTCGCAAGATGACTTTTTAGCCAGTTTTAATGCTCAAAATCAGGCTGCCAACGAAGCAGACGAAAAACAAAGCGAAGCCAACGTTAATGCTGCCCAGAAAAATGTCGATGATGCCTACGAAAACTTGATGGGGCGGGCTTTGGATGACAACAACAATGTTTTGACTTCGCCAGCAAATAACTCGCCATTTAAGTGGATGGGGGATGCCAAAAATAGCATTAACGGTGCTATCAACACGGCAAATACCCGCATCGGAGAATCCACCGTCATTGCGGATTATTTTGCCAATAATGCAGCGGCGGCGGCGGCGTTGGCAGCAGCAAATGCGATTTCAAACGGAACTTCTGCCCCTTGCGATTGTAGCGGAACTGCCTCTTCGTATGCGCCTCCTTTGACCATGGATATCATGATTGATTCGATGACAATGGCACGAGATAAAGCACTTTACGGTATTAAGCATCGGTTGTTTTTGAAGGACGAAGTTACGCTTGAAGACCAAACCGACAACAATACCAAAATAAACTCGCCCAGCGAGGATAATATTTATGCCAACGTCGCAAATCGGGCGGCAAGTTGTGGCTTGAGTTGTGCGGATAAAATTCTGATTGCTTCTAATAATTTGCGGGCGCAAATTCGATTGGCAGTTAATGCGCATAATGCGACAATTCCTGCGCCGCCAGCACCCGAAACCAACAACAATTATTTGTATTTTGCCTACAATACGCAAGGCAATCAGTTTCAGGATGATACACGTTTTCAGGTCGAATTGTGTGGGCGAATTTATATCTCAACCCAAGATAATGCCAACGCCGATTTTACGGGCGATAACAAAGCGCATCATTTCCATAATGTCAATGGATATTGGGCGAATGTTATCCGAACGGGCTTGAATGCAGGCACCCAAGTCAATTTTACCGGACAAAATAGCGCAACCTACATCCAAAACGAAGGACCCGGCTGGATGCACTTTGGCGGACGACAGGAACGAACAGGAACAAACGGAACCACAAATTGCGATAGAGAAAGAGGCTATCATTCGTGGGCAAATGGTGCCACCCTAAAGCTACGAAATGCAGGCGGACGAACCTTTGTTGGAGGTTGTAAAAATGACGATATGGCTGACCTTTACGGAAGTCTGACCATTGATGATAATGATTTGACCAAAGGACAAGTGTATTTGAGTAATTTCAGGCAAATTGGCTTAGGCACAGATAATTACGCCCGTGTGGATAATGCCGCTGATTTATTTGTTTCTTACAAATCGTCTTTTGATTCCAAAACCGAATTGGTCAATAACGGAAATAACGATGCCGATGTTTTTGTCGCTCATGAAAGCAAAGCAGCCCAAGTGGTTTTTAATGCCAATTTGATAGTACGCCACGATGCGGATGGCATTAACATCAATGATGCAATGGATGCCTCGGCAGAATTTTATTTCCATCGCAAAGGCAGAGTGTATTACAACGGCGATGTATTGGTCGAAAACAAATTGAATCGTGATGACCTCAATAGTAATACTTACAACCGTCGAGGAACGTTCTTTGGTAATGATGATGCGGATTCCATGAGTACAGGTTATCTGGCGGATGGCAAAAAACTCCTTATCGGACCCGAAGGTTTCCGAACGGGAAGTTTGATGGTGGCGGGAATTAATCAATCAGGCAAAACCAAACAAAATATTTGGATGCCACCTTATTCGGATGAGTACATTCACCCCGAATCGGGCGGAGCGCAACCCCACACCCGTGCAAGGTCAAGATTATGGCTTTATGATAATAATTTTGAAGCCCCGCTTCACATACAGGCGATTACCTTGGCATTGCGAGATAATATTTTCCAAGATACAACCTATCTGGTCAATTATGGAGGCTATGAGTCCGATGGCGGTAACGATATGAAATCGGGCGGAAACCGCTTCGAGAAGAAAGCCTCATTTGAGTTCCGATACATGACCGATTGGTTTGATAAAAATAAAAATGGCTTGGCAGATGCTACGAACGAATTTGAAATACCAAAAAACAGAAGATGGTATTTTGGCGAAGACGGAAAAGATGAATTTTTGGATGAATTGTATATCCACAACAACGGACGGAACTCGCAAATGGCTTTGGCTTACAGAACCGATAACAATGTTTTTGAGAAAAAAGTAACCATCATTAACGGACCGGGTCCCAAAGAGCCAAATATTGCGCCTGATTTTTATATCGGAGCGGGCGATGCCAAAAATTCGGTGCATTTCCAAAGCGATTTGGTCATCGAAAATTATTCTAACGACCATTTCCATGTCGCTACCGATAACGAGGATATAAAACTCGCTGACCGAAGACAGACCAATTTGGCGTTTGTTTCTATCGGGAAGCCGGGCGTGCCTTCGACCCTGACGATTCGGAATAAAATCGACCCCAATTATACGGGGAATGGAAAATGTGTGGATTATAAAGGCGGCGTACTTTTCGGCGGTCCTACGGGCGGTGAACTCCAAATCGAAGATGAAGTCAATATTGTCATCGAGGATTATCACGATGGCTTGTTGCGTTTTGAAAAAGTCAATTTCAAAGGCAATTTGGCACAAGCACCGATTGATATTGATTTGACGGCTCAAGTCGCTGGCGACCTCGGAAATGCACGCTTACAGTTGAGCTTTTCGAGTGTTCACCGAAGTTTGGAAGCCCGTTCAGTCTGGGTTCAGTCCGATGCCTCAATTTATGATGGCGATGTGTCTTTCCAAAAAACCACGATGAACGGCTGTAACACTGCGTATAATATCGAATGGCTGGCAAAAAATCACTTTAAAAGATTTTTCCGTCTGGAGGATATTGCCCAAAACGATACGCGCATTATCTTGGGGGCTAATTCACCTTCCCGAACCATTGAAGGCGATATTTTTTCTGCCAATGCCGTCTTTACTGTGGATGCGGGAGCGCACGCCAATAACCGAATTATTGTATCGGATAAATATTTGTCCGAATTTGCGGGAAATGTGGCTTTGAATTTCAATACCATCACACCGACCTCAAACACGACTTTTGCCAATCCGCAGGATGCAGGGCATTATGCAGGCATGAAGTTTGTGGGGAAAGGCTCGCAAACCTTGACCGCAAGCCATTTGGTACAGACCAACAATATTTATATTTATCAAGACAGTACGGTGTCTTCTCGTTTGTTTGTCAATCAGAATGTCGATGCCAATTTACGAGCATATTTTATGTTCGGAAAAATGATTATCGGCGAAAATGACGTATTTATCGGTAATTCTAATGACAAAAACAGCGTGGAAGTGCTCCGACCAGGACAAGGACATATTGTAGCCAACGGCAAAGGCACGGTCAATCGGAATGTATATAACACAAATCGAGAAACCTTATCGCCTATCGGTAATTTGACCAACTATTTGCCTGTAACGCTCACGCAATCGGGCGGTGGCGTAGATGATATGTTTCGTTCTCGATTGTTGGATAATGTTTATACCACTTACGCAGGCAAATGGGACGAGGGAATAGATGCCACATTTGGCGGGAATGATTCCTTTGACCCTTCGGACGATACCAAATATAATCCTTTAAGTTCACCTACGCCAATCGACCGTAATTTTGTCCGAAGAAGCTGGGTCGTTACCGAAGATGTAGTGGGCGGTACGCAGGGAACATTGATGTTGCAATGGTTTGAGGGAAGTGCCTCGATTGCAACGGACGAACCCCCCGGTTTTGACAGACAACAAACGACCATCGTGCATTATAAAGCCATCGAAGACGAGTGGCGATGTATGGATTTTATTTCCGCAGCACGAGAGGATGCGGGGTTAGGAACTATCCAACGCACCGCTTTATCCTTAACGACCAATAATAATAATGCCGATGACGTGAATAAAATGGGCGTATTTTCGGTAGGTTCATTGACCTCCGGCGAAAATGACGAAATTACGACCTGTGGCGCAGGCGTGGCGCAA
>CAZNYR010000004.1:59753-60370 GCA_964577275.1 uncultured Cytophagales bacterium | reverse complement strand
CCGCCGCTCCGTTGAGTCCGCCACTTTACGGAACTTGGGAACTGATTACCGTGGTGCCGATTGCCGAAGGAAGTGCTGATATTCCAGACCCCTCTGACCCAACCGACCCCACTTTTACGGCAACGACCTTTTTCCAGTTCCAAACCGTAAATGGAGTTTCGTTTATCACGACCAATACAGGCGTGAGTCCCGGCTTTATGACCGCCATTACGTTCAGTAGCGTAACCGATGCCAATGCCTTGGTAGATGGTTTGCAGGCAAATATGGGCTACCGATTCCGTTGGCAAAACATTGGCTTGAGCGGAGCGTGTGCCATCAAAGCCGCCGATATTCTTGTCCGAACAGGGTCGTTTACGTCCGTTAATGGCGAAAAAATCTTAGTTTGGCGAGGCGCAGACGAATATTTCTGGGATTGCGAAAACTGGTATGTACAAGGCAACCCTACGGATTATTCCTTGCCTTCGACTTCGATGCGCTTGCTCATTCCTGAAAAAGATGCCGTAACAGGCAAGTTTGTGGGTACGCCAGTTTCGGGTGATATTTTCTATCCTGTACTTTATGACCGTGTGCCTTTGACCGTCAAATCCATTCAGATTCAGAACGGCGGTTCATTTGAT
>CAZNYR010000004.1:0-59743 GCA_964577275.1 uncultured Cytophagales bacterium | reverse complement strand
GGGTGGCTCTGCTGCCGAATCGACTAATCCCAGTTTGAGCAGTTCGGATGATAAATATTCGGATGTAACCAATTATGACAATAAAAATGAGTTTAACGGAAATACCCGTTTGACTGTCAGCGAATTTATTTCCGTTGAAGTGGGCGGACGATTCGGGAATCATTACGAAACCGTAGTCGAGGGCGATGTGGTCAATTATGGCACCTTCGAGAACGAATTATTATTCTATACGGGAGCAGGCGGCATAACTGATATTCAGAAAACTACGCCGATTTTACGGGTCAAAGGTGATTTCTATAACTTGGATACTTTGGGACAAGAACCCGCCTTTTCGACCGTAACGGAGTTATCACAAATCGAATTTTCTGGTAGTCTATTTAATGAAGGTTCGATGTTCCATACGGCGGGGGATGTCTTTTTCATAAGTGGCACAAGTTTCATTTCGGGCGGTTCGGATATTTCATTGAATCGAGTAACGCTCAATAAGGATGCCGATGCCGATAGTTTGGTCATTGCAAAAACCAAAGTCCAAATCATTGAAAGTGGCGATATGACTTTTACCAAAGGCAAAACCTTTACGTATTCCAATTACGGAACTTCGCCCTACGCACCGAGTTTGTTGTCATTTGATAAAAATGCAACGGCAACTTCGGTGGCGAATCCCGCTGGAACATTCGTGCGGGGACCTGTTTCCAAATATTTAGAGGCGGGCGTAAATCCTGATTTTGAATATCCTATCGGAAAAGGCGACCGTTGGGCGAGAGCGGGCATCTTGAACGTAACGGGGGGTTCGGCAGATTTTGTTACGGCAGAATATTTCGATACCCCATTTGCCTTCGTAGGAAATGCTTTCATCAGTTCGACAACCGCTCGTCCGTTAAGGCACGTGAGCCTCATCGAACATTGGATGCTTGACCCCAGCAATTCGACCAACGGACAAGCTGCCCGTGTCCGATTATTCTGGGAAAATGGAACATTTAGTGGCATTGGCGGCTTGACATGGGATGCTGACCCGTATTTAAGTAATTTGGTGGTGGCGCATTTCTTGGATGCTTCGGGCAATGGAACTTATGGCGCAGGTGACCACTGGCGAAATGAAGGCGGACGGGACGAACAAACTCCCGCAAGTGAAATCGCAAAAGGCGCAGTAACTTCGCATAATACCCAGTTAATCAGCTCGTTTAGTCCATTTACCTTTGGTTCGGATGAGGACATTAATCCGCTCCCTGTCGAGTGGTTGTATGTGCGTGCCAAATTGATTACAAATGGACAAGAAACACTCGTGCAGTGGGGGACGGCTTCCGAGATTGATAATGATTATTTTGAGGTTTTACGCTCGCAAGACGGTAAAAACTTCACGGTAATTGGTATTGTGGATGCAGGCACAAATTCGCACGGGAAAGATTATTCGTTCATTGACGAAAATCCGTTTGAGGGCGTAACTTATTACCAAATCCGCCAAGTGGATTACGATGGGACTTCAAGCCAAACGCGCATCGTATCGGTGAATCGAGTTCCCGAAATATCAAAACCGTGGCTCACGTTGTTCCCGAACCCTACGAACCATCAGGATATTAACCTGCGGATTCAGTCTGACCGACAGGGCAAAACGACTTTACGCATTTTCAATGCCATCGGCGAGCAGGTCTTGACGATGACCGTTGATTTGACAGAAGGACTTAACGAATTGAATTTGAGGAGTTTACCGTATATGTCGGCTGGTGTTTATGTCGTTTCGGTCGATGAATTATTCTTACGTTCTAAGTTGATTATTGAATAAAAAAAACGAAGATTTTCCATATTATAGGGAAATCTTCATTTCGTACAAAAACACCAAAAGCGATGGAATGGAAGTTCTGTCGCTTTTTTTGATTTGGGTTCGGTTACAGAACACAAAGATTTGACAAGCGTTAAAATTATTCATTATGGAAATTAAAAAACTTCATCATCATGAAGTTTCAGATTTTAGAAACTTAATTGAAATCTTTAAGGAAGTATTTGATAATCACAGTCAAACACTCGACAACAACGATTTGAGTAGCTTGTTATCGAATAATGATTTTATGGTTTTTGTGGTTAAATCGGAAAACAAGGTAGTTGGTGGTTTGACAATTTATGTTTTACACAGTTACTACAATGAAAAACCGATTGCCTATATTTATGATGTTGGAATCTTACCAAATTTTCAAGGGCAAGGATTGGGCAAAACATTGATTTCAGAAGTCTGTAAATTTTGTAAGCAAAATAATTTTGAAGAGGCTTATGTAGAAGCAGAAGGCGACGACATTGACGCAATTGGTTTTTACAGAAAGACTAAAATGAGTCATGAAATGAATGCGATACATTTCACGTACACATTTGAAGATGAAAGTTAGAAAAATAGAATAACAACCTGCTCATAGAGCATCTACCCAAAGTGGAGGTAGTGGTGCAATCAAAGTTTGGCATTTAACAAATAAAAAACCAAAAAACACAGCTCATTTGTTTTTATCAATAACTTGTTTTATGTTGTTTTAGGAATGGGGAGAGGGGTGATGTTCCTATGAACAAAAAAAAGAAACTGCCAAAAAGAACTAAATTTGTCGATAAATCCAAATTTTAATATGGAACAATTATTACGACTTAAAGAAAGAGTTGAAATAGCGATAGAACTGGGTGAAAGCTATTACCGTGAGTTCAAAAGTGGCTATGAAGGACCACCAAATAACAAAAAACCACGAGAAATTAAAGACATTTGCTATAATATAGGCAAAGAACTGGTTGCTTTTGCAAATGCTGACGGAGGTGAATTATTTATTGGGATAGAAGATAATAATATTGTAACAGGTTTACCACATTCCGAAGAAAAACTAAATGCTATTTTGAATGCCTCAACTAACTACGTATTAAAAGATACACCACTTCCAATTAAGCGAAAAAATATCATTGATTATGAAGGAAAAAAGGTGATTTATTTTTCCGTAGATAAAGGTGCTAAGTACATTCATCAAACAAGCAAGGGCGAATGTTTTAAAAGAGAGGATAGAGATAGCGTTCCTACTGCCGCGGATACCATAAGATTTGTAAGGGATGAAGCATCATCGAGACAATACGACAGAAAATTCGAAGATTTAGCTACTGTTATTGACTTAGATTTGGAACTTGTTGGAAAAGTAGCTTATGAGTGTACTAAGATAAAAAATATGTCCCCAGAGAAATTCCTGCAATATGTAGAATTAGCCGAATTTGATGGTGACAGGTTAAGACTTAGAAAAGCTGCTTTATTACTTTTTGCCAAAAATCCAACAAAGTGGCATCCGCGTTCAAGAGTACGAATTTTACGGGTTAATGGCACAGAGGAAAAATCTGCACCGGACTATAACGTTACTGAAGTAGCGGATATTTCCGGGAATATATTTCAGTTGGCTGAAGAAAGTTGGGAAGCCCTACGACCAGTTTTGAGCGAAACAAGATATTCAACTGATGGATTATTTAAAACGCAAGTTATTTATCCAGAACCCGCTTGTAGAGAAGCACTAATCAATGCAATTACTCACCGTGATTACAGCTTAGAAGGAAGAGGGATTGAAATAAGAATATTTACGGATAGATTAGAAGTTTTAAGTCCTGGAAAATTGTTATCAAAATTAACTATTGAAGACTTGAAAGAGCTCAAAGGAGCTCACGAAACAAGAAATACATATTTGGCAAGAGTATTAAGAGAGTTTGGTTATATCAGAGAGCTTGGAGAAGGGATAAGGCGAATGTTCGAATTGATGAAAAGTAACGAATTAGTTGAGCCGCAGCTTTCATCTCCTAACAAGTCATTTATTGTAAGTCTTTTTCACAAATTTATATATTCAAAAGAAGAAAAACTTTGGCTTGATAGCTTCAAAGAATTGAATCTGACACGGGAACAAAAAACAGTTATAAATCTTGGGCGGAATGGCAGACTAATTTCACCAAAAGAAATTTTTGATAGTGTGGGCATTGTCGATACTGAAAAATATAGGCAACTTGTGGAAAGTCTTGCAAACTTAGAAATATTGGAACGGGTAGTTTCATCAAGCCAAGCATTCTCCTTGGCAAAGAAAAAAGCAATTTCTAAAAAAAGTATTGGGATTTACAAAATAGAAATTCCATCACGTCAAGATAAGCTAACTGAAAAAGAAGTAATAGAAAAGGACGCTTCCGATTATTCAAAATTATTTATCGGTGGAGTAGATTGGTATGCCAAAGAGGAAGATATAGAAAATATCCTTTCAGCGTTTGGAATTATCTCAGAGATTATAATTCCTAAAAATAGCTATACAGGAAAATCAAGAGGTTTTGCATTTGTAGAGTTTGAAAGCAAAGAAGCAGCAAAAAAAGCCTTGAATACTTCCAAAGAACTCCGAATTAAAGGAAGAAAAATTTATCTCCAAGAGTTTAAAGAATAAAATCCACCCCAAAACCCAAAAAAAAATGCCGTTAAGTTGGAATGAAATAAAAGACCGAGCCTTGAAATTCTCAATAGAATGGGCTGAGACTGCAAACGAAGAAGCAGATGCAAAACCTTTTCTCGTAGAGTTTTTTAAGGTCTTCGGCATTACGAGCAGACGGGTTTCATCCTTTGAACACCGAGTAAAAAAACTGGACGACAAAAACGGCTACATTGACCTGCTTTGGAAAGGAACAATTTTGATTGAAATGAAAAGCAGAGGCAAAAACCTCGACAAAGCATACAACCAAGCCAAAGATTATTTATACGGACTCAAAGAACACGAACTTCCTAAATACATTCTCATTTCTGACTTTGAAAACTTCCGACTCTATGACCTCGAAGACAATCCCGAAATAGCCATCGAAAACGCAAAAATTATTGAGTTCAAACTCAAAGACCTCGTAAAAAATGTACAGCATTTTGGCTATTTAATCGGCTACCAAAAGAGAGTTTACAAAGAACAAGACCCCGTAAACATAAAAGCTGCTGAACTCATGGGCAAACTGCACGACAGGCTCAAAGAAATCGGCTACACAGGACACCCCTTAGAAGTCTATTTGGTGCGTGTTTTATTTTGCTTGTTTGCCGAAGATACCACCATTTTTGAAAAACAACAGTTACAAGAATACATCGAGCAACGCACCAATATTGACGGAAGCGACCTCGCCGCCAAACTCCAAGAACTTTTCCAAGTACTAAACACCCCAAAAGAAAACCGATTCAAAAACCTTGACGAACAACTTGCCGCTTTTCCGTATGTAAACGGCAAATTGTTTGAAGAACTCTTGCCCACAGCAAGTTTTGATAGCAAAATGCGACAATCGCTCTTAGAATGTTGCTATCTGGACTGGAGCAAAATATCGCCCGCCATTTTTGGCTCGATGTTCCAAAGTGTGATGAACCCCAAAGAACGCCGCAACTTAGGAGCGCACTACACCAGCGAAACCAATATTTTAAAACTCATCAAACCGCTTTTCTTGGACGAACTTTGGGCAGAATTTGAAAACGCAAAAGACAACAAAAACAAACTTGCCGAATTTCACAAAAAACTAAGTTCACTCAAATTCCTCGACCCCGCTTGCGGTTGTGGAAACTTTTTGATTATTACCTACCGAGAATTGCGTTTGTTAGAATTTGAAATTTTGAAACATCAACACAAAAACCAACAAGTTACAAGTATTGAAAATATTATTTGGCTTGATATAGACCAATTTAGTGGCATTGAATACGAGGAATTTCCTGCACGCATTGCCGAAGTTGCCATGTGGCTCATCGACCACCAAATGAATATGTTGGTCAGTAGTGCTTTTGGGCAATATTTTGTACGTTTGCCTTTGAAGAAAGCGGCAAAAATTGTTCACGCAGATGCCTTAGAAACGGATTGGGAAAATGTAGTTTCTAAAAACGAACTTTCTTATATTATCGGAAATCCGCCTTTTATTGGTTCTAAACTCATGACCCAAAATCAGCGCAACCAAATTGTAAAAGAATTTGAAAATATAAAAGGAAGTGGAGTTTTGGACTATGTAACGGCTTGGTATATCAAAGCTGCCAAATACATTCAGCATAGCAAAATAAAAGTGGCGTTTGTTTCTACCAATTCCATTGTGCAAGGCGAACAAACCGGCATTCTTTGGGGGCAAATGCTTAACAAATACAAAATCAAAATTCATTTTGCTCACCGCACGTTCAAATGGAGCAACGAGGCAAAAGGAAATGCGGCTGTTTATTGTGTCATCGTGGGTTTTGCCAATTTTGATACGGACAATAAACACATTTTTGACTACGAAGACATCAAAGGCGAGGCACACGAAATCAAGGCAAAAAATATCAATCCTTATTTGGTTGATGCAAAGGATATTTTGATAGACAAAAGAAGAACAGCTATTTGTAATGTGCCTAAAATTGTATTTGGAAATATGCCAAATGACGGGGGGAATTTTTTATTCACAAAAGAGGAAAAAGACAATTTTTTGGCAAAAGAACCAAAAGCAAACCAGTTTTTTAAACCCATAATTTCTGCGTATGAATTTTTGAACAGGAAAGAAAGATGGTGTTTATGGTTAAAAGATGCAAAGCCAGAAGAGCTAAAAAAACTTCCTGAAGTAATGAAAGTAATAGCTAATGTAAAAAAATATCGTTTAGAAAGTAGCCGACTTGCCACCAATAAATTGGCAGATTTTCCTAATTTATTCGGGGAAATAAGACAGCCATCGGGTGATTTTATTTTGATTCCAAGAGTAAGTTCTGAAAACAGAAAATACATTCCAATGGGTTTTTTTAGCGATACTGTTATTGTCAGCGATACCTGCCTTTCGGTTAATAGTGCCGCCACAATTTTTCATTTTGGAATTTTGCAGTCCACTATGCACATGGCTTGGGTGAAAGCCGTTTGTGGAAGATTAAAAAGTGATTTCAGGTATTCTAATGAGATTGTTTACAATAATTTTCCTTGGGCAGAAAACCCAAGCGACAAGCAAATCAAAGCCATAGAAACCGCAGCCCAAAAAGTATTGGATACAAGGCTGCAATTTCCGAACAGTTCCCTTGCTGACCTTTACGACCCTCTGAGCATGCCGCCGGCACTTGTAAAAGCACATAACGCATTAGACAAAGCCGTAGATTTGGCATATCGTCCTCAACCTTTCACAAGCGAGGCAAACCGAATGGTTTTTCTGTTTGAACTTTACGAAAAATATACGGCAGATATTTTTACAAAAGAAAAAGTGAAAAAACCGAGAAAGAAACGCCCCAAAAAAAGCTAAATACTCATATAAAAATGAGGGGCTTTTTACAATTATTTTGGAAAAACTTGCCGTGAACATCGTAACTTTGTGTCATTTGTTGAGCAATTTTAAATTCTAAAAATTTCATAAAACATGACCATTCATCGAGAAGGCTATCCGAGTCTTTTAATCACAACCGTAGTGCTGGGCGCACTCAATTATGGCGTATATTTTGCCCTGCCCGAAGCCATTTTAATTCAAAATATCTTACTGATTATCAGCTTGATACTTTTTTTGATTGTCCTTCAATTTTTCCGTAATCCCAGCCTGACGATTACCGCACAAGAAGACGAAATTATTGCGCCTGCGGATGGCAAAGTCGTGGTTATCGAACAGACCCAAGAAACCGAATATCTCAAACGTCCATGCCGCCAAATTTCTATTTTTATGTCCCCGATTAATGTTCATATCAATCGAAATCCAATTTCGGGCATTGTCAAATATGTGAAATATCATTCAGGAAAATATTTGGTGGCTTGGCATCCCAAATCATCCACCGAAAACGAACGCACCACCATCGTGATTCAGCATCGGGACGGCACAGAAATTTTGATGCGTCAGATTGCAGGCGCATTGGCACGCCGTATTTGTTGGTATGTCCAAGAGGCACAAAGTGTGCAACAAGGAAGGGAATTTGGCTTCATCAAATTTGGCTCGCGCGTTGATATTTTTGTCCCGCTCGATGCCGAAATTGTGGTCAATCTCAACCAAAAAACAAAAGGTGGAAAAACGGTTTTGGCACGACTAAAACCTCACAAAAATACCGAAACACACCAAAATTAGGGCATAGATTCAATATTTGGCAAAATAATTCGTGGCACGGACTTTAAAATTTGTGCCACGAAACCATTTTCGTAAAATTCTCCGAATTGGAATCAAAAAGGAATGATTTTGGGTTAAGTTACAAGTGCGAAATAAGCCAAAAAATCATACATGAAAAATTATACTTTAACCCAATTTTTATCGCTCGGATGTCAGCCGTCCCAATCAGATACCGAAAGGCGTACTATCCTGCTAAACAATATCTTAGCGTTCCAAAATATTCTTGCTGCTTTTTTGTTTGGCATCGTTTTATACTTTGCGGTTCATCCCTATGCCATGTGGGTTATTTGGGCATATATCCCGTTTTCGGTCTTGAGTTTTGTGCTGGCACATTATCAAAAGCCACAAGTAGCAAAAATTATCAACGTGGCACTGGCGATTTTGTATCCTTTATTTGGTGCCGTTTGGTTCAATCCTGAAGGTGCGCCACCGATGTTATTTTGGGTTGGAAATTACTATCTGGCACAAATTTCTGTGGTTATGTTGGTTTTTGATTATGCCAATACTCGTGAACGGAAGTATATTTATATTTCATTAGTTTTATTGATTTTATCATATTATGTTTTTCCAATTTTTGATGATATATTTAGCTTTAGTTATGCTATTAAGTTGAATTATGACTTGCTTTATAGCATAGGTATTTTAATTGCTTTTACTTATGTCGCTGGGGGATTTATTTATTTCCTAAAAATCAGTAACCGCCTGAATAACAATATCTTAAAACTCCTTGACGAAACCGAACTTCAAAACCAACAGATGCAAGCACAACAAGAAGAATTGCATCAAAATATGGAAGAGCTTTCGGCACAACGTGAGCAGTTAGAGCAGGCTTCTGGAGAAATACAGCATCTTCAAAAAGTACAATTAGAAGCCTTAAATCAAGAACTGAATCAACGCACCGAAATTACCAATCAGGTCATTGCTACGCTCGAACTGGATGCCGAAGGTCAAATCTTGATGTGCAATGATAAATTTTCTGAACTAATTCAGGTGTCGCCCGAAAAATTAGCCAATACTTCCGTTTTTAACTTTATTTTGAATGCTAATTTCAAGGCAGAATTGACTGAATTTTTTGCCCGAAATTTCACAGGAATTCAATTTTTACAAGAAGAAATCGAACTGAAAACAGCGTTTCACAAATCAGTTTGGATTAGCCTGACTATCAGTCCGTTATTTAATACTGACGGAACTATCGAGCGGTTTTTGGCGATTGGGTTTTCGGTGGATGACATCAAAAACCAACAAGAATATTTCCGAAAAAGTCGAGAAAATCTCCAGTTTTATGATACAGGATTAACCAAGTTTACCAATTTAATGCGCCACGAGACAGGACAAAAAGCAGAAGACTGGGCGTATGCGCTTTTGGCACAATTAACGGATTATTTGGGGGCATTTCAGTCGGCGATTTATGCCGTTCCGCAGGGAAAAACGCAGGAACTTCGATTGCTTGCCAAATACTGTTTTGGGGTCGAGCAGCATCTGCCCGAACGGCTGGATTTTGGGGCTGGCATTGTGGGCGAAGTGGCTCGTAGTCAGGAGGAAATCTTATTTTATGAAGAGCAAGTCAGCGAGCAGCTCAAGGTGGCGGGCAAATGGGTGCGTATCAAGTCGGTTTATGTCATGCCTTTGTTGGTAGCCCAACAAACCGAAGGCGTTTTGATATTGAATTCGTTGGAAAATATTGCGGATAAAAGTCTAGGATTTTTGGAAAAATTAGCACCGAATATGGCTGTTAATTTGGCTGGATTACGAGATAACTTGTATATCGAAGAATTACTACATGAAAGTAAAAAAATTAACAAATCATTACAACTTAATGAAGAAACCTTACGCCAAAGTTTGCTACATCTCGAAACGCAAACCATAGAATTGGTTGAGCGAGAAATCCATCTCAAAGAAAATCAGCAAATGCTTGAGCAGAAAAACCAAGAACTCGAACAGACTATCACGACATATACGCAGGAGCTTGAAAACAAAAATCAACAATTCATCAGGCAACAAGAGGAACTTCGGTACAATACCGAAGAATTGCGCCTCAAAAGTGAAAAAATCCAAGAATTTCTCGAACACGAAACGCATCAAAGATTAGACTTGCAATCCTTATTACAGCAGATGAATATTTTAATCTTTCAGATTGATAATCAGGGAAATAATATTCAATTTTTGAATGATTGTTTGCTTGAAATTACGGGTTATAATTCAGAAGAAGTCAGCAAAATGCCCTTATATTTTCGAGAATTGGTCGATAAGAGAGAACGCATATTTTTGCAAAAAAATTTGGCAGAAGCCATAAAAAATCAAATGATTTTTGAGCAAGATTACCGACTGATTACGAAGACAAAAATCCGCAAAAGAGTCTTCGAGCGGGGCATGGGCATTTATGATGATGATGGCAAGTTAATCCATTGGGAAGGGATATTAGTGGATATTTCTAATTATAATAAATTACTCGAAGAACGCCAAAAATTACGTGAGCATAAAATCAATCAAATTGTAAAAAAACAACTTGATAAATTGCGATTTACGGAGGAAAGACTCATTCATGCCGAAAAACTGGCATCCTTAGGACAACAGGTCGCAGGCATCGCACACGAAATCAATAATCCCATTTCTTATGCACACAACGGAGCGGATTCATTACAAATTTATTGGCTGGAAATGAAGGAGTTACTGGAAAAATACGAAAAACTCGAAACCTGCCCTGCCCAAGATTTTGGACAAATTCTGACACAAATTTTGGATTATAAAGACGAAATCGAATACCAAGAACTCAAACAGGACATCACCGAAATCAGCAATGATGTGGTGCGAGGCACGGAGCGAACCCTCGAAATCGTCAAAAGTATGCGTAATTTTGCACGCAAAAATACCGATGAATTACAGGAAACGAATATTCACGAAAGCCTTGATTCTACGTTAGTTATCCTGAAAAATAGCTATAAACATCGCATCGAAATACAACAAAACTATGCCGCTGATTTGCCGCTGATTCGGTGTTATGGTGGACAAATGAACCAAGTATTTATGAATTTATTAGCCAATGCGATTCAGGCGATTCCTGAAAAAGGCACCATCACGATTAAAACCCAATTTTTAATGACTCAAAATCAGTTACTTATACAAATTACAGATACGGGAATAGGCATGAATCCAGAAACGCAAGAACGGATTTTTGAGCCGTATTTTACGACCAAACCCATCAATGAAGGTACGGGGCTGGGCTTGCCGATTGTGAAAGAAATTATCGAACATCATCGTGGCAAATTGGAAGTGGAAAGCGAACTTCATGTCGGAACGACCTTCGGCGTATTTTTGCCTACGAATCTGTAACTTTTTTTGGTTTTCTTGGGAAAAAAGAAAAATCCAACTATCTTTGCAATCGATTTTTTGCGGGCGTGGCGAAATTGGTAGACGCGCTAGACTTAGGATCTAGTACTTTACGGTGTGGGGGTTCGAGTCCCTCCGCCCGCACAAAAATAATGTAACATATTGATCCTCAGCTTTTTCTACCGACTAAAGTTGAGGTTTTTTGTTTGGACATCATAAACTTGATTTAATCCCTGAAGAATGGAAGTTACGCTGGAAAAAATAGACAAGTTTACCGCCTCAATTACGGTAAAAATTAGTGAAACGGATTATACGGATAAGGTTAATAATGCCTTGAAGGAACACGCCAAAAAAGCAAACATGAAAGGCTTTCGTCCGGGTAAAGTGCCTGTTAATCTGATAAAAAAGATGTATGGTAAATCTGTCCTGGCGGATACAGTTTTGCAAGCTGCCGAAAATACGCTCAAACATTACATTGTAGAAAAAGAAATCAAGTTAATAGCTCAGCCTCTTTTTGATGATAAAAATTTGCCAGAAATTGATTGGGATACGCAAAAAGAATTTACCTTCACTTACGAAATTGGATTAGAACCCGAAATTGATGTGCAGTCGTTTGTTCATAATTTGGGGCAATTTACCGAACGCAAAATCGAAATTCCAGAGCAAGACCTTGACGAATACATCGAGGAATTGCAGCGTCAATATGGCGAATACCCTCAGGCAGAAGAAAGCCAGCCAAATGATGTCTTGATGGGTAAGTTCATACAGGGCGAACATTTTTCGGAGGCAGTACGCTTCAATGTTCAGGAAGTAGCTGAAAATGAGCGAGATAAGTTTATTGGCATCAAAAAAGATGCCGTAGTTACTTTTGACCTCCGAGCAGCATTTCCAGAAGACTCAAAAATCAAAACCTTAAATAATAATGAGAATGTGTCTGACTTGAAGGGAGAATTTACCTTTGAGTTACACAATATTTCCAGAGCAATTCCTGCCCAAATCAATCAAGATTTTTTTGATAAAGTTTTTGGGGAAAATGTCGTAACGGATGAGGCTCAATTTCGTAGCAAAGTGCGGGAGGCAAGTCAAAAATATTATGATGTGCATTCAAGAAATTTGTTAATTATGGATTTCCATAAGGCAGTTAATGAACAACTGAACCCCGAATTTCCAGATGATTTTGCCCGTAGATGGTTGTTATCTAACGAAAGTATTACACAAGACAACTTAGAAGAAAATTTTCTTCAATTTAAGAATTCTTTGATATGGGAATTGGCACTACGTAAGGCTTTTGCAGACCATAACATAGAGCAGATTGAAGAAGAAGCATTCATCAAACATATCAAAGATCAGTTGTTTGTGCAATATTATAATATGAATGTTTTGCACCTGGAAGATAGCTTTATGGATATGCTCGTTCAGCAATATATGCACAATACTGAAAATCAGGAGGATTTGCGTATGATTTTCAATATGCTTAAAATCGGACGATTGTTCAATATTTTCAAAGATTCGTTAGAGATTCAAACTGTCGAAATGACTCGCAAAGAATTTGAAGACTTTAGCAGAGAAGCGTGGGAAAAAGCAGAGGCTGAAAATGATACTCTTCAAATTGTTGAGGAAATGGAAGAAGTAATAGAAGCATAGTTTTCGTTAAAATAAATTATAAAAAATGCGCCCAAATTATTTTTTGGACGCATTTTTTTTGTAGAAAATTTAAAATCAAATCAATTCATTAGTTCATCATATCGTACAAAATTTGATGAATCGTAGGGCGAATATTAAGTTGATACAGTTTTCGATTATTTCGGGTCGGATATACTCGATTGGAAAGAAAAATAAAAATTAATTCATGCTTGGGGTCAGCCCAAACGTATGTCCCCGTAAAGCCTGAATGTCCGAAACTTTCGGCACTGGCATCCAACGAAACACTGGGGTCTTGGCGTTCGGCTTCAGTAATAGGCGGCTTATCAAAACCTAATCCTCGGCGGTTTCCTTCGTTACAATAATGACACTTTGTGAACTCATCGAGTGATTTTTCGGCGATGTACCTTTTTCCGCCATAATAACCTTTTTGGAGATACATTTGAATCAATTTGGCTAAATCATTCGCATTGCCAAACAGCCCTGCATTTGCCGAAACTCCGCCCATAACGGCTGCGCCTTCGTCATGTGCGATGCCGTGAATTTGTTGCTTGCGAAAGGCAGAATCATATTCGGTAGGCAAAATACGATGTTTCGGAAAATAACGTAAAGGATTGTAAACCAATGTTTTTGCGCCCAAAGGATGATAAAAATTTTGATTCAGATAGGTCTCATAATTAGTCTGTGTAATTTTTTCGATAATGGTAGGATACAAAAAAAATGAGACACCCGAATAAACGTATTTTTTTTCTGGTTTTTTTTCTGGCAATAATTTTGACTCTTTGATGTATCTAAAAATTTCTTCTTGATAATTTTTATGCAAAAAAAGTGATTTTGTAATTTGTGTAGGAAAACGATTTGATTGTTTATTTTTAAATGTTTTATTCCGAAAAGCTCGTTTTGGAAACTTATCACCAATTTGGTAATGTTGCCATAATTTTGAGCCACCTTTTCGGAAAGCATATTGCCAGTACGGAATCCAAGGTGTGAGGCGTGCCTGATGCGCTAACATGGGACGGAAACGCAAGGTATCTTTGTCAGAATCAGCAAAATAGGGCAAATAATCGCTTAGTTTTGCCTCTAAATCGAACTGATTTTCGCCATGCAATTTCATCAGCGCAGGCAAAGCAGTTGTGATTTTAGAAACTGAAGCCATATCATATAAATCATCCAAACGAATGGGCTGTTTTTGGGCGTAAGTATGAAATCCATAGGCTTTATGAAAAATAATTTTTCCATTTTTGGCAACTAAAATCTGACAATTTGGGGCTACTTTTTTTGTTAAAACAAGTCTTCCGACCGAATCAATACGTTGATGTAAGGTTTTACTATTCCAACCTACTTCTTCGGGAATTGTGTATTTTAATCGAAAATTATTTTCTGTTTTTAATCCATCGCCTCGTCTGAAATGTGGCAGAATATCGGTTGGTAGTCGCCCTATCGCTCCGATGCCCCCAAACAGAAGCTGAGCAGTCAATTCTTGCGTTAATTTATCGGCATGATGCGCCAAGACTAATCCTGAAGTTTGATTCAGATTCTTATAAAAGTGCAATTTATCGGCGGGGTCAAAAAAACATAAAATTGTATTTTTTTTACTCATCTGCTGTTCAATAAATCGAATTAAATCTTGAGTTAAAGAATCTGTATTTGAAATCGAAATAATATTTAAATCATTGTTTTTCAGTTGATTAAATTTTGATTTGATTTGATTTTCAGAAATATCTGTACGCAAGGAATCTGCCTCAATGTCGGTATATTTGGCACACATTTCCCGAAAAAAAACATGGCTTTTTAGCCCAATACTAACTACCTGAATCTTCGTTTTATCTAATTTTTTGATGGGAATAATTGACGTTTCATTTTTCAATAAAACTAAAGCACTTTCGATTTGTCGCCGTTTTCCCAGTTCATTTTGTGCCAATAAATCACCGCTTTTATGGAGATAAAACAACAAAATAGCGATTGAAAATAAGGTAATTTTTGTAAGATTATTCATAAATTTATTGTGATGTGATTTTTCAAGGTTTTATTAAAATTTATTCAGATTTTTTGAGTGGTTTAGACAAAAAAATATTTCGGATAGATTTCAGAAAAGGGGCAGGCGGGACGGAGTTCATGATTTTGAAATCTTGAATGGGAGAACTTCGTTCATCCAGAAAATATAAAATGCGGTCAATGGGGTTATTTTCAAAGAGTTGCATAAAAATTTCGTGAATACTTCCGCCGTTTCGTTGCATAATATTGAGTAACAATGAGTCGTAAGTTTGATGCCGAAAACGCATTTTTTGAGTATAAAAAGGCGAATTATCGCGCATCAAAGAGCGGACAATTTTTTCGGATTCGCGCTGGATACGCAGGAAAGCATAGCCTGTCGAAGCCTTGCACGCCCCGCCGTTTGTGCCAATATTGATGACCCTTCGCCCGATTTGTTTTTGAAACTTAAAATCGGTCATCGGAATCACTCCTTTTTCGGTTTCTAAAATTTCGTAATTTTTGATTTTTAGGATTTTTCTAATATACTGTTCCAGTTCGGAATCGTACTTTTGGGCAGGAAGCAAATTATCCGAGAAGACCGTATATTCGACTAATGCGGTCGAATCGTCAAAGGGCAACGTATAAACAAAACGCACTTCATTTTCTTGGGCTACACGGAAATCAAACATCGTAACTTTCTGATTATCAAAGCATGGTGTAGGGCTTTGAATAAACCAGCCCTTGAAATGTTGCATTAAAAAATGATAATCTGGATGCTGTCGATTCAGAGAATTATTCGCAAAACGAGAATCAAAAATATAATCAGCGGTGTAGGTTTGTCCATTGACCGTGAGGCTTGCGGACTTATCATTGGTTTGTATTTTTTCAATAAACCCTAATAAAAATTTAACATGAGAACTTTTTGAAAGTTGCTGATAAGTTTCTTGATAAAAGTCCTCTGCCCGAATCATTTTGTAGGTCAATCGTTCGAGTGGTCGGATAAAATGTCGGGTATCATCCACGATTTCAATTTTATGCCATTGTCGAAATACGATATGGTCAAATAAAGTGGACTTATCCGTCCAAAAACTCCATGTACGGTCGTTATTAATTTTTTTATCTTTATCAATAATGAGGATTGATTTATTTTGTAAAGGACTGTTTATCAGGTGATAAGCAAGGCTTAATCCTGCACATCCTCCGCCCGCAATGATATAATCGAAATGGGTCATTTAGGTACTCGTTTTGAGTGGTCAGTGTTGAGGCAATATGATAAAATATTCATGTAAACCCAAGAATGCGGCAGTTGTTTGTCAAATTAGCACGAAAAAAATCGTTTAGGAAACAAAAAGTCTTGAGGTAAGGTTATGGTTAAAAGCTCTGTAATCATCTAAAAATGAAATGCTTATGTTTAATTTATTTAAGAAGCAAACTCCCGAACAGAAATTGCGAAAACGTTACGAAAAATTAATGCACGAAGCCTTTGTGCTTTCTCGAACCGACCGCAAAGCCAGCGACCAAAAAACCGCCGAGGCAGAAATTATTCTTCAAGAAATCGAAAAACTCAAGACGAATGTCTAAGGGTACGTTCTATTTTGGACGGTTTTAAAGGATTTGTTCGATAAAATTAGTAGTTTTTAAAATTGTAAGCCACTGATTTTTAGCGAGTTATAAGTTTAAACAAAAAAACCTTCAAAAAGTTAATCCTGAAGGTTTTTTTAATCATAAAATGTTATTTTACTATATTATGTTAATGCTTAACAGAAATGGGTTCTTGGCGATATTTATTCAAGAATTGTTGTTTTATTTCATAAAGTGAACAGCCTTCTTTTCTCAGTTTGAAATAACGAACAACGCCATGAAAAGCCAGGGCAATCAAAAGTCCTTCAAAAATGCCTAATTGAAAAACCAATAAACCCGTAGCAATAGCCAATCCGAAGGCATAACTGCCTTGTCGTCTGATATTTTTCAAGCCCGCAATCATTTTCCAGCCCGTATAAATCATGATGATTCCCAATACATATTTGGGTAAATGCGCCAACATAACCGCAGGAAAAAGCACGACAATTCCGATAACTAACGCCACAAACAGATTAGAAACTTTGGTCATTGCGCCCGCCGTGGCGTTGGTTGTGCCTTTGGCTAAGCCGTCCAGATTGGTCATGCCACCAAAAAATGATGCGCCCATATTTGCAATCCAAATGGCATACAAACTATTATTGGTGTCGCATTTTCGGTTGAGTGGGTCGATTTTTTCAATCGCTACGTTGCTCATCACTTGCTCAATCACATCAATCGAAGCCAACATCAGCGCATAGCCAAACATCAAAACTAAGGTGCTAAGTCCCTGAATTGTAGTGATATCCAGATGCGGAATCGGTAAAATAAAGCGCATCGAACTGCTATCAATATGGAGCATGGGCATTTCGATAAAAAACGTAGTTGCGATGCCTAATGTCAAAATCACAAAATACGGAATGCCCGGTTTTGTCTTTTTGTATTTGTAATAAAGATACACAAATAACACCATAAAAACTGCCGATAATCCGAGCATGATGAGCCGTTCTTCGGTCAGCCAAGCACCTGTATTTGAGGTAGTTTCATAAGTAAAAGGCAGAAATTTCATGGCAATTTTTAAGCCTACACCCGCCAAAAGTCCTTCGACCAAATAATGCGGTACGGTTTTCAAAATGTATTTTTCCAAATCGTATTTCCAAATGACAGCCTGCATCGTAGCGGTCAAAAATATCAAAAATGGCATATTTTCCATGCCAAACGTATGTACGCCCAACGCCAAAGCGGGTGCTAATCCTGCGGCAACGCCCGGTACACCGACATAATTACCTGGTTTAAATAAATACGCGACAAAACCGATAATACAGGCAAAAAATACGGTTACTAAACCTGTTTGAATTGGATATTCGGACATCAAACAAATCCCGACAGTCAAAGGAACTGCCATAATGCCCGTAACGATACCTGCGATTGCATCTCGCTGAATATATTGAAATTGTGCTTTAATCGTTTTCATTTTTGAAATAAATTTTACCAAAGTGAATGTTATAAATTGGATATAAAATTTTGATTATCAATACTTTATGAAGTATGATTTTCAGGAAAGTCATTCAGCATACCATGATTTCTGATAAAAATATCGTAGCACCGAATGATGTAAAATGGACAGTTTTCTGACACGAAATCGCACGTTCAAGTATTAGCCATTTTTTTTGAGCTAAAAACTTGGTAATAAATTGATATACAGTTTGTTATAAAATCAATAAATGTACACTACGGCGAGCATAATCGTCAAAAGTTGCCTACAAAAAGCATTCAGAAAGGTAGTTTAGCAATCTAACTTTAGAGCACAGTAAAGGAGGTAAAGCGAGGAATGAGCCTTATCAAACGCCTGACAACTTGGCTTGGTCGCTACCCAATTATCTTGACAAAGTCCATAAAAAAATGTATAATAATCGGGACAATCAAAGTCGAAATCATTATCGCCATTGCTTGTCCACTTAGATTCGTCTTTTTTCCATTCTCGAAGCTCATCAATTTCCTTTTCGGTTTCTCGCTCTTCCTGTTGGACTTCTTCGAGGTCTTCCAGTTGAGCCAAAAACAGATGCGCTTCCATGCTTGTAAAAAATAAAAGCAAGATAAAAGCGACAAAAGGTAATATGATTTTACTTCGTCTAAACATAATAATACAAAAGTCAAGAAAATAAAAATCACATAAAAAGATATTTGTTATATTTTTATGTGATTATAATTACATTTTTGTTTTATCTTTATGTCAAAAACATGATGTCCCTTGACCTGAATAAATTTGATTTCCAAAGTGATAAAATATTTACGTCTTTGAATAGTGAAGCACAAAATCTGGTATCCTCTCATTTTGAGCGACTTATATTCAAAAAGAAGAAATTAATTTTTTATGAAGATGGCATTCCGACAGGCATATTTTTCCTGACCAAAGGCAGAGCAAAAATTTTTAAAGTAGGGGCGGATGGCAAAGAACAGATTTTTTATATTTATAAATCTGGCGATTTATTGGGCTATCATCCGCTTTTATGTGATGAATGTTACGAAGATTCGTGCGAAGCACTCGAAGAGTGCGAAATGTTATTTATCCGAAAATCAAATTTTCAAAAATTATTAGCGCAGATTCCATCCCTTCGGACTTTATTGATTCAAAATATGGCGCATGAATTTGGGGTGTTGGTAAATATCATCACGATATTGGCGCACAGGTCGTTACGTGAGCGTCTGGCACTATTTTTATTGATTTTGGAACGGCGTTATCGGGAACTCAATCAAGAGCAAACCCAAATACGGCTGCCTCGTGAGGATTTGGCAAACATGATTGGCACGGCGCGCGAAAGTTTAGGGCGGTTGCTCAAGGAATTTCGGGAGGAGCATTTAATCGAAATTCAGCAGCGCAATATTATTTTGACCGATATTCCTCGACTGAAAAAAATGACGAATTTATCGGCATAAATTGGCATTTTAAAAATTTATCGTATTGATTTTCAGGATATTAGCCAAATCTTCGGGCGTATCAACGCCATGACTTTCGTGCGAAGTTTTTGCTACGGAAATCGTATAGCCATTTTCCAGCCAACCAAGTTGTTCCAACGATTCGGCTTTTTCGAGTTTGGAATGAGGCAATTTGACGATTTGCGCCAAAACCGCCGAACGAAAACCATAAATTCCGATATGTTTGAAATAGTGATGATTCATAAGCCATTCATTTTCAGGAACTTCACGCACAAATGGAATGGGATGCCGACTAAAATATAATGCCTTTTGAGTTGTTCCAAATACCACTTTGACCACATTGGGATTAAATAACGTGGCAGCATCCCGAATAGGAATTGCCAGCGTAGCAATTTGACAATCAGTATGTTCCAGACTTTTTTGTATCAAACCAATCTGTTCGGGATGAATAAACGGTTCATCACCTTGAATATTAATTACGAAATCGAATTTTTCCGAAATTTGTGCCACTGCTTCCGCACAGCGCGCCGTTCCTGTGGGGGTTTGGGGCGAGGTCAAAATGGCTTTCCCCCCGAAATCCTGAACGGTTTGCATGATTTTTGGGTGGTCAGTTGCCACATAAACGGCATCCAAATTTTGGGTTTTTAAGGCTTGTTCATACACCCGCCGAATCATGGGTTTGCCTGCAATATCCGCCAGTGCTTTGGCAGGAAAACGGGTTGAGGCATAACGTGCGGGGATAATTCCTATGGTTTTTGAGGACATGACATTATTTTTTTGGAAAAATACAGCCAAATATAACGTAATCCTTTACAATTTGCAGGAAATCAATCAGTACATCAAAATAAATAATACACATAAACAAAATGTAATTATTTGAAAATCAGTTTTTTAAATCAAAGTTAAATGCTTTATGACTTTTTGTAGAGGCTGAAAAATGTCTTGTAGTGGATTGTTTTTCAGTAGAATGTATCGTAATTTCGTATTTGGTTTTTGAAGTTATACCATCCGTATTTCATCGTTTGAAAGCATTTCGATATTTTTTATAGTATTGATTATCAGAATATTATATTAAGATTTTAGGAACAATTAACACAAAATCTATTTTAAATTCATTTGAAATTTATGACACCAATTATCCAGAAAATATACGACACGGTTTATACTTTTTTGCTCACCACATTTGGTTCTTTGGGACAAAAAACGCCTTTTACGGGCAATGTAATGGCACCGCTTTTTGTTGAAGAAAATGAATGGAAAACGTTTGAAAATCAATTACAAATTGCGAAAGAAATGGGCATTACTGCCGTCAGTACGGACGTATGGTGGGGATTGGTCGAGGCGACAGATGGGGTTTATAATTGGACGTATTATGACAAAATTCTACAAAAAATAGAACAAACAGGGTTAAAATGGATGCCGATTATGTCATTTCATATGTGCGGACCCAACGTGGGGGATGAACACCGACAGCCTCTGCCCGAATGGATTTGGCGAAAATTAGTGGCTGAGAATCCCGAAATCGAATCTGCCGAAGACCTTAAATATGTCAGTGAAGAAGGGACTTCTAATCACGAAATTATTGCACTTTGGGCAGATAAATTTGTCTTGCCGATTTATGCTCGTTTTTTGGAAAATTTCAAACAAAAATATGCTTCCAAAACCCATTTGATGGAAGAGCTGAATGTCAGTTTTGGGGCGGCGGGCGAATTGCGCTATCCGTCATATAATTATCACGATAACGGAAATTATCCGAATCGTGGGCGATTGCAGTGTTATTCGAGGCTTGCCCTTCAGGATTTTAGGACACAAATCAAGAATAAGTATCGGACTATCAAGGCATTAAATAAGGCATGGGGAGTCGAACTCTATTCTTTTGACCAAGTTCATCCTCCGGATGATGCGGATGTTTTTTTCAAAAGTAATGCTCATAAAATGACGCTTTATGGACGTGAATTTATGGATTGGTACAACGAATCGTTGATAAATCATGGGCGAAAAATGCTCAAAATGACCGCCGATATTTTTAAGGAAAATCACTGGGCAGATGTGCCGATTGGTTTCAAAATACCGGGCATTCACTGGCGAATTGTCGATACACAAATGCCCCGAAGTGCCGAAATGTGCGCTGGATTAATCCCTTCTTACGATAATCAGGCGGAAAAAAATGGATTCGGTTACCGAAAAATTATCGAAAATATTATCCCGCCATATTTGCGTAAACGGGTCGTTTTGCATTTTACCTGTCTGGAAATGAGCGATGACGAAGGAGGCGAGGAGGCTGGCTCGAAAGCCAAAACTTTGGTACGTTGGGTCGGAAGTATTGCCCACAAATTACACATTACGATTAAAGGCGAAAATGCCTTAGCCTCTGGTATTCAGCATGATAGGGGCTGGGATAATATCGAAGATGCCATCCGAGATGCTCATTATTCAGGCTTAACAACACTCCGAATTGGCGAGGCGACTACGGGCGTAGCGCAACGGCGGTACGCACAACTGATACAGAAATATGGTAAAAATTAATCATTCATATAATTTATGGCTTAGGAAATGTGTTATGTTTTTGGATGATATTCTGGGCTATTTTTTCGGCTTCTTCGTGCGTATTTACGGTAATCAAAATGATATTTGATGTTTTTTGAGTTTCCTCAAATAATAATTCAATGCTTAATTCTCCTAATAAATCTTTGGGACTAATGACAATTTCGGCAAGCAATCCACAATCTGCAAAAGCCGTGTACCATTGGTGTTGGATATATTCCTGAATTTCAAGAGAAACCGTTTGAAGTTGAATACAATCAGATAAGATGACTTTTGTCCGATGTATTTTGGCATATTTCAACACGATATTTAGGGCAGCTAATAGCTCTTGGTTAAGTTCATACCAAGCTCCCTTCCAAACGCAGTGTATGATTTGTGGAATTTTTTGTTCCTCTTTGATAGTAAGATACTGATTATCAAATAAATAGTTCATAACAAATTAGTTTAATATATTATTTTAAATAGTACGTTCTAATATTTTGAGTGTGGTTTAAGATTTTATATATTGTTAAAAAATTCCCTTTTATATAAAAATCTACAAAAGGGAATGATAATCATATAAAGCGTCAAAAATTATTCGTCAGCCTGTTCTTTTTTCAAGAGAAATTCCTTGAATTTGTTGGGCATCAGTTTTTTAGGCCAATAATTATTTTGCAAATCGGTATCGGCAGTTTCGAGGAAAGGGTCGATGACCACTTTGGTAATTTTCTTATCTCTGACGAAAACTTTGGTCGTTTTTTCGGCATTTTTGCGCCATATTTCGGCAGGCAATTTTAGGAGTTCTTTGGAATCATCCTGGTAAGAAATTTCCAAAATAATCGGCATGACTAATCCGCCGAGGTTCTCAAAAGTGAGTTCATAAAAATTCAAACCATCCTTGATTTGTGCCTGTTGTTGTGGCGAAAGTTTGGCATAAAACGTTTCGATATCATCTGGTGAAGGCTCTTGATTTTCATTTGGTTGTGGCTGAATTTGAGGTTCTTTTTCTTTTTTCCTCTTCTTTTTCTTTTTGGTTTCGTCTTCTTTTTCTTCGATTTTTGCGGGCTGTTCGGATTCGGGTTCTTTATCGGTCAGATGATAGCGTTTGATTCCTGACAGGGCAATATCCACATGATCAACGGTATAGAACCAACCTCGCCAAAACCAGTCCAAATCCGTGCCTGAAGCATCCTCCATAGTTCGGAAAAAATCTTCGGGCGTGGGATGCTTAAAAGCCCATCGAGTGGCATATTCCTTGAAGGCACGGTGAAATAATTCTTTTCCCATGACGGTATTTCGCAAAATATTTAGGGCAACGGCGGGTTTGCTGTAAGCATTCGGACCCAGTTGTTGGATTTGTTCTGGATTGGTCATAATTGGGCTAATTAATGTTTTGTCCAATTTCATGTATGGGACAATTTTATGAGGTGGTCCTTCCCTCGAATCCAATGCGCCTTCGTACCATTCCTGTTCGGCGAGGTATTGCATAAAAGTATTAAGTCCTTCGTCCATCCATGCCCATTGTCTTTCGTCCGAATTTACAATCATGGGAAAGAAATTATGCCCTACTTCATGGATTATTACCATAACAGTATAATATTTCATGATTTCGTTATATTGTCCATCGGGCATTGGTCTTCCAAAATTAAAGCAAATCATGGGATATTCCATGCCCAAATTCCAAGGCGTAACGTGTACGGAAATGGCTTTGTGATAAGGATAAGGGAAGGTATATTTGGAGTATGTTTTGAGGGTATGCACCACCGCACGGGTCGAATATTTATCCCAAAGTGGCATTCCTTCTTTAGGATAATAGGACATCGCCATAATGATTTGGTCTTTTCCATCGACTTTTATGCCCATGGCATCCCAGACAAATTTGCGGGATGAGGCAAAAGCAAAATCCCGCACGCTATCCGCCTGAAATATCCATGTTTTGGTGTTTGTTTCTTTGGATTGGGCGTTTTTATCGGCTTCTTCGGGCGTAATAATCATCACGGGGTCGGTGGCAGTTTCGGCAGTTTTGAGGCGTTGGCGTTGGGTTTGGCTCAAGACTTTGTCGGGATTGATTAATTTACCCGTTGAACCGACCACATGGTCAGCAGGCACGGTAATTTCGACCTGAAACGAACCAAAAGTCAGGGCAAACTCTCCACTGCCCAAAAATTGTTTGTTTTGCCAGCCGCCATGGTCGTTATAGACGCACATTCGAGGATAAAATTGAGCGATGGCATACGTATGGTTTCCGTCAGGAAAAGCCTCATATCCAGAGCGTGCGCCCTTCATGACATCATTGATTGGATAATCCCATGCGATAGAAAACTTGATGGAATCGCCTGATTTTAAGGGAGTTGGCAGGTCAATCGCCATCATCGTTTTGTTAATGACATAATTGAGTGCCGTTCCTTTTTCATTTTTGACGGACTGAATGTGAAATCCACCATCAAAATCATCGGGAATAATGCCTTCCATCGCATACGGCGACATCCGCTCTTGGATAGCTTGGGTTGCCGTAGTCCGAGAATCCGCCGCTTTGTCCCGTATGTTTTGGTCGAGTTGAAGCCACAAATACCGTAATTCATCAGGAGAATTATTAATATATGTAATGGTTTCAGAGCCTACGATTTCTTTGGTATCTTCTTTTAGTTCGACTTTGATGGAATAATTGGCTTGTTGTTGCCAATAGCGATGTCCCGGCGCACCCGATGCCGTGCGGTAATCATTGCCAGAGCGATGTTCGATTTGCTCAAATTTGTTCGTGTGTTTGCCCTCTTGCGCCACGACCGCCAAAGCGGATAGCATCGCCAAACATCCCGTAACGATTTTTTTCATCTTATTTTTTGATTTTAAGGTAAAATAAATAGCACGTTCCCGATGTGGGAATTTTTAACGAGGCAAATTATCGAAAAGGTTTTATCTGACCAAAGAAAAAACGAGCAGTTTCGAGAAAGTCCGTATTTTCGTCAATTTTGGATGGATTGAAAAAATTGACAAAAAAAAGTGCGCCAAACGGACACGCATCCCACGCAATAATTATTGTAAATCTTTCATCAAGACATTGCGATAATCGGTAAAACCGTGTTTGCGCCAAAATCGATTGGCAGATGAATTCTTGGAAGTTACTCGCAATTCAATCATCATAACGCCCTCTTTTTCAAGGCGTTGTTCGATGGCATCCAACAAGGCATTGCCTATGCCTGCTCGGCGATGTTTGCTGGTTACTGCCATATCAGTAATCAAGCCTCGTTTGCTTCGGGCATAAATCGGGTGGAAATCCACAATCGTAACAATCGCAAAACCATAGGCTTGGGTCGCACTTTTGGCTATCAGAATCAGGGTGTTATCGTCTTGCATCAATTTGCTTAAATGCGTGGCAAAGACTTCGCGGGCATTTTCGACTAATTTATTGGCGGGATGCAACAATTCGTTATATTTCTTAAATTCTTCCCATAAATCCATCAAATTGGTGGTATCCTCTGGGGTGGCTTTTAAAACCTGAAAATCTAATAATTGAACGGCTCTCATGGTAGTGGGCGTTTATTTTTACCTAAATTTGAAAACCAACATACGTTTTTTTTCTGACTTTTGAAAAATTTTTAACGCAAAACATGGCATCAACTTGTTTTTGTTTTGATAATTCTTTGTAAAATACCATTTTTTTAATTTTACGAATAACGATAAATACCAAGTACCTGACGAAAAGTAAGGAGGCGTTTGATTTTGATACAAAAAATTGATTTTCAAGCGATTACAGTGTATCCATAGGCATAGATTGGAGTAAAAGCGTTTGTGATTGTATTTCTCTTTTTTCGGGACGTAATGACAGCACTTTTGAATCCATAGCCCAAAAATTAAGTAGAAATCGGTGGATAACAAATGAATCTATTTTGGCTAAATCTCTTATCTTTGAGAGTCGTTTGATAAAATATGTGGGATGCGCCCATGATAACAAAAATCCGTGAAGCAATTAAATCAGAAAAACCAAATTTATGGCATAAAAATAGAGGCTTATTTTTCTGATAAGAAATTTGAATAGCAATGAAAAACCTCTTGAAATTTATTTTTTTACTTCTTGGTACGCTTCTTTTTTCGGAATTACCAGCCCAAAATCCGTATGTGAAAGGCACAATTAAGGATGAGAATGGAATGCTATTAAAGAATGCTGAAATACGAGTGGATAATAGCGATATATTTAAGACTGATGCCAAAGGAGTATTTCAGATGATGCTTCCTTCGGCAAATCCGAAGAATATTGTTGTTCGGAAAAAAGGCAACGTATATCAGGTAAAAAGCAAAGATTTTCAGCCTGATGCGTATATTCTCAATATTATCGTGGAAGCCTTGCCGCCCATCAAATTAGAAGGAACTATCACGAATCAAAACGGAAAAACGGTCAGAGGGATGCGTGTGGTGGCAGATGGCGTAGATGCCAAGCCTGCTACAAGCAACGAAGATGGCGAATTTGTGATATTATTGCCTTCGGATGCGGATGAGAAATCAATCAAAGGTTTTATTGTGGCTGGCTCAAAAATTGCCACATCGGATTATCGAATACGTCAGAAAGATAAAAAATTAATTGCCGAAATTACCATACAATCTGACCCACAAACTGACGCGCTTCAGGATAATACGAACGGAACTGAAACTACGGAAATTACTGAAAATCAGGAGAAATCCGATATTGCCAGAGAAATCAAACAGGTCTTTCATGTGGTGATGTATAATGAAGGCAGTGAGCCTGTCGAAAAGGCAAATGTGGTGGTGGATATGCAAACCTATCGCACGGATAAACAAGGACGTTTTGAGGCGCATCTATCTGATAATCAGATACAAAAAATTATGGCATTGAATTTTCAGGTCGATAGTTTTGAGATTGTCAATAAATATTACGACCAACGCATCAATCATATGTATTTGTATGTCAAAGACCCTGAACAGCCGATAGCATTGAATGATGAGGAGGATATTCCCGCCACCGAAACGGATACTTCCGTAACCAATTATGCGGTTTATTTTCATCGGGTCGTCAATCAGTTAGAGATGCGAAAACAACTTTTGATTGAAAAAAGTACGCACATTCGGGATGATATCGAAGATATTACAGTGCAATTAGAAAAAGACCGTTTGACGGAGAATCAGCGTCAGAAATTAACCGAACATTTGGATAAATTACGCCATGAACTCATCGAAACAGACGTGGCTTTTGAGGAGGTCGAGGAGCAGACACACGCAGTCATTGATAAAATGGACGCTGTGATTCACCAAAACGAAGAGGGCTACCGCAAAGAATTATTGAAAGACATCGCTATTTTTTCCGTGATTACGGCTATCTTGTTGATTATCACGCTTATTTCCATCAGAACTGTTCAGCAAATTAAGAAGCAAAAGAACGAAATTATTGTCCAAAAAGCCGAAATCGAAGAGCAAAAAAAGAAAATCGAGCGAGCATTCCACGACATCCAAGAAATTAGCGAAATCGGACAGGAAATCACGGCGGCATTGGATTTTAAGACTTTAGTTCGGACTGTAAATCAACATATTACCTCTTTGATTGGCGAAAGTATGTTTGGCGTAGGCGTGTTGAATGAAGCCGAACAGAAATTGGATTTTATCGAATTTATCGAAAATGATGAAACGCTTTATCGGTCGGTTTCGATTACGGATAATTATCGGTTATCTTCGTGGTGTGTAAATAATCGTAAACGTGTGATTATCAATGATTTAGAAGAGGAATGGATTAATTATTTGCCTACGGATTCTAATTACAAAATTACCCGTGATATGCCTCGCTCGCTGATTTATCTGCCCCTCATCGTGGAGGAAAAAGTCATTGGCGTAGTTACGGCTCGAAGTGCCAAAAAGAATGCCTATACCGAAATGGATGCCGAAATCTTGCAGGCATTGGATTCGTATATCGCAATCGCTTTGTATAATGCCAATATTTATGAAGATGTCAAAAATAAAAACAAAAATATTACCGACAGTATTCGGTATGCACAAACCATTCAGGAAGCCAGCCTGCCGACCACCAAGCAAATAAACGAGGCACTGACCGACCACTTTATTATTTATCGTCCGAAGGATATTGTTTCGGGAGATTTTTATTGGCTTTCGCACATTCGAGATGCTTCCGAAAAACGAGCCGACAAGGTATTTGTGGCAGTTGTTGATTGCACGGGACATGGCGTGCCGGGCGCATTTATGTCCATGATTGGTAATAATTTATTGAACGAAATCATTAATCAGAAAAAAATATACAGTACGCCTGATGTGCTGGAATTATTGAGTGCGGGCGTTACGCAAACCCTCAAACAAGACCAAAAAGTGAACGATGACGGCATGGATGTATGTTTGTGTATGCTCGAAAAAAATACCGATGAAACGACTACCATTACGTTTAGTGGTGCAAAACGACCCCTTTATTATGTCCGACAGCACAATATGCGTTTGCAAAGATTGCGAGGCGACCTCAAATCGGTGGGCGGATTTCAGCATCGGCACGTATTGTTTACCAAGCAGGAATTAGAATTGAATGTGGGCGATAAAATTTATCTTACCTCTGATGGGCTAATCAGTCAAAATGGATTGCATCGAGAAAAGTTTGGCACGGACAAACTCGAACGCATTTTGCAAAATAATGTCCTGAAAACCATGGACGAGCAGGCTCAAATCATGACCGAAGCCTTAGACAAACATCAGCACGGCACTGAACAGCGGGATGATATTACGGTTTGGGGAATCGAAATATAAAAACACAACATGACAAAAAAAATCCCAATGCTTTTTCGGGCTTGGGATTTTTGTTATTTCATTGATTTATAGAGTGTTACCCTACACTTCCTTCCAGACTTAATGCCAAAAGTTTTTGAGCCTCGACAGCAAATTCCATCGGAAGCTGATTCAAGACTTCTTTGCAATATCCATTGACAATGAGTGCCACTGCCTGTTCGGTATCGATGCCTCGTTGATTACAATAAAAAATTTGGTCTTCACCGATTTTGGAAGTTGTAGCTTCGTGTTCGACTTGGGCGGTTTTATTGTCGATTTCGATGTAAGGAAAAGTATGCGCTCCGCACTGGTCGCCCATCAAAAGAGAATCACATTGGGAGAAATTCCGTGCATTTTCGGCGCGTGGCATCACTTTGACAAGCCCTCGATACGAATTTTGGCTTTTTCCAGCCGAAATACCCTTTGAAACAATCCGACTTTTGGTATTTTTACCAATATGAATCATTTTTGTACCCGTGTCGGCTTGTTGGAAATTATTGGTAATGGCGACCGAATAAAATTCACCTACCGAATGATCACCTTTCAGGATACAACTTGGGTATTTCCAAGTTACTGCCGAGCCTGTTTCGACTTGTGTCCATGAAATTTTTGAATGATTACCCGCACAAATGCCTCGTTTGGTTACGAAATTATAAATGCCACCTTTTCCGTTTTTATCGCCCGGATACCAGTTCTGGACGGTAGAATATTTAATCTCGGCATTTTCCAGCGCAATGAGTTCTACGACTGCCGCATGAAGTTGGTTTTCGTCACGCATCGGGGCAGTACAGCCCTCCAAATAACTGACATACGCTCCCTCATCAGCAATCAATAAAGTACGCTCAAATTGCCCTGTATTTGCGGCATTAATGCGGAAATACGTTGATAATTCCATTGGACAGCGCACGCCTTTGGGAATGTAACAGAATGAACCATCACTAAAAACTGCGGAATTTAAAGCCGTAAAATAGTTGTCATTTTGAGGCACTACCGTACCGATGTACTTTTTGACCAATTCGGGGTGTTCTTGAATTGCTTCGCTCATGGAACAGAAAATAATGCCCAATTCGCCCAGTGTTTCCTTGAAGGTTGTGGCGACCGAAACACTATCAATGACCGCATCGACCGCCACGCCCGTGAGTCGTTTTTGTTCATTGAGCGAAATGCCCAGTTTCTCAAAAGTTTCCAATAATTCGGGGTCAATTTCATCCAAACTATTGAGTTTTGCCTTTTGTTTGGGTGCAGAATAATAAATCAAATCTTGATAATTGATCTTGGGGTACGTTACGTTTGCCCAGTTGGGTTCTTCCATTGCTTTCCATTTCTGAAAGGCTTCCAAACGCCAGGCGAGCATCCATTCGGGTTCATTTTTCTTACTGGAAATCAAATGAATGACCTCCTCGCTTAGTCCCTTGGGGATTTGGTCAGTTTCAAAATCACTGACAAATCCGTACTTATATTCTGATTGGGTATATTCCTCTAAAATTTGCGTGTCTTTATCCATTTTTTAGGTCTGTTTTTGGATTTATCGAAAAAAAGGGTCGAAAATGCCTAAAAATTCGCCCAAAGATACGAGCTAAAACCGAAAATAGCGAACTTTTGGTTTTCTTATTCAAAATTAATCTAAATAAGAACAATGTATAATCGTCCTTATTACTATTTTTGATAGCGTTTTGTTTTATTTTTTGTGAGATTCTTTTTTTTGGGGGGTTGGCTTTGGTATTGGAGAATCTAAGGATTTACTTCAATAAACCTTAATTACGATAAATTTTTATGGATAAAAAAAAGTGCCGTTGGCGGTTCACCAAAATCCCAAAGTAAAATTATCGCAAAATCACTATGGTTTGGCACAAAAAAATTAGTTTGTCGTTGGCTTTATGTCCTTTTTTTTATCATTTTTGTAGTTATTTTACAATATTGTATAAAACCTGTTTTGTGTGAAGTGATGCTAAATAGTTCGTATTTCATGGTAAGGTGATGATAATTTCTAAATCATTGCCTTCAAATCAAGCCAAATACTGAATAATCCATGCTATTTTTGAGTCCATAGCCCCAAAACAGAAGAATATAAAATTATATTAACACAACCAATACTAAAAAAACCATGTCGGAACAAAATCCCAAAACCGTTTTATGTGTGGCGTGCTATTTTAAGGGCGCAGAATTCATGCAAGAAGCCAAAAAATTAGGCTGTCGTGTATTATTGCTGACGGGCTTAGAACTCAAAGACCGCAACTGGCCTCACGAAAGTATTGATGAGTTTTTCTATGTCCCCGGTGAAGGCGAAAGCTGGGATATGGATATGGTTTATAAGGGTTTAAATGCGGTTTATGCCAAACACACGATTGATTTTATTGTGGCTTTGGATGATTTCGATGTCGAAAAAGCCGCTTCCCTGCGCGAGCATTTCCGAATGAAGGGCATGGGCGAAACGCGCGCCCGATTGTTTCGGGATAAATTGGCGATGCGCCAAAAAGCCAAAGACGCTGGCATTCCTGTTCCTGCATTTATTTCGTTGTTTAATGATGCCCAAATTAATGAATTTGCCGATACGGTGTCTGCCCCTTGGCTGATTAAACCCAGAATGCAAGCCTCCGCCACAGGAATCGTCAAGGTGCATTCCAAAGAAGAACTCTGGAACGTGATTCATCATAAATTAGGCGATGAAAGATGCTATTATTTGTTGGAAAAATTTGCGCCCGGTGCTGTTTATCATGTCGATGCCCTGACTTACGAGGGCGAAGTCATTTTTGCCCGCTCCAATAAATACATGGATACGCCGATGGAAGTGGCACACGGTGGCGGGATTTTCCGAACGCACACGGTCGAATTTGCCTCTGATGACAACAAAAAATTACTGCAGTTGCACCAACAACTCATCAAAAGTTTTGGCTTGCAATACAGCGCATCGCACACCGAATTTATTAAAGACCACCAAACAGGCGAATTTTATTTCCTTGAAACTGCCTCGCGTGTCGGTGGAGCGCATACGGCGGATTTGGTCGAAGCCTCATCAGGCATTAATTTGTGGAGAGAATGGGCTAAAATTGAACTGGCGGTCGTAACGGGACAGCCCTACGAACTGCCTGAAGTTGAGTATGATTATGCGGGTACGATGTTGTCATTAGCCAAACAAGAACATCCCGATACTTCTGCTTACAATGACCCCGAAATCTGGATGCACTTAGACCAAATGAAACATCATGTCGGATTTATCCTAAAAAGTGACCAACAAGCACGAATTATCGAGTTGATGGAAAGTTATGCGACACGCTTTTTCCAAGATTTTCATGCACAAATGCCGATTCAGGAGAAACCAAGTCATTAAAAATGAATATTCTGACCTACTAAATTTTCGTAACACCCCAAGATTAGTATCTTTCTTGGGGTGTTTTCTTTGGATGACAAAGATGTCTAAAAGTTGAATTTTTTGGGAAATCATGTAGGATTTGTCAAAGAAAACCGTACTTTTGCGGAGTTTTTTATGAAAATCTGATGAAGCAAAAACAATTTACAACCCAATCATTCAGTATTGTATTTTTGATACTGACCTTGTTTTCGGCAATTTGGTCGAATGCGGGACGGTTATTTCGTGCTTCGGAAGTGCAGGTAGAATGTCTTGCCTTAGAAAAGAACGCCAATTCTGATGATGAATCCTCTGATAATCAGACCTTTCTGACCGATGCCGTTTCTTTTGATGCCGTAACGAATGCAGGGCTTCAGTTGGATTTGGGCAAGGGATTTGTTCTGCCCGCCACGATTGTTCGTATCTTCTTGATTATCAAGGAAAAAACTACTTTTTGCCCCGTTTCAATACGATTATTAGGTTATTTCCAAAATCTTTTTCTGTCCTCCATTCTGGTCAATGCCCCTTAGCTATTTTGATTCATATACACAAAAAGGAAATGGTTTCCAGCACTTCATTTATATTTTAATTACTTGGATAAAACATTCTTAATATTTTGTGTACGCTCGGTTAGGACTGATGCGGTACGTAAATAAATTCATTTTAAATTTCAGTAAAAATGCAAAATAAAGGAGCAATTATCTTGCTTGCCGCTGTCGTTACGATTTTGTGCGGTTATTATTTATCCTTTACGTTTGTGGCAAGTGGCATCAAATCGGATGCGCGCGAATATGCCCAAGAAGCAAACGGCAAAGTTGATATTTTCAAAAGGCAACGTTATCTGGATTCGTTAAGTAACGAACCTGTATTTGCCAACTACAAATTGAAGGAAGTTCTGAACCGAGAATTACATTTAGGACTTGACCTTCAGGGCGGTATGCACGTGGTTTTGGAGGTTTCACCTGTGGATATTTTGAAATCATTATCTGCCAACAGTCAAGACAAAAATTTCTTGGAAGCCATCAAAAAAGTGCGCGAAGGACAACGCACTTCGGAAGCCAAATTTATGGATTTGTTTTTTGAGGAATACGAAAAACTGGCAGGCGTAGGGCAACTCAACAAAATCTTTGCGATAGCCGAGAATCGAGGTCGAATTGACTTCAAAACTCCCGAAGAAGATACGAAAGAAATCTTAATCAAAGAGGTCGAGGGCGCAGTCGAACGAGCCGAACAGATTTTACGGACACGAGTCGATAAATTTGGAGTAACGCAGCCTAATATCCAACGTATCCCAGGCACCAACCGCATCCAAATCGAATTGCCGGGCGTGGATAACCCCAAACGAGTTCGTAAATTATTACAAGGTGTCGCCAAATTGGAATTTTGGGAAGTCTGGACTCCGAACGAATATGCCGAACATTTGCAAAATCTGAACGATAAATGGATACAGATGCAAGGCAATTCGGGCAAAAGCCAAACGGATGATTTATCAAATATTACCGCTGATAATCAAGGCGATAGTACGGAAATTGCATCCACCGACAGTACGCAAGCTGAACCAACAGACAGTACCGTAACCCCAGAAAATGATTCGAGCAATTCATTAGAAAATCAATTAACTAATACAACCGAAACGGATTCCGCCACCAATAAAATTACATCTGGAACGGAAACCATTTCGCCACTTTTGGGCAAACGAATTCCTGTTCAATTTCCCGGACTTTATTATCAGACCAATGACACCATGAAGGTCAATGAGATGATAAATGACCCCAGAATATTGGCTCTTTTGCCTTCGGATATGACTTTTATGTGGAGCGTAAAGCCCGTAACATTTAATAACGGAACGGAAGCCTGCGAACTTAATATCATCAAAAAACGCCGAAAAGGTGATAAATCTCCTTTGGGTGGTGATGTGATTGTCAATGCCTTACAGGATTTTGACGAGCGAGGTCGCCCCGCAATTTCGATGCAAATGAATGCCGAAGGCGCACGAAAATGGAAAAAATTAACTGGAAATAATATTCAACGACAGGTGGCGATTGTGTTGGATGGCTATGTATATTCTGCGCCAACGGTACAAAATGAAATCGGAGGAGGGCAGTCGTCTATTACGGGGAGCTTCACGATTGAAGAGGCACAAGATTTGGCTAACGTCCTGAAAGCAGGGAAGTTACCAGCCCCAACAACTATCGTGGAGGAAGCTGTCGTTGGTCCTTCGTTAGGGAAAGAATCCATCGCACAAGGCTTACGTTCCATTTTGGCGGGGATTGCGTTGGTGGTGGTATTTATGATTGTGTATTACGCCCGAAGTGGTATGATTGCCAATGTGGTGTTGTTGGTTAATATTTTCTTTATCATCGGCGTTTTGAGTTCTATCAAAGCTGCCTTGACCTTGCCGGGAATTGCGGGGATTGTCCTGACGATTGGTATGGCGGTCGATGCCAACGTACTGATTTTCGAGCGGATACGAGAAGAATTGCGTGCCAAATTATCCCTGACAGATGCCATCCAAAAGGGATATGACCGAGCGTTTTGGTCTATTTTTGATGCCAACGTAACCACCTTATTAACTGCTGGAATTTTGGCATATTTCGGTACGGGACCCATTCAGGGGTTTGCCGTTACCTTGATTATTGGTATTATTTCCTCATTCTTTACGGCGGTTTTTGTGTCCAAAGTTATCGTTTTCAATATTATCGAAAAATCAGGCGACCAAAGCAAACTCAACTTTGGCACAGAAAAAACAATGCGACTACTTGCCGATACCAATCAGGATTTTCTGGGCAAACGAAAAATGGCATATCTGATTTCTGGCAGCATCATCATCATCGGTATTGGTGCCATGGCGATGGGCGGATTAAATTATGGCGTGGATTTCAAAGGCGGACGAACCTATATCGTGAAGTTTGATAATGCCTTGCCTGCCTCTGATATTCGCTCGGCTTTGCTTGATGATTTTGACAATAAAGGCACGGAAGTTAAAACCTATGATGCTGATAATCAGTTCAAAATTACCACAAGTTTCATGGTCGAAGACGAAACCGACCAAGCTGACGAAACCGTCAGAACGGCATTAGATAATGGCTTAAAAGAATTTGCGGATAATAATCCGAAGGTCTTGAGTTCCTCAAAAGTGGGCGCAACGATTGCCGATGACATCAAGGCTTCGGCGGTACGTTCTACTTTGGGCGCATTGTTGGTCATCTTTTTTTATATCTTAATTCGATTCCGAAAATGGCAATTTGGGCTGGGCGCTTTGCTCGCTTTATTCCATGACGTACTTATCGTTTTGAGTGTTTTTGCCATTTTGGGATTACTCGGAATTGGCTTTGAAATCGACCAAGTATTTGTGGCTGCCATCTTGACCGTAGTAGGATATTCGATTAATGATACGGTGGTAGTATTTGACCGTGTCCGTGAATACTTAGCAGCCCGAAAAGAAGGCGAAACGTTGGAAAATACCCTTAATAATTCGGTCAATAGCACCCTGAGCCGTACATTAATTACGTCCGTTACCACATTAGTTGTCGTTTTAGTCTTGTTCTTATTTGGTGGCGAGGTCTTACGTGGTTTCTCTTTTGCCTTGCTAATCGGCTTATTAGCAGGTACTTACTCTTCAATTTTCGTGGCGACTCCTATCGTGGCGGATACTTACACCGAAGATAAACCAAAATCGGAAGGGTAATTACTATATTTTAGTATTTTAATTCTAAGTTTTTAGACCTGCCAAGTCTTTAAGACTTGGCAGGTCTTTGGTCTTTAAGACTTGGCAGGTCTGAAATTTAAACAACCTCTCAAGCTAAAAAACGAAAATCTTATGGAAGAATCATTGAGCATCACTCTGATTCAGTCCGATTTGCACTGGCAAAATTGCACAGCAAATTTGGCGATGTTCGAGGAGAAAATATGGCAAATTCAACTGCCTACCGACCTGATTATTTTGCCTGAAATGTTCAATTCGGGATTTACGATGCAAGCCCAGCAACAGGCTGAACCTCTGCACTTTACGACCTTTAAATGGCTTCGACAACAAGCCCAACAAACCCAAGCCGTTGTCATGGGAAGTTTTATTGTTCGTGAAAATAATCAGTATTTTAATCGCCTGATTTGGATGCCACCCGATGGACAATTTGATTATTATGACAAACGACATTTGTTTCGGATGGCAAACGAACACGCACATTTTTCGGCGGGCAAACGGCGCATGATTAAGACGCTCAAAGGCGTGCGGATTTGTCCCATGATTTGTTATGATTTGCGGTTTCCCGTCTGGAGTCGGAACACAAAAAATCTGGATTTTGATGTCTTGGTTTATGTCGCTAATTGGCCTCAAGCACGGGCTTCGGCATGGAACATCCTGCTCAAAGCCCGTGCCATCGAAAATTTGGCGTATTGCATCGGCGTAAATCGAGTGGGGACGGACGGCAACGGCATCGCCTATTCGGGTAATTCGGCGGTCATCGACCCCAAAGGCTCAACATTATTTGAGCAGGCAAACCAAGAAATTATACAAACGATTCGCCTGAATATGAGGGAGTTAGCAAATTATCGCACAAAATTTCCTGCCCATCAGGATGCCGATGATTTTGAATTCATCTAAAAAAAATTCATCTAAAATTCATGCCTCAAAATCCGAAGTTTGGCATAATCCCAGAAAAGTATGCGTATATTTAGAAATCGGTACGAAATATGTGTTAAACTGATTAAGACGCAAAACACTATATCGGATGAAATATTGTCTATGGAGCATAGGATTTTGGTTTGGTTTTCCGCTTTGGATTTGGGCGCAATCCGATTCAACAGCTTATGATTCAATATCAAGTTATCATCTGGGAATCAATGAGTTGTATTCCAAATTACAAAATTCGGAGTCGAATTATTTTGAATTTTTGGAGGTTACTTCTGCCTCCAAAATCAAGCAAAATCAAGCCGATGCCCCCAATATTATCAATGCCTATCCCCGCAACCATTTTATTAATTACGCCTTTATTAGTCCGAACGAATTACTTTACAGCCAAGCTGGATTTTTTCCGACACAAGATTTTGACCGCCGAACGGTAGGGTTTCGGGGGATGTTTGAAAGTTGGAATAACAATACTATTTTGATGCTTGTTGATGGCATTCCGTTCAACGGAAGTATCTATGGTTCAGCATTTTCGTCAGAAATTACTCCTTTATTTTATGCCAAATCTGTCGAACTGATTCGAGGGGCAGGCGGTGCGTTGTATGGTTCAAATGCACTGAACGGTGTTCTCAGCATGAATACGCCGAAAGTATCTGATTTAGAGGAAGGTACGGGCGAAGTGCGGATGCGATACGGCTCAAAAAATACCCAAATTTTTGAGTGTTTGTTAGGCACAGAAAATGAATATATCGGCATGATTGGAGCGTTCAATTTCTTTGCCACAGATGGCAATGATTATCGCTCGTTTGATGATTCGGAAAGAACTGATAATCAAGGCGTTCCGATGAAATTTCGGATTCAGGATGCACGCCAAAATTTTGGTTTTTTTAATAAAATATACGGCAAACGCAAATTGACGGGGCTTTCGCTCCAATTTCATGCACAGGAATGGGATTTTGGTACGGGACATGGCTGGCTTTTTCAAGTGCCTGACGAACCCGAAAATATGCAACAATCCCGACAAAGCTTGGCGATACGTTATGCGCCCCCACGCCCCCATAAAGCATTAATCTACGAAATTAGTTTTCGATACCAACGACAGGGCATCAACTGGGATATGCGCTATTATCCGAACGGCGCATTTGATAATTTTTATCCAAATGGGGTTACAGAATACCTACGTACCAAAACACAAGATATTTTTTTGCGGATACAGGGTAATTATCAAACCTCAAAAGGTACTTTTTTGATGGGTTTTGAAGGAAATCGCTTTTTGTATGCGGGCGATGAGGCGCACGTTTCAAACATTGATTTGGAGCATACTTTTGAGCCATTTCCGAATCACGAATTTCGCCCGATGGGGGCTTGGCTGGAATATATCGAAAATCGTCCCGTTCGTAATTTGAGTGCTTTTGTGCAGTATGTTTCTCCGAAATTTTGGGATAAAATACAACTGACCGCAAGCGGACGCTATGATTACAAATACGTTGATTATCAAGATATTACGTTGCCTAATTTTCCTGAATCCGTGAGAATTTTTCGTCTATTTACGCCCCGTCTGGCGTTGGTTTTCCAGCCCGCCAATCAATGGACATTCAAAGCCATCGCAGGACGAGCCTTCCGCACGCCCGCCCCCTCCGAAATGTTTGGCAGCAATACGTTTTCGTTAGCTTCCAACATCAAGGAATTACAACCCGAATTGGTAACAAATTACGACCTGAGTACGGAATATCGGTGGTCAAAAAATATGACGTTGCGGACAAATATTTATTGGGTAAATTTTGAGAATAAAATTGGATACAGCATCGCCAATGCGAATCTTAGCACCAATATTTATACCTTACAAACGGCTGGTTTTGAGTCGGAAATCAACTGGGCATACAAAAATTGGGAGGGTTTTGCCAATTATACATTTGCCCAACGGTTAGGCGAGCAAATTACCGATACGACCATTAGCGAAAATAAAAATGAAGTAACTTTTGCGCCCGCTCATTTTTGGAATGTGGGGTCGAGATGGAACTATAAACAATTTTTTGTCGTAGGATTAGTGCATTTTCACGGCAAACAAAAACGAAAAGCGACCGATTTTTATGAGCAATCCGAAACATTCCGCCCTGATGAAATTCCCGCTTGGGTCAATGCAGAATTACAACTGGGTGGCAAAATTAATCGTTGGCTGGAAATGCGTATTTTGTGTCGTAATATCCTGAATACCAAGCAATTATTACTAAAAACTGGTGCCTATCGTTTTGATTATCAGCGTGAAAACCGACAGATACAAAGCGAACTCCGACTCAGGTTTTAGGAATGATGAATTTGACAATCAAAACCGCCATGACATATCAAACGAAATTTATTTTGTCTTTCTTTTTGGGATTATTTGCCTGCCTTAATTCGGTTGTGTATGGGCAAAATGTAGATTCTTTGCGCCAACAAATGCACCAATTTTTACAAGAATCCGAACAATTATTTGAGGTAAAAAACTTTCGCAAAGCCCGAATTTATGCCGAAAATGCGTCAGAAATTGCCCAGAAAATTAACCAAAAAAGTGGTTTGGCACGGGCGTTGTTTTGGGCGGGCAAATCGGCACAACAAGAAAAAAAATTTCCCTTAGCGGCTGATTATCTGATACAAAGCCACATCGAATACGAAATTCTGAAAAATACGGATGGACTCACAAAAACGGCATATCAAATTGGGAATTTATATTTTGAACATCAATTATGGCAAAATGCCCAAGAATATTTGGTACAAGCCCAAGAATCCATCGGCAATTCGGGTAAAAATCAAGCCTTAATCCAGCCGATTTGGACGCAACTTGCCGAGTGTGCTTTCCAACAAAATGATTATGCACAGGCACTGAAATATGACTCCTTGCGCTGGCAAAAATATCCGCATCAAATTACTGTTTATCACCACTTTATGAAAATTTTTATTGCCCAAAAAGCGTATGCCAAAGCCTATCTTTGCAATCAAAATACCATCAAATTTTATGAAAAAACAGGCAATAACTCCAAGTTGGCACAAGCCTATAATAATGCGGGGTTTTTAGCCGAAAAACAGGGCAATTCCGAGCAAGCCAGTCGTTATTTTAATCAATCCGTAGCGTTATATCGCCTAATTAATCCAAGACGTGCCGCACCTATTTACCTGAATCTGGGGGTTTTAGCAACGCAAAATAATCAATATACCCAAGCCGAAAGTTATTTTGAGGAAGCTCTGCAATTATTTCCCAAATCCAGCTCGGCGGAACTTGCCGAACTGTACGCCTATATGGGCATCAATGCGTATTTAGCTCAAAATCCAACGCGAGCTTTTGACCTATTGAACAAAAGTGTTGAGGTGGCGCAACAAGCCAAATCGCCCAAGCAATTACGCGATAGTTATAAAATTTTAGCGGAATTGCATCGCAAAAATGAGGATTTTCGGGATTATCAAAAATACGATAAACTTTATGAACAACTCGATGATAGCCTCCAAAATGCGGCGAGCCGTTTGTATCAGGAATTAGCCGAAATTCGGGAGCAAACCCAAAAAAAAGAAAGCGATTTGAAGGTTTCGGTTGCTCATCGGGAACAACAAGCCTCCGAACTCAAACGCCTGAGAATCGAAGCCGAAAAACGAGAAAATGACCTTAAATTATTGTCCCAAGAGCGCGAACTCGAAAAAGAACGCCTCACCAATGCACAACTCGAACGCGAAAAAGTGAGCCAATTATTAGAACTTGCCGAACAGAAATTACGCACCGACCGCCAAAAGCAAGAAGCTGAAAATCAACGACAAGAAGCCTCCAAACAAAAATTAATTGCCGAAAAACAACGCATCCAGACCCAACAAAAAAGCAAGGAATTACGAGCCTCCAAAACATTACAAGTCGCACAAGCCAAACAGCTTGAACAGGAAAAATCCATTCGATATTATGGCATGGCATTGTTGGTATTGGGGGCAATTTTGTTGATGTTAATTTTGATAGGATTTTTGAACTCAAGACGCACCAACCGACAATTAGCCCAAAAAAATGACCAAATCGAAGCCAGCCGAAAAGAAATCGAAACCCAAAACGAAGAATTACACCAGAATCAGGAAGAAATTTTGGCTCAGCGCGATTTTATTGCCAAACAAAATCAGGATTTAAAGCAAACCAATGATGAACTTGGCAAACAAAATGCCATTATTACCAACCAAAGTACCAAGATTAACGCCAGCATTCGGTATGCCCAAACGATTCAGCGTGCCATTTTGCCCAATTCCCGTAAATTGTACGAAGTAGTTGAGGATTATTTTATCATTTATTTGCCTAAGGATATGGTTTCGGGTGATTTTTATTGGCGTGCCAAAGCTGATAATTACCGTTTTATTGCCGTTGCAGACTGCACGGGACATGGCGTTCCTGGTGCTTTTATGTCCATGATTGGATATGCACAACTGAACAAAATTATCGGAGAACGCCGAGTGTATGATACGGCTCAAATTATGACACATTTACATGATGAAATTATCCAAGCCTTAGGGCAGGAAGAAGGCAAAAATCGGGATGGTATGGATGTCTGTTTGTGCCGATTGGAAATCTTAGAAAATGGTGAAACCGAAATTCAGTTTACGGGTGCAAAACAAAATTTGTTGGTCTATCAGCATCAAAATTTGGAAATTATTAAAGGTGATAGGCGGTCTGTCGGAGGAATACAAAATATTAATAAGTCTTTCACAACCAATAGGTTATCTCTGAAAAAGGGAACGTTATATTTATTTTCGGATGGTTTTATTGACCAAAATAATCCCAGACGGCATAAGTACGGAAGGGTCAATTTTGAACGATTGATTCGGCAGGTTGCGCCCTTGCCTTTAGCCCAACAGGAGCAGGAAATACTTTCGGTACTTCGGGCGCATCAGGGCGATGAAGAGCAACGAGATGACATTACGATTATGGCAATTTCGGTGGGGTAATATCAAACAAAAAATCCCCCAAATTAACATAAAATTTGAGGGAAAACGTGTTTTTATTTGAGGCTTCCGAGGTCTAATCCGGGAATATTAGGAATGAAACTCTCGGTTTGTTTTTGCATATGCGTTTGGCATTTTTCGTGTACGTCTTCGAGGGCTTTGTTCGTTGCGGCAATGACCAAATCTTGGAGCATTTCCAAGTCATCGGGCTTGGCGAGGTCAGGGTCAATCTCAAGTTTAATCAATTTTTTTTGTCCATTGACCTGTACTTTGACCAGTCCTGCCCCCGCTTCGGCTTCGGCAGTGATATGCACCAGGCTGGCTTGCGCCTCCTCCATTTTGCTTTGCATATCCTTGATTTTGCCCATCATATTTGCTAAATCCATTTGTATTTTATGTTTAAAAGATGAAATAAGTAAATCGTATTGAAATAATAGAACTATTTGATAATCATAAAGTTAAAGCGATTTTTAGTTTAAAATATGAAACTTGCCCAGCGACAAAAAAACATCAAATTCGATTTCACTTTTAAAGATACGGCGAAAATATCAGTTTCTCAAATATTTTACTAACAATTTGATAATCAATAAGATATAAATTTATTTAAACAAAATCATTTCTACTCGCCGATTTTTTTGGCGCGTGATTTCCTGTGCATTATCGGCGATAGGTCGTTGCCCGCCATACCCCACGCAGGAGATGCGTTCGGCGGAAATATCCTTTTGTTGTACCAAATATCCTTTGATTGCCACTGCCCGCCGTTCAGAGAGTTGCAGATTTTTTTGAGGGTTTCCGATATTGTCGGTGTGTCCTGCCAAACGCAATTTTAAATCTGGAAATTTCCGTAAAAGTTGCGCCACGCGCTCCAATTCAGGTTCGGACGTAATCAGAAGTTCGGCACTTCCTTGATTAAATTCAATCGGTAAACGCACGGGCATTTCGATAAATTTCTCAATCGAATCGGTAGTAAAGACATCATCGAGTTCCTTGGGCAACACCCTAAGACTATTTTTGGACGTATGAAAAAGTCCTTTTCCTTCCGTACCAATCCATATAACTCCCTGATAATCAATCGCAATACATAATCCTGATTCGCTCATAAATCCATTGTTTGAGGCATAAGTTTTGACTTGTCCATTATCCGAAATTACGACCTTGTCCGAAACGAATGCCATTTTGCCATAGCTATCGGCATCAAAATCCATGATTCGGGTTTTTCGGATAGTGGCGGGAACATCTAATTTAGTCCATTTCTCAAAATTTTCATATTTCCAAAGCTCCGAACCTTCGTCATTTACGGCAATGACCCAGAGCGAATTTTGGAACTCTTTAATTGCCGTAATTTGCCCATCAATTTTGTAAGTTTCCCATTTTTCATTATTCTGAATTCGGCATAATCCATGTGAAGTGCCGACCCATTTATTGCCAAATTTATCGGCATGAATGGCAAAAATTCGATTGCTGGCAATCTTAGAATTTTCGGTCGAATAATGACTTTTTCCGTTTAATAAATCGACCGTAAAAACCCCTTTCCCCGAAGTGCCAGCCCATATTTTTCCGTCCGTATCTTCGGTAATACTGGTGATTAAAGTAGTACCTAAATTGCTGAAATCGAAATAGTTAAACTTTCCTGTCGAATCTATTTTTAGGATAACACTTTGGTATGTTCCGAGCCAAATTGTTTTGTTCCGAGCGAACCGAATACAACTGACATTGCGCTGGGTATATGTATCGGATTGACTGGCGGGGTCGAAGCGTTGGAAGCTATCTTTTTCGAGTTTGAGCAAGCCGTTGGCTGTCGCAATCCATATCTGATTTTGGGAGTCGATAGCAATGTCATTGATGGCTTGTTTTCGGAGGCTGGAATATTGCTCCAGTGGGATGTCCTGCGCCCAAATCGAGTACGAAAATCCAAAAAGTAAATATCCGAAAAGTACAATTTTTATTTGATGGTTCATGGTCTTGATGGTTTAGATGATAATGACCGCAATTCGCAAAGTTAGTGGTTTGTGTTTTCTTCACAAACTTAGATGCGTGCGATTTTTGATAAAAATATCGTACTGATTTAATGACATTTTATCCAAAAACTTACATTTTCACGAACTTTTTTATAAGTTTGTCAAGCAATTTTTTTATCATTTCAAGAACTAACGTATTTTTTTACCTAACCAATTTAAACAACACATGACTTCAGAACAAAACACTTCTTTTTTTGGGCATCCGACTGGCTTGGCGATTTTATTTTTTACCGAAATGTGGGAGCGTTTCAGTTATTATGGAATGCGTGCGATTTTGGTACTTTATATCGTTTCTTCGGTCGATGAGGGTGGCTTAGGCTGGGCGCAGGCGGAGGCATTGGCACTTTACGGAACTTATACCATGATGGTTTATGTCATGGGCATTCCCGGAGGATGGATTGCTGATAATCTGTTGGGGCAGAAAAAAACCGTCATGTTGGGCGGACTTTTGCTTTGTTTGGGGCATGGTATTTTAGCGATTGAAAATAGTTGGTCTTTTTATACTGGACTGATTCTCATTGTGTTAGGTGTTGGCGGACTCAAACCGAATATTTCTACGATGGTCGGCGGATTGTATAAACAGGGCGATGTCAGGCGCGACCAAGGCTTTACTATTTTTTATATCGGCATCAACGTTGGGGCGTTTATTTCGGCACTGATTGTGGGCTATGTAGGCGAAAAAATCGGCTGGCATTATGGTTTCGGATTGGCAGGAATCGGGATGATTTTGGGGCAAATTATTTTCGTTTATGGACAAAAATACCTCAAAGGCGTAGGCGACTTAGTCCTCAAGGAAACAGGTGAAGGCTCGAACAAAAGCAAGTCGCTGACTCCTCAAGAAAAAGACCGCGTGGTCGTTTTGTTAATTTCATTTCTAATTATTATTGTGTTTTGGGGATGTTTTGAGCAGGCAGGCGGTCTGATGAATATTTATACCAAAGATAAAATTAATCGTGTGGTCGGGGGATTTGAGATTCCCGCCAGCGTGTTTCAGTCGGTAAATGCTTTGTTTATCATGCTTTTTGGGGGCGTAGTTGCCGCTTTTTGGGCAAATCGTAAAAAAATGGGCAACGAAACCTCTTCATTGCTCAAAATGGCTATTGGCACGATTATTATGGGATTCGGTTTTTTGGCGATGACCGCCGCTTCGGTTCAGGCGGGCGAACCTTACACCAAAGCAAGTTTATTTTGGCTTATTTTGGCATATTTCTTACATACTATCGGCGAATTATGCGCCTCGCCTGTGGCACTTTCTTTTATTACCAAATTAGCTCCCGTCAAGTATGCCTCATTAATGATGGGCTTGTATTTTGCTGCCACAGGATTCGGAAATAAGTTAGCAGGGTTCATCGGAGAATCTTCACGAACAGAACCGATTGAAGTCAATTTAATCGCTCAAAAAACTGATTTACAGTCGTTTACCGATTTGGCAACTGCCTACGAAGAAGGTAAAGATATGACCTTCAGAACAAATCTAATAATTGAAGGAGAAACATTGATATTCAAGGAGTTAGCTTCGCAAAAAGAGATTACTGCTTGGTTGCAAATCAATAACCATACGTTATTACAAGAAACCATCAAAGACATTTCAGAAACGCCACTTCACGTAACCATTAATTTTACGCAAAATATTGATACTCAAGAATATAAAGGCGTTTTGATTGTCGAAGAAATGCAGTCCAAAATGGAACTTAAAACGTTTACGATGATTGCCGTTTTTGCGGTGGGTTTTGGCATATTGTTGTTGGTATTTTTCAAAAAACTTAAAAAACTGACACACGGCATCGAAGACGAAGAAAAATAAAGATTCACACAAAATTATAATGCTCGTGGTATTTTTGAAATGCCACGGGCATTTTTTTACGAAAATTTTGTGAATTTACCCTAAAAATCATACCCCAAAGATAAATAATATCGAGGTCCATTGACGGGAATGGTTTTATCTTCGATGCTCCACGCCACATCCAGTTTGACATAATATCCCAAAACAATGGTGCGTGCGCCAAATCCTGTACCTGCCAAGAATGGGTTTTTGAAGGTGGCTACCCGATACGAAAATGGACCCTCGCTGCCCTCAAAAGTATTGAGCGCATTTTCTCGTTTGAATGGACTTAGTCCTGTCCAAGCCGCTCCAGCATCCGCAAAAGCCACTAACTGAAGGTTGCGGAAAAAATTGGATGTTATGGAGCTTTTATAGAAATATTTTAATAATGGTATCCGAAACTCCGCATTCCATAAGATGTAATTATTTCCGAATAATTTGTTATAATTGAAGCCTCTCAAGTTGGTAACATACTGCACAAATAGTAAATCAGAATAATCCTGTTCGGGGGCATCGGGGTCGATTTGATAGGGGTCGCCTTTTGGCGCATCGGTCTGATAAAATGCCCAATTATTTACGCCGCCCAGCCTAAAATTTTTCTTTGCACGTCCCAAAAATCGTCCGTAAGCCATTCGGCTTGCGAACGTTATGGCTTTTCCTAATTTTTTGTAATAACGTGCGTCAATATTAATATTCCCAAAACTTTTGCTCCGATTATTGAGTCCGACATAGTTCTCATAATTGACCCGAATTTTGAAGCCATCCGACATATTAATTCCAGTAACTAAACTATTATCATACACAAATTTGAGGTTAAACCCCATGTAATAAATATTCGCCGAAGGAATACTTTGCACCTGTGGGTCGATATTGCTGCTGGGATTAAATGTGGTCGAAGCCAAGAAAGGCGATGCCGTAAATCGGGTGGTAATATTCAACGGAATCGAAACCGCTCCCTGCAATTTGTTCAGGGCGTAATTGTGCGTAAAATAAAAATTAGGCGAATTGCCTTGCATCAGCGTAATCCTATCCATCCGAATTCGATAATCCAGACGATTTTTAAGGTATTCATATTCAATGAAATAGGTAAAATTCTGAAAATTCATCAGATTAAATGCCCCGATGTTAAGTTTGTGATTTTCAAGGACATCGGTCATGCTGGTTTCTAAAACCAATCCCAAATTACGGAGCGGGTCGATGGTCAATGACCAAATCACATTATCAATGCCAAACCGACTTTGGTAAGGTAGGGGTGTATCTGAAGCCTGCCCTGTTTTTTTATCCTGATTGAGGATATTTTCAATAATTTCAAATTCATAGCCATTTTTTGAACCCTTGCGATGGGGTTTTTCGGTGTTTTTCTGACTTTTTGGGTCGTTTCCATCTGGAGTAATGCGTTTGCTTTGAGCTATCAAATATCGGTCTGCCAAAATCTTCTGGATGGTTTGTGGCGTAAATTTGGTCTGCGTAATGTCATAGGCTGGGTCATAAAAAATATGTTCTTTGCCCCGATAAAATAGTACATACGCAGGTCGGTTTTTGACCCAATCAAAAGTCTTGATATTTTGTAAATATGCCGAAATCTGTACGGTCGTTTTTTTCTCTTGATTATAGTGATAAAGGTGCGTGATGCCCCGAATATTACTCTTGAAAATGATGCTTTTTTCTGATACCGAAACAGGCTCGGAATCATGCGAAAGTGTATTCGTAATGCGCTCAACTTCAGTGCTTTCTGTATCATAAATAAACAAATTAAATCGTTCGGGAATATGCAAATTATCATTTTCATCCAGCCGATTGGAGCTGTACACAATTTGGCTCGAACCCTTCATAAAAGCGGGCGTAATTTCATCATAAATATCATCGGTGATGGCTTCTAATCGGTTCGTGTTGAGGTGATAAAAATACAAATCGCATTGCCCATTTTTCTCGGCACTTAGCACCAATTTTTCGCCATTTTCTGATACATCAAAACTCAAAATATGGGCAAAATTTCCGATGGGCGTGCGACTTTTTTCCTTGGTTTCGAGATGATACGTTCTCAAAAAATGTTTGCCATTTATGGCATGAATCACGAGCAGTTCTTTGGCATTTTTCCACTCAAAAATAGGAATCCGATAATCAATATCTTGGTTAATGATTTTATACCCTCCTTTGAGAATTTTTCGGGTTTTTCCATTTTTTAAGTTCTTGATTTTCAGGGTATAACTACCTTTAAAATTTTCGGAATATGCCAAATAGTTTCCGTCTGGACTTAGTTTTACCGAATGATAAATATAGTCTTTATCGTTTTTTTGGATGCGATTTTGGTCTTGAATTTCGGAATATTTATCCAGGTCTTGTTCGTATTGTTTGCGATAAAACTCCGCCCAATTTCGCATAAAACGCCCGTAAGATAGTCCCAGCGTATTTTGGATGCCACTTTCTTCATTTTTAACAATCCGAGTTAGGTTCAGGATGCCCGCAATATTTGCCGTGCCGTATTCTTTGGCAATAAAATTCCAAATCGACTGCCCAATATAAACCGCATCATTGCCTTTGAGCGCATCTAATTTTTTGACTTTTCGATGCAAAAATATATCCCGCATAAAATCATCCATTTGCTCATCCCAGCCTTTGGAGGCGTATTCTGCTGCGCCCGCCATAAACCATTCAGGCAAATTGAGCAGATAGGAATTTTGCAAAACATCCCGCCAGTTGCCACCGTACATCATTTCCGAAATCAAAATCTCGGCGATTTCGCGTTTGAGTTCTTGGCGATAATGATTTTTGATGCCCGAAAATGCCACCTCAATTTCAGATTTGATGAATTCGGTTTGTCCGCCAATCGCAAAATCTTGGTCATTAACGCCAATATTACTTTGTTGAAGGTCAGTAATCGAATTATATACAAAAATTTGAATCTTGGAATACGGCGAAAATCCGACCAAATCAATGACTTTCGGAAAATCTGCCTCCGCATATTCTGCCGTCAGTTGGGCGGTCTGATAGCCTCCGTCATAAAAATAAATATCAAAATTGCGTGAGGAAATATATTTCCAATCAAATTGCTTGTATTGGACACGATTTTTCCCATATTTATTTTGAATAAATTGCGCCTTAACTTCCTGATAATCAAGCAATAAAAAAAATAAAAGTCCAATCAAATATCGTAAGTTCCTGAAGGTGTTTTTATCTTTCATTTTGTGTTTTTGTCCGTAAAAATGACTTAGATTCGGATGTTAATATTACAAAATTATTACCACAAAAACAAGCGAAGCACGGACATTGTTTCAGGAAATCTAAGGCGATTTTTGCCTCATTTTATCAAATCTAATTTGTCAAATTAATCGTTTGATTTGGTCATATCTTTCTGATAATCAATAAAATAGAATATTTGATAGAGGATAAATTTCATCGCTTGATGATTTCTGCCTGACTTTCGAGATTAAATAATTCGTTCAGCACACCGACCAACGTATCGGCTTCGCCTCGTTTGCAGGCTGATTTTAATTCCAGAACGGGCAATTTTACAATTTTCTGAATGATATTTTTAGTGATTTTTTCTATATTCTCTAACTCTTTGGTATTCAGGCTTTTGGTGTAGCGAGCAACTTCTTCTTGACGGATATTTTCTAAGGCATTTTTGAATTTATGAATCACAGGCGAAACTAACATTTCTTTGCTCCAATCATTAAACTCATAAATTGCTTCTTCGATGAGGGCTTCAACTTGAGGAACGGCTTGTTTGCGTCTTTCTAATACTTCATTGGCTTGATTATTAATTGTGTCCACGTTATACAACAAAACGCCCGCAATCTCTTCGATTTCGGGTTCGATGCTTCGAGGTATCGAAAGGTCAAATAAATACTTGAAATTCAGGTCTTTAAGGGAAGATAATTTCGTTTTTGTCAAGAGCGGTTCAGGGCTTGCCACCGAACTGACGACCACATCAGCCTCCGCAATGGCTTTCCAGAGTTCCTCAAAAGGGCGTACTTGATAGCCATAATTTTGGGCTAATTGTTCAGCTTTGGCTTGCGTTCGATTGATTATCGTGATGTTTTTGAGTTCCGTTTCGGACAAATTTTTGACGACATCTCGCCCAATTTCGCCCACACCCACAATCAAAATGCGTGGCTCAATAATCGTCTGGGCAAATTCTTGTAACATTTCGACCGCCGCATACGAAACCGAAGCCGCACCATCTCGGAATGCGGTTTGTTGCACGACTTTTTTGTTCGTAAAAAAAATCGTGTGCATCAAACGATGCAAAAACGCACCTGCCAATCCTTCGTCCGCCGCCCATTGATAGGCACGTTTGACTTGATTGCTGATTTGCAAATCGCCCACGACTTGCGATTCCAGTCCCATCGAAACCCGAAACAAATGTCGGATGCTCTCCGCTTGGTCGTAGGACTTGAAGTAGGTTTTGAGGAGGTCAATTTTATCCAAAATTCCCTTTTCGATAGCCAACATCGAAATGATTTCGGCAAATTTATCGTCAGGGTGTTGATAATAAATTTCGGTACGATTGCAGGTCGAAACAATCAATAACTCATTGATTCCCAGTACATTTTTTAGATTGACCATCAATCGGCGAGCCGTAGCCTCGTCCAGTGCTGTCAGTTCCCGAATTTCGACCGGGGCGTTCTTATACGATATGCCGAGTGCCTTCAAGTTCATTGGATTTTTTGTGCAAATTTAACGTTCGGTGATGTTTATTTGAAGTTTAAAGGGTACTTTGTTATAATTTAGAATTAGTCCAAATAGCCCCGCTTGACTTGGAATTGTCTTTCAAAATTATGGCGTACAATGCTCATGATACCACAAAATTGAATCAAACAGGATAGGGAAAAAATGACCTAAATCATGCTTAGAGCAAAGCCCATATTTTTTGTGAAAAATCCATATCTTGACTGCACGAATTTTCAAATCAAGAATTCAAACATGAAAAAATACATTCCGAATGCGCTCACGAGCGGTAATATTTTATGTGGTTGTCTGGGAATTATTCAATGTTTCGAGGGCAATTTACAGCAGGCAGTTTATTGGATGGCAGCCGGGGCGATGTTTGATTTTTTTGATGGTTTTGCGGCAAGAGCCTTCAAAGTATCAGGCGATATGGGCAAAGAACTCGACTCGCTGGCGGATATGGTGAGCTTTGGCGTATTGCCCAGTTTTATTTTATTTCAACTGATTCAACCCCTTGATAATCAGTGGAGTTATGCCGCTTTGTTGGTCGCCATTTTTTCGGGATTACGCCTTGCCAAATTCAATATTGATACTCGCCAAACCGATAGTTTTATTGGACTTCCTACTCCGGCGAATGCCTTGTTTATTGGGGCATTGCCTTTTATTTTTGAGCAACATCCGCAAGTAACGGCGTGGTTGCGTCAGTTGCCCGTATTGGTCGGAATTGCGGTCGTGATGTCGGCTTTATTGGTGGCAGAATTACCGCTGATTGCCCTCAAATTCAAGGCATTTCGATGGAAAAACAACGAATATCGTTTTCTATTGATAGGCATTTCTATCCTATTACTAATTTTTCTTCAGTTTTCGGCAATTCCGTTGATTATCCTATTGTATGTTTTATTATCTGTATTACAGCATAAATTGTGATTCAAAATGAGTTTTTATCTTGATTTACGTATCATTATGAATGATGTGTTATCCAAGCGGAAACACAGGAAGTTTGTTCAAGAAACTAATTTTTCCATGCGTAATCTGGGCATAAATGGTGGTCATTCCATTGGTTAGCGCAATATTTTCTGACTTTATATTGTAATGATATATACTCATCTGATGCCATGTATGTTGATTAATGGGTGCTGTGGGGGCTTTGCATTCGACCAACAAAAAAGGTTTTCCATCTCGTCCCAAAACCAAAATGTCCGTGCGCTTTTGGCGTTGATTGTATTTGATGCCCTTTTCGATGGCAAATAAACTTTTAGGATATTGATTATCAATGAGATAATGTATAAAATGTTGGCGCACCCACTCTTCGGGCGTAAGTCGGACAAATTTTTTGCGGATGATATCAAAGATGTATAGTTTGGCATCTTGTCGGCGAAGTTTGGGCGAAATATGAGGCAAGTTTAGTGGACGCATCCTTTTTGTTTTGAGGCAAAATTATGATTTCAGAGGCACAAATACTATCTTTAGGCTTTTTAAATCCCTGAAAATATGAAAAAAATACTTTTTTTAGCCTTTGCTTTGATAGGATTTTCGATTAATTTATCGGCACAATCCGAGGCGCAGGCATTGCATCCGATTGATTCGGCGTTGCATAAATGTTTGGAATTAAATACCTCCTCTTTTGGTGTCATTGAGTGTGAATTGGAACGTTACCGAAAGTGGAATGATGAGCTTGACCGTGTGTATGACGAATTGATGAGCCAAGTAACCGACCAAGAACGGCAAATGCTTATCGAGCAGCAGGTGGCTTGGGTTAGATACCGCGATTTGCAATTTAAGATGAATGAAAAGTTTTATGGCAGTCGAGGAAGTATCTGGATGCCTGTGATTGCATCGGCAAAAGGCAACTTGGTCAAAAATAGAGTGTTAGAACTCCAAGCGCATCTTAATTTATTGGCAAGCGAGCAAAAATAAATCGGGCTTAGAAAAGATTTTATCTTGTTGATTATCAACAAGATAAAATCTTTTAATTCGTAAATTCCGTGATAGTTTTAGGCAAAAAACGGACGCATGATTTCCAAGACCTCTTCAGGCGCACGGCAGGCACGGCGCGATATTTTATCCATGAATACGAGTGTTACTTCCGCCTTATGAATCAGGGTATTTGCCTCGTTATAAATTTGGGCTTCGACTTTCCATTTGACCAATGGCATTTCCTTCATCAAAGACCGAATCGTTAGTTCTTCATCATAAAAGGCGGGTGCTAAAAATTGGGAATGAATCTCCAGAATGGGCAACATAAATCCTTTTTCTTCGAGTTTTTTGTAGTGTAACCCCAATTTCCGAATGGCATCGGTGCGGGACATTTCGTAATATTTGGCATAATTTCCGTGATATACGATGCCCATTTGGTCGGTATCAGCATACGGCACACGGTATCTAAAATCGTAAGTGTACATGATTTTTGGTCAAATCTTTTTTTGAGAAAACCCTTATAAATACTTGATTTACAAGGGCTTGCATGGATAAGCTCGTGTTTTGAGCTGGTTTTTTTAGTCCCATTTGAGTTCGGTATCAACAGACTCCTCAAGGTTTTCGGCAAGATTTTCGGGAGGGTCGTTTTGTTGTGCTTCGATGTCCTCTTCGGAATGGTCAAATTGCGTAAAATCAAAATCAGGCATTAATTCGTCTTTGACGTGTTCGACCGCCTCGTTCAATGCTTCTACGAATTTATTAAAATCTTCCTTGTACAAAAAAATCTTGTGTTTTTCGTAGTAATGTCCGTCATCGGTATAACGTTTTTTACTCTCGGTAATGGTCAAGTAATAATCATTGGAACGTGTGGACTTAATGTCAAAAAAATACGTTCGTTTTCCTGCCCTTACCCGTTTGGAGTAGATTTCTTCTCTCCGTGAATCCTTTGTTTCTTCCACAATTACTAAACGTTTGTTTATCCGGAAATTAGCCTTTTTAGGATGCCAAAACACTAAAATCGCTCAATTTTTCGCAAATTTGGCGTTGATATACGAAGCGTTTTGCGAAAAATCAGAGAATCTTGTATTTTCAAGACACCATTTGTATCGGCAAATATATAAAAACGCAAAAAAACTATGTCATTTCGACTATTTTTTAACCGAATCTTTTTTAATCTTTAAATCTTATGAAAAAAATAACAGGTCTATGTTTGGTCTTCTATTTTTGTTTTGTTGCACTTTATGCCCAAAAATTACCTTCACAAATCGGCTATGTCGATAATGGGCGATGTTCCTATTTTATCAATGACCGGGGGGGCGCACTCACACGAAGTGGCGAAAAATTTAATATGAATGCCATGGAAGGCGGGCATCCTTTGATACCGTTTGGCGCACTGGCACGCATCACAAATCTGGATAATCAAAAATCGGTCATTATCCGAATTAATGACCGCCCTTACAGCAACCGCCGTATTTTGGATGTTACGCACGCCGTTGCCCAAAAACTGGGAATGCTTACTGATTCGGTGGCTTCGGTTTATGTGCAGGTCGTGGTATTGAAATTGAATGTCCCACGCTCGGCAAATGGACAATACGACCAGCACGTACAAAACGAACCTATCTCCCCAAAAAATGAGATAAAAACGCAAAATGTAGTACCAGCTTCAGGCAATTCATCGGCGATTGCCGAAAAATTCAAGGAAATCAATCTTTATACACCAGAAGGCAAAATCATTCATCTGAAAGGATATGCCATTCAGGTGGCGGGATTTGGTGAGGTCGAAAAGTCCATTGTCGTTGCCCAAGAAATGACCGCCAAATATAATCGACAGTTTTATGTGCAGTCGGGATGGTCAAAAGGAGTGCGTTATTATCGGGTCGTTACGGGAGAATATGCCGATAAGGAATCCGCCCAAAAGTCATTGGAATTGCTCAAAAGTCGAGGAATTACGGGGTTTGTGCGTCCGCATTTCAAGTAAATTTTAGAGATTTAATCCCCTGAAAATCAAGATATTACAAATGTAAATCAGGGGTTAAAATGATATTTTATGCACATAAATGCGGACGAGGATTTCTCACGAAAAAAAAATCAAAAGACAGAAATGCTTTTGCGTGAATAAAAAAATCGGATTAAAATAGTGTTTGTCGAAAAAGGTAGCGAAAACGAAAACGTGGGAAAAATGTAGATAACTTGTTGATTTTCAGTGTTTTAACGATATATTGTGCGCACGGGAGGACTCGAATCTTATCCAGTCATTCATTGATTACCAATACATTACGTCTTTCTATTTTCTTGCTGTGTTCAAATCGTGTATAAAATTGCATGGTTTGAACATTTGTTTTTTTCCTTTTACCAAATTGAAACCTTATTTATTTCCCTCTAAACACCGTTTTTGCTACTGTGTTCATTTTTTTTTACTGTGTTATATTTTGTGTTTTATAGACCTCACCTAATTTGCTCTCCGTTGGGTTTGGTGTGGTAGGAGCATTCATAAGATTTTTATATTGTGCCAACGTAAAACGACTCGTTTCAAGAATTTGAGTCAAGTATGAAATGGGTAATTGTTGTTTCCATCTTTCAGGGTTTTCTGATTGTTCAGCTATATTATGATAGACACGTTCGATAATGTCATCATCAATATCTTTCAGTAATCTAATTGCAAATTCTAATCTTTGAAATGTCATTTCATGTGAACTATACAAATGATTAATTATTCCTCTCAAAATATTATACGCATTATGCGAGTCCGATAAATGTTGCTGTAATATATCATTCTGCTCTTTCAAATCATTATTTTTCTTTTCCAATGCAGAACAATCTGAATTAGCTCCTAATAACTCAAAATAAGAAACGCCTAAAACTTGTGCTACTTGTTCAAGCCGATTCAAGGATATATTATTCCTCCCACTTTCTATATTTTGATACCCTTGTGTGGTCATCCCCATTGCTTTTGCAACTTCGCTTTGCGTCAATTTTTTTACAATTCTTAACTCCCTTATTTTTTTATATACAAAATCCATGTTGCTTTAATCTGTTTTCAATGTAAAAGTACAAATTTTCTAATGAATTAATAATCAACGATTTACATACAAATTAAAAGCGTGATATGCAAATAAAAACATATAAAATATGTTTTTATTTGCTTTATACCAGAACAAAACATATTTTAGCATCGTTAAACTACCAAATAAGAAATTTTATAATTTAAAATACAAAGTTTATGAACGAATTAAAACAAGTCATTGAAGAGATGAGTCGTCCAAATTTTCCTTTCAAACCAGAGCAAGAGTTCTACAAAAAAATAGGAATCGGACGCAAAAGATTTTGGCAAATTTTTAGAAATGAAAAACAGCCAACAATTGACGAGATGGAAAGTATTGCCAATTATTTTGGGTTTAGTGCAAAAGATTTACTAACCAAAAACCAGCAAAAGAAATGAACAATACATTAATTATTAAAAATTATTTACGCCCAAATTCAGACGGGACATTTACTATTTATTTAGTTCCAAAAGTTGGTAAAACTAAGACAAGAGGGTTTTCGACACGAATTACGGTTTCGGATAATGATTTAACTAAAAAACGCATTATCAAAAACGCTGAAATTTTGGCGCAAATTGATGATTGGAAAAGTAACCTGCGTAATTTTTTTGCTGTCTTGAAACAAAAACATAAAGCATTGACTGCCAAAATGTTACAAGACGAATTTTTGAAAGGAGAAAATGAAACACTGGTTTTAAGTCTTTACAACAGTTTCATCCAAGAAAGCGAAAAAAAAATAGGTAAAGACTTAGCAATCAGAACATTTTTAAGCTACAAAACCAGAAAACGTAATTTTAGAGATTATTTGGAGTATGATAATAATACTTCTTTAACATTGTCGGAAATCACGGTAGAAACTGCACAAAAATACTATGATTATCTTCGATATGCACGCAAATTTAGGGTAAACTATTGCATAAGAAATGTTCAATTTTTGGCACGCATTATTGATTATGCAAGACGTAAAAAGTTGATTGAATATAACATTTTGGATGCTTTTGAATATCCTACAAAAGAAAAACCTAATCCAGTTTTTTTAGAGCCTCACGAGCTGCAATTATTTGAAAATGCAAAATTGCAAAGCCTTCATTTGCAGCGTATTTGCGATTTATTTCTTTTCCAGTGCTTCACTGGATTTGCGTACACAGATTTAGCAAGTTTTGATGTTAAAACGCACGTTTTCAAAGATTTAGATGGCACTGAGTGGATTGTTAAAAAGAGGGATAAAAGCGGAAATTTTGCCGAACTGCCCTTTTTTGATGAAGCTCGTCAAATTTTATGCAAATATCAAGATAAGCTGCCTTTGATTAGCAACCAAAAGTATAATAAGTACATCAAGGAAGTCGCTGAAATTATAGGAGTTGAAAAAAAAATTACTACCCATGTCGCTCGTCATACATCTGCCATGATATGGCTGAACGAAAAAGGAATTTCTCTGGAGGTGGTTGCCAAAATGTTAGGACATATCAATACAGAGGTTACGCAGTCGGTTTATGCACGCATCCAACGCAAACGAATCAAATCTGAAACGCAAAAATTAATCAACAAAAAAACCGCCTGAAATTCGGTCAAGCGGTTCATTTTCAACAATTTAAAAAATATTGAAATGAAAAAAATATTTAAAAATTTGGGTATTAACACCCAAAGGCAAAACGGCGAAAATACGCAAAAAGTTTCGATTAGCAAGGTAAAACAGCATAGTGAATGCCATCCTAAAAATCTGTACAATTCAGTGCAGGATACTGTTAAAGTGTCGCGGTTTTATGAGCGTTCAGAAGAAAAATTACAAGCTAAATCGGTTGCAGAACGAAAAGGCGACATAATAACTATTTTAGAAAATTTTAGAAAAATATACCCTTTTTTGTCTGTTTTTTTGGCATTTGCGACTGCCTACCTTGTTGGGCTTTATGCTTCGGACAATAGCTATAATATCACATTTTTCAGTATGTTCTTGTCAATCTGCTTAGTTGCTATATTTTCAGAAAAAGTTAAAGTTTTGGCATCAAAAGAGGTTTTTGAAATACAAAATCAATCATTTGTATTTTTATTAATCTTTACTTTTTTGTTTTCTGTCGCCTTGTCAAGTGCAGGGTCGTACTTGCTTACAATTAAAAATTTAGACAAATCGAAAAAAATAGAATCAGAAGGAAAACATTATACAGACTCTATTCGCTTTCAGTATCTTGACCAAATTTCTGTGCTGGATAGTGCTATTTTAGAAAATAAAAGCAGATTGTCCGATTCAAAAAATGGGTAAGGTATCACGCTCAGAAAGATTTAGCTCCATTACAAGCGCAAAAAATGGAGATTTTGAGCAAGTTAGAAGAGAAACAAAATACGATTAAAATCGATGTAAAAACCAAAATTGCAAATGATTTTGATAGCAACTCAAAAAAAGGGTTTTTGGGCGGTGTTGGCGTTTTTGTTTTGGAGGTTCTTTTTTTAATTGCTTACTATCTTGAATATCTTTTTGAGAGGCAAATCAAAACTGAAAACCGAAATTTTAACAAAGTCAAAACGACTGAACCATTAAAAATTGAATCGCCAGACAAAATTACCCTCGAAAGTTTGGCAATTCAAGTCCTTTTAAATCAAATTCAAGGCGGGCAACCTGTTCAATTCCAGCCTTTGCAAAGCCAAAATGCACCCCAAAAATTTGGTTTTCAATTTAAGCGAGCTGAACAAAAAAACACCTTTGACGATACCAAAAACGAAGAAAATCATATTTCCCAACGAGAAACGTCTGACGAAAAAAGTCTAACGAAAAACGTAAACGATGGCAATAGGATTTGCAAAAATTGTCAGGCAGTGTACGTTTATCGACATTGGAATCAAAAATATTGCAGCGATGCCTGTCGAATCGAAAACTGGGAAAAAAGAACTGGAAAAAAAGTTCAAAAAAAGAAAAAAGGAGGCTCAAAATAACACAACAAACAAAAAAACCGCTCAAATAGGGGTTTGGGCGGCTTAAATAAAATTAAATTTTTTTTCAAAACTTATAGATTCCGTAACAAATGCAAGATAATAAAAATCCTATTAAAATTGAGCTTTTCAAGAGTCGGACGATTGCTCAAACTTTAGCTGATGCTAAAGAACTACCCGAATTGACACCGCTTTTTGGCAATTTATTGCATCAAGGCGAGCTGGTTATTTTATACGGCGATGCTGGGACAGGCAAATCTGTCTTGGCAATGCAAATTGGCTTAGGGGTAGCTCAAAATAAAAATGTGATAACTTCCATGACAAATCATCCAAGTTATGACGAATTTCAAAGCGGTACAATCGATGGCTTGTCAAACAATTCTAAAAAACAGCTCAAAGTGTTATATTATGATTTTGAATTGTCCGAACGGCAATTTGAAATGCGTTTCCAAGATTTGAATTTGGATGAATGCCAAGAAGCATTTAAGCGAGTTACGCCTTCAAGAGGGTTGCGTGAAGTTTATGGACAAGCAAATTTTACAGATTTTGTAATTTATGAAATTCGCAAAAATGTAGAGCAAGAATCCGCTGACATGATTATCTTAGATAACATTACTTGGCTAAATATGCAAAGCACGGCTGATGCAAATGTCGCAATTCGGATTATGCGGGAACTGGATACACTAAAACATGAAAAAAACTTAACAATTTTGGTTATTGCTCATACGCCTAAACGCCTCAAATTCACGCCTTTAACGCAAAATGATTTGGCTGGCAGTAAGCTATTAGCAAACTTTGCGGACGGCATGATAGCCATTGGAAAAAGCGCAAAGAACTCAAATTATCGTTATATTATCCACACAAAAAGCCGAAGCACCGAAGAGATTTTTCATTACAAGAATGTGATTACGTGCAATTTACAAAAATATGACGAAGGTTTAAAATACTATTTTGTATGTTTTGACTACGAAAGCAATCATTTGACGATTGATGAAAATGAACGAAAACAATCAAAAAAAGAATTAATTATAGAATTAAATACTGACGGATTAAGCCTGCGGAAAATTGCTCAAGTGGTCGGAATATCGCACCAACAAGTAAAGCGTATCATTGAAAAGTACAAAAAAGATTCATCAGATATATCAAAAGATTCACTAAATGAGGAATAGATGTAACAAGTTACAATTATTTTACACTTTTTTGTTACAATAAATTGAGCAAAAACGGCATGAAAAAGCGTTAAAACCGCCAAAATTCCGTTTTATAATGCTTAAATGTATAGTTTAGTTAATTTAATAAGCGTTACAAAAGTTACAAAAGTTACAGAGGTTACAAAAGTTACAGAGGTTACAAAAGTTACAAAGGTTACAGTATGTAATAAATAATAATATAATAATTTTTTTTCGTTGTAACAACTGTAAAACTGTAACATTTGTAACATTTTAAAAAATCATGCTTAACTAACTGATTATCAGTATTTTAAGTGTAACATTTTTTGTAACAAGTTGTAAAAAACTGTAACATGATTATTTTTAAAACTAAATAGTTAATAAATATTTAACATTTATTCAGTACAATTTTTAGTTTTGCTTTGAAAAGAAAAAAATATGAATCTGACGACACAACAAATTCAAACTGCTA